>WHSP01000002.1 GCA_009380025.1 Gemmatimonas sp. | reverse complement strand
GAAGCGGGCGCCCGAAGGAAGCATCTGTTAACACGCAGAGCTGCGCGATTTATCAGCGGCCTTCTAGAGGAAATCCCAGAAAGGCCGCTGTACTTCGATGATCAGCTGCGTGCGCGCGGCGTCACCCAGGCCGCGCGCGACATCGACGTGGATGACATCGTAGAACACACCGAGGCCTACGCCGAAGGCAGGTCGGAGCCCGTCGGACGTGCCAGTCCCCCACAGGCGAAGGGCTTCGTCGCCGCTGCCGCTCGCGCCGGTCCAGCCGACGCCGGTGAAGGCCCGGGCGCGCAGCCAGGGGTGAGTGAGATCCGCCGATGCGTCCAGCCGAGCGAGGAGGTGCTGGTTGCCACCGAAGGCCCTATGCGCGTAGCCGGGGAGCGGCCCACGCCCACCCAGCAGGTAGAGCTCCTGCCGCGGCACGTCGCCGAACAGGAACCCAGCCGAGCCGTGGAGATCAAGGTTTGCGCGGCGTGCCGACCATGCCCAGCGTAAGGAGGCAGCCCCCTCGACGCGCCCGAAGTCGAAGGAGGGACCCCCTTCACGGCCGATGAGGCGTCCTCCGCCGCCCCGGACCTCGGCCGACCAGCCGCCGGGAACGTCGGGCTCGGCACGACGAAGTACGAGGTCCCCGGAAAAGTGGTTTCCCTGGTCGATCTCCCGGACCGTTCGAAAGGAATCGGGATCACCGAATACCGAGTAGTCCGTGGTCAGCTCTGCCGATTGTTGACGCTCGGCCGTGGCCTCGATGGAGAGCGACCAACCCTCGGGATGCCACAACCGACCGCTCCCTCGCACACCACTGGCGTAATACGGGTCGAGCCAATCTTCACCGAAAAGCAGGGCGGCCAGGGAGTTCGTCAAGCCGGCCGACGGCTCCGTTCCGCCAACGTCCCGAGGCTCGTTGAGGTGCGCTTCCAGCTGCCCCTGGGTATCGCCTCGCGTTGTGATCCCCGCGGCGAGCGTCGGGTGCTCGGCGCCGAAAGACCAACCACCGTGAAGCCGAACGGTGGACTCTTCGTCAGGTCGCAAGCCCCAGCCGAACCCGATTGTCGGCCCCTCCGCCCGATTGTAGCGAAAGAGATCCGATGCGGATCCGAAGCCGAGACGGGTCTGCGGCAATCCGCTGATCAGCTGCTCACTCAAGAGCGCCCGCGCCTCTTCCCGGATCTCTTCGACTTCCATCGGCTGTCCAATCCCCTCGAGGCGCCACTCGGCGTCGATCGGTTGCTCGAAGGGAAACGACTCCCGCTGGGACGGCGGTGCCATAGTGATCGGAAGAGGGCTAGCAAAGATCCAGTCCGGAACTCCCTCGTTGAAGCGGTACTCGCCGATTTGCATGCGGGTTCGAATCAACGTTCCGAAGGGAAGATCCAGCTCAGGTATCTCTCTTCGGATTTCGAGACGTTGCTCGTAGGGAAGCCAATAGCGACCTCTCCAGAGGCCGTTCTCGAGCGTGACGCTGATTTGGTCCAGTCGCGGGTCGACGTAAGCAGACGGTGTGAAGGTGAAGTTCATCCTCACCAACGCGCCGGTCGCCGCCTCCAGGAAGACCGTGCCGATAACCGCCGGCGAGTCGGGGTCCCGCGGTCGGACCTGGACCTCGTAGACCTGCACGGGCTCGTCAATGCCCGAAAGCCGAAGCGTCAGCGAGTCGACCAGGCTGTAGTGGTAGTGTTCCGGAGCGCCGGCACCGACCGGGTGGGGTACGTCGCTGACATTGTCGCCATCCGCAATGACGATCCCCTGCCCGTAGTTGTCCTGGACGACGGTCAAGCGGTCGAGGTAGTAGTAGAGCCGGGAGACAGGCAGCTCACGGCGCTCCCGCAGACCGACGATCCGCTGCCGCACTTCGTTGGGAGCGCGCCAGTAGACTTCGACGGCCACCTGGTCCGTGCGGACCAGGGTCTGACGGTCCAGCTCCGGAGCGTCCAGAATGAAGTAGACGAAGCCACGCGCGTCGGCGGAGTAGTTCTGAAGCGCAGTGTCCACGACCTCGGACATTCGCCTCTCGATGCCGTTGTTCACGAGCTCGAGGACGCGGTCGTCGTCCCACTGCCGGCCGTCGGGTTGCTGTGCTACGAGCGGTGCGAAGCAGCCGACGAGAAGAGCGGCGGTCACGACGGCTTGCCGGGTGCGACTCATCCGTCGGATATAATGCGATGTGGGTCAATCGATAAGAGTACCGGGCCAAAATACCGCGGACGACCGGACAAGTTCCGGCGGCCAACCGGGCAAACGGGCCCGACTCCCCGCCTTCGGCCGCTCGTCAATCTGGGTACGAGCACGAGGATAGAGTCTGCATTGAGATGGCGTCTGAACGTACGATCGTAATCGGATCGGGGCCCGGAGGGGCGACGGTCGCTCGCGAGTTGGCACGCGCGGGCGAACCAGTCCTGCTACTCGAACGAGGGCGGGATTGGAGGCCCAGTCGGCTGTACGGGACGTATCCCGGGTCCTTGCTCTATGCGGAGAAGGGTGGGCTGCTCTTCACCGACGAGGGCATGAACGTGATCCGGCCGCTCATGCTCGGGGGGGCGACGAGTATGTACTGTGGCTGCTCGTCGCCGCCTGGATCGTGGTGGCTGGATCGGTATGGGATCGACCTCGAGCAGGATGCCGTCGCGGCGGCCGGCGAGCTGAAAGTCGCCCCACTCCCCCCGGAGCTGTGCGGAGTGGCGTCCACCCGAATCGCCGAGGCAGCGGGTGAGCTCGGGATGAGGTGGGAGGCGCAGGACAAGTTCATGCAGCCGGCCCGGGCGGCCGAGTTCGACTGCGGCGCGCGCTGCATGCTGGGGTGCCGGTGCGGTGCGAAGTGGAACGCTGCGGAGTGGGTGGACGATGCCGTACAGGCCGGTGCGGAGGTCTGGACGCGGGCAAAGGTCGACCAGCTACGTATCGAAGAAGGGTGCGTGACGGCGGTGCTGGGTCGAGTGGATGGCCGACCCTTCGAGCTGGGTGCCGAGCGTGTGGTGGTGGCGGCCGGGGGCATCGGATCGGCCGCGCTCCTTCGTAGAAGTGGCATCGAAGGAGCAGGCCGTGGCATGACGATGGATACCACCGTGATGGTGTACGGCTACTCGCGTACCAAGGGGCAGGGTGCTGAGCCACCGATGACCTGGAGCTTCCCGGACGATGACCTCGGTGTGCTCTATTCCACCCTGATCGACCCCTGGCTGATGTACCCGATCGTCATGGCGGCCAAGGGACCCGGCTATCCGCTTACCTGGCGCCGCTGGGGTCGAACGATGGGCGTGATGATCAAGTTGAAGGACGAGATCAGCGGGGAGGTCACGGAGAACGCCACGATCAGGAAGGGCCTGACCCCGTCCGATCGCGCTCGCCTGTCTCAGGCCGAGACTGTTGCCGGAGAAATCCTGAGGCTCGCGGGCTGTGAATACGACTCCATCTTCACGACCCCGCTCAGGGGCACCCACCCTTCCGGCACGGTCAGGATCGGCGAGATCGTCAACTCCGACCTGGAGACCGAGATTGGGGGGCTCTACGTCTGTGACGCCAGTGTCTTCCCGGAGGCGCTCTGTCGGCCGACCGTGCTCACTATCATCGCCCTCGCACGCCGCCTCTCCCGGAAGCTGCTCGCGGGTCGGCCAACCACCTAGTAGTCGAGCCAAGCTTGCCAGGAAGTCTCGCGAGCCGACGGCATCGTGATCCCCGCGAAGGCGGGGATCCAGTCGCTCCGTCGGCGGAGCTGCACTGGATTCCCGCCTTCGCGTGACCATCTGAGACTTCGAGAGCGGGGCGGCACTGCCTCCACCATCGAGTTCGAGTTCCCTGAAACCGCTAACGCTACGCGGCTGGAAGGTCGATGCGGAAGGTAGCACCGCGTCCGGGATGGTTCTCGACGCTCATCGTTCCGTTCATCAGCTCGACGATCCGGTTCGCGAAGGCAAGGCCAAGACCGCTGCCCTCCATGCCTGCCTCCGTCATTCCGAGCCGCTCGAACCTGTCGAAGACCCGGTCGAGCATCGCCGGCGGCATTCCGGGTCCCGTATCGCTGACCGAAAGCCGCACCTGCTGCGTGGCCATCGTCTCCCAACCGATGACCACCTCTCCTCCGTAACGGTTGAACCTGATCGCATTCGAGAGGAGGTTGACCAGCACCTGCCGAAGTCGGGCATGGTCGGCTAGAGCGACACTCTCGTCCGCCTGGGGCGGGGGCAAGTGAAGCACGACGTCTCGTTGGCTCGCGAGCCGCTCGACCCGCTCGGCGGCTTCCGCCACAACGCTCCGAAGATCGATCCTCGTCGCTTCCAGATCGAGCCGACCGTCCTGGACGGCTGCCAGCTCGAGAGCTTCGTCGATCAAACGAAGGAGCTGGCTCGCGGTAGCGCTGATTCGTTCCAGGGAGTCGACAATTGGGCTCCCGTGGGAGGCTGCCTGCTGCGCCCAACCGATGATCTCACCAAGGGGCGTGCGCAACTCATTTCCCATCCGTGCGACGAACTGATCCCGCGACCGTGCGGCTCGCTCGGCGGCCTCGAGAGCCTGGATCCGCTCCGTTACATCGCGGAAGGTGATGAGCACCCCCCGAAGGTCCGGGTCATCCAGCAGGTTCTTGGCAAGTGCTTCGAGGTGCCGCCAGCTCCCGTCGGCCCGCTCAAAGCGGTACGTTGCCCGGGCGACAGACCCCGGAACGGCGATCGTCCGCTCGAACGATTGGATGACTGCGTCGCGCTCGTCGGGGTGGATTCGTCCGATCCCGAACGCCCCGAGGACGTCGTCGGGCGGGATGCCGAGGATCTCGCAGGCGGAAGGACTCTCGTACGTCACCTGGCCGTTCGCGTCGAGAAGTACGATCGCATCCTGAACGTTGGCGACCAGGGCGTGAAGCCAAGGAGAGGGGGAAGGCGGCGGGCCGGCCATCGTCGAGGTGGGCGTAGACATGGCGGTTCGGGTA
Source organism: Gemmatimonas sp. (assembly GCA_009380025.1). Classification (GTDB taxonomy): domain Bacteria; phylum Gemmatimonadota; class Gemmatimonadetes; order Longimicrobiales; family Longimicrobiaceae; genus WHSP01. The sequence goes on along the minus strand of WHSP01000002.1, from coordinate 98,556 downwards.
GAGGGGGCGGAACGTACGGCAGGATCTGGCGAGGGATGCGGGCGCAGTTCGACCGCTCAGGTCAGTCGATGAGGTTGGGAGGCGGGGTTTGCCTGATCTTCAGCTCGTCGATCTCGTTCGAGCTCCATTCGCGAAGGCTTTCGATTTCGGCCCGAATCTCGGGATGCTCCGACGCCGCACACTCGATGCGCCTCTGACGTGCCGCAAAGGCGACACCCTGTGCCTCGTCGAAGCGACCGACGTCGAGGTAGGCGTGGATCAGGGACTCGTAGGCGAGAGGGTGAGGATACGTTCGCAGAAGGTCGCGGATCTGGGGGATCGCCTCGATCCTCTTCGAACGCTCGGCAACCTCCAGACGGAGCAGCTCCTTTGCGACCTCGGCCCGCCGTATGAGGAGATCACGAAGATCGGCCGGGTAGCTCTCGGAGCTGTACTCGCCAAGCGACCCGGTGCCCCCGTCCCTTCGACGTACGATTGTGTTCAGCAGGGCCGCTCTCGGTGGAACGTCGTCTCCCTCGGCGTCACTTCCGAGCACCCGACCGCGGAACCAATGGCGAATACCCATGACAACATGCGGCTCTCGTTACCGATCCGCCGGAGAACACCAGCCCAAGCAGCGCAAAGGGCGTACCGAAGAGGGCTATCGGCGATCAGTCTGTACCTGGAGCCGATAGCCGATTATGGCCGATAATCCCACCCCATCTCCACCTGCTTTGCGTCGAGCAGCTCCGGAAGCGCACAGAGCATCTCCATCTGCTCGGCTGCGAGGGACCCGTCGATCTGCACCGCGGCGAGCGCCTCGCCGCCTGCCTGGAGGCGAGCCTGATGATACTCGGCGATGTTGACGCCGAGCTCACCGAGCAGGGTGCCGACGCGGCCGATGACGCCCGGGACGTCGCGGTTTCGCATGACGAGCAGTGTACCCCTCGGAGCGATGTCGACACGGAAGGCCCCGATCCTGGTGATCCGGCCGTGCGACTCACCCAGGAGGGCCCCGCCGATGCGTAGGCTTCGCGCGCCCCCCTCGATGCGCAGCTCGATCTCCTCTCCCAGCTCGTGGCTGGGCGAAACGTGGGTCCAGGCGGTTTCGATGCCTCGCTCGGCCGCCACGTGTTGGGCATTGACGAGGTTGATGGCCCGTCGTTCGACGACGTTCTGCATCGCTCCCTGGAGAGCGGAGAGAAGCAGGGGACGTGCGGCAGTAGGTCTGGGGCCCGAGTACCTCAGTTCCATGGCGCTGAGGCCGGTCGGGAGAAGGGCGCGCCCCAGGCGACCCAGTCTTTCGGCGAGCTGAAGGAGTGGCCGGATTTCCCCCAGGGCGGCACCGCCGACACCAGCAGCGTTCATCGCCGCGCTCAAGTCTCCCGTAACCAGCGCGTCGCGTACTGCGGCGCACGCTTCGAGAGCGACGTTCCGCTGAGCTTCGGCTGTCGATGCCCCGAGGTGGGGGGTAAGGAGAACGTTGGGGAGATTTCGGAGCGGGTGATCCTTCGCCAGAGGTTCCTTCGCGAACACGTCGACCATCGCTGCAGCGATTCGACCTTGCTGGAGGGCTTCGACCAGCGCCGCCTCGTCGACGATGCCACCACGGGCGAAGTTGAGGACGATCGCGCGGGGACCCAGCCGCGCAAGCTCGTTCGCCCCGACCATGCCCCTGGTCTCGGAGGTAAGGGGAACGTGAAGCGTGAGGATGTCGGCGAGATCGAGTGCGGTCTGGAAGTCCACGACTCGTTCGACTCCCAGCTCCTCGAAGCGCGAGTCGGAGACGTACGGGTCATAGCCGAGAACCTTCAATCCGAATACCCGCCCGCGTCGGGCGATTTCACTGCCAATCCGACCCAGGCCCGCGATCACGATCGTACGCCCGCGCAACTCCGCACCGCCCAACTGCAATCGGCGCCATTCTCCGGCCTTCATCGAGCTCGCCGCGGCGGGGATGTGACGGAGATGGGAGATGAGGACGCCGAACACGATCTCCGCGACGGAGACCGTATTGCCGCCCGGAGCGTTGATCACCGCAATTCCCAACTCCGTCGCCCGCTCGACGTCCACGTTGTCGACCCCGACGCCGGCCCGGCCGATCACGCGGAGGCGCGTCCCCTGGTCGAGCACGTCGGCCGATATCCTCGTCGCGCTTCGGCCGATCATCGCATCGTACTGGTCGATCTCCTCGAGCAATTCCTCGATCGGACGCGTTGGCCGCTCGACGACTTCGATCGATGGGTGGTTGCGAAGGAGTGCCACACCTTCCGCATCGACTTCATCGGTCACCAAGACTCGATATTGTGGATCCGTCATTCCCCGAGCACCTCCTCGAGCTCTGTCAGGAGCTGGTTCAGTCCTTCCATCGTATGATCGCCCATATGACCGATTCGGATTGTCTGGTCCCGGAGTTTCCCGTATCCGGAGCCGATCGTGTACCCTCGACGCTTGAGCTTCGCTGTGATTTCGGTCCCTCGCAGGTCCGTCGGGAGGCTGATGGCCGTCACCGTGAGGGATCGTGCACCCTCCGGAGCAAAGAGCGAGAGACCGTGCGCTGCGCCCGTCGATTCCACCCAGCTCCAGCACCGCCGCGCCATCGCCTGGTGGCGGGCAGCGCGGGCCTCGATGCCCTCCGCCTCGATGCGCTCCATCTGTGTCTTCAGCGCGAACAACAGGTGCACGGCCGGCGTATTCGGCGTCTGATGCTTCTTCCAGTAGCGGTCGAACTCGAGAAGGTCGAAGTACTGACCACGTCCAGGCAGCGTCTCAGCACGCGCGAGCATGCGTGGACTCGCGGACCCGAACGCGAGGCCAGGCGGTAAGGCGAGCGCCTTCTGCGAACCCGTCAGGATCCAGTCGAGAGCCCACTCGCCCGATTCGACGAGCCCGCCGCCCACACTCGTCACGCCGTCGACGAGGAGAAGGATCTCTTCACCGACGCGGTGCTCGGCAGAGCGCACCGCATCGGCGATCTGCCGCAAGGGATTGAGGACACCCGACGAGGTCTCGGAGTGGACCACCGTGACGGAGTCAAAACCCCCAACCCGGAGCCGCCTCTCGACCTCTTCCGGATCATGGGCTCCGCCCCACTCCACATCGTAGACCTCGACCTCTCGGCCGCAGGCGGTCACGAGGTCGCGGAAACGTTCGCTAAACGCTCCGTTGACCAGCGCTAGTGCCCGTCGGCGGACGCCATTCCTGACACCGGCCTCCATGAAGCCGGTCGCGGAGGAACTGGAAACGTAGACGGGTCGCTCGGTGCGGAAGATTCGCCGGAGCATCGGATCGATCTCGGCCAGCAGCGAGCTCAAATCGCTGGTCCGGTGACCGATCACGGCCCGGTCCATAGCCCGCAATACCGCCGGATCCACCTCGGTAGGGCCGGGAAGAAAGAACTTCCCGAAGGAGATCGAAGTACCCAAACCTGGAAATCAGGGTGTCGAAGTCTAAAAAGAAAAACCTGCAGTCGAACGCCACGGTTCGGCCACAGATCCATCGCTCACCATCGAGTATTGAAACTGCTGCCGGCGGTAGAATGGTCTACACCGGGTTACCGAGCAAGGCGTCGCCATGTGCGAGGAGCGGGTGCCACTGCGAGATCGCGAGTCTGCTTCGATCCGACTCTGAGGCAGCGATGGACAATATCGGCGCCAGCGACTTCGACTCGATGACCAGGTCCGCGCCAGAGGCCACGTTCTCGCGATATACGACCCCCATATACGCCACGAAGGAATCCACTTCTGGCCGGGCCTCGAGGTCCGTCGCTCCGTCACCGACCATCAATGAAGGCCGCTCCAGATTCCAATTGCGGATCACCTCTGCCTTACCCTGGCTGCGAGCGAGTGGCGAGCCGTTCTCGAAGCGAAGATAGGCGCCATCGTCCGAGAATTCGATGTCGACGGCGGCGACAGACCGAGGCCGGATGCCAAGCTCCCGAGTCAAGGCCAGGACGGGCGGGCGAAGGCCTCCGGAGATCACCCGGACGTCCTTCCCGAGCCACTGCAGAGCGTCGATGGTCTCGCGGGCGTCGTCGACGACCCGTTCCACGTAGAGGCGCCCCAGCGCCTCTACGCGACTACGCGACGGCCGGATGATCTCCAGCCGTCTGCCGTAGACCTCCTCGAGCTTCACCTGGCCGCGCATCGCGGCATCGGTCAACGCACGGACTTCGGACAAATAGTCCGCCGCGAGCTCGTCGATGCCTTCGACGCTGGCAAGGGTCGAATCGCAATCGAACACCACGGAGCGGAAGCCCAGTCGTTGCACACCCATCACTTGCGGGAAGCCGCCAGCCGCTGCACCGCGTCGCGAAGAGTGTCCTCGGGGTATGCGTAGGAAATCCTGAAGAAGTCATCGTCGCCGAACGCGGCACCCGGCACGAGAGCGACGCCGGCCTCCCCCAGCAGTCGCTCGCAGAGCTCCATAGAACCCTCGCCGTCCCGTGCGAGGCCACGGATGCCTACCCAGAAGTAGAAGGCACCCTCGGGTTCCACGAACGGGACTTCGGGGAGGTGCGCCTGGAACTGCTCGACCAGGAGATTCTTCCGGCGCTTGAAAGCCGCCCGCATCCGCTCGACCTCCACATCAGCGACCTCGGTCCGCTGATACGCGGCGAGGGCGGCCCACTGCGTCAGGCTGGTCGCATTGGACGTTGTCTGGCTCTGGAGCGCCGTGATCTTCGAGGCCAGCTCTCGCGAGGTGTAGGAGAAACCGAGCCTCCATCCGGTCATTGCGAAGGCCTTCGATGCCCCGTCAATGAGCACCGCACGCTCGAGGATCTCCGGTGGAAGGTCGAAGATTCCGGGTGCCAGCTGGCCGCCGAAGTAGATTCGCCGATAGATCTCGTCGGAGACGAGCCACACGCGGCGGTCCGCCGCCCATCGCGCAATTTCCTCGAGCTCCTCCCGCGAGTATACGGCGCCGGACGGGTTGCTCGGCGAGTTGATCATCAGCCCGCTGACGCGGTCACCGCCCGCCGCGCGATCGAGATCATCGGTCGTCACCTTGAAGCTCCGCTGCGGGTCCCCTTCGACGAACACCGGATCGGCCCGGGCCAGCTGCACCAGTTCCGGATAGGTCGTCCAGTACGGGACCGGAATGAGCACCCGGTCGCCCGGGCCGAAGAGGCTGAAGATGACGTTGAAGAGCGCCTGCTTCGCGCCAGCGCTGACGACCACGCCGCCAGCGTCGGCTTCGATCGAGCCGGCGGACAGTCGCTGAATGTCCGCGGCGATCGCGGCCTTGAGCTGAGGAATCCCGGCTGCGGGCGTATACCGGGTCTTGCCGTCCCGAATCGCCTGGATTCCAGCCTCGGAGATGAAGCCGGGCGTCGGGAAGTCGGGCTCGCCGACGCACAGATCGACGACGTCCTTGCCTTCGGCGATCAGCTCCTTGGCCCGTGTGGAGATCGCCATCGTGGCGGACGGCTGCAGGGCAGCGACGTTGGAGGATAGCTCGAGCATATGGTTTTGGAGTCAGGTTGTCGGTGCAACGAAAGCTGGTCGATGAAGATGGGGGCGCGCGGCGCGTGCGCCAGATCCCGGGTCGAAAAACGGTTGCGCGCCGCCCATGGCACCTTGCTGATTGATGGACTTCGGCCTTTCAGCGGGCCCCCAATCGGATCACCGAAGACGGGAGCCGGAGGGAGAAGACCGAGCCCTTACCCGGTTCGGATTCGACGCCGATTTCCCCACCCAGCCTGCCCGCCAGACCGCGTGCGACGGCGAGCCCCAGACCCGCCCCGACGTAACTCCTCGTCGCCGACCCGTCCGCTTGGCGGAACTCCTCGAAGATCAGCTCGTGGTTCTTCGGATCCACCCCGATTCCGGTGTCGGCCACTTCCCAGACGACTTCTCCACCTCGCGACCGCCTTCCTTCGACCTCCTTCTCCGGATCAATCCGGAGGCGAACCGTGATGCTTCCCTCGCTCGTGAACTTCACCGCGTTGTCGAGGAGGTTCTGGAGGACGCGGTGGACGAGCGCCGGATCAGTATGGATCGGGATCGACCCGTCTGGAATCTGGAGCTTCAACTCGACCCCGTCCGTTGGGCTGGGCATGTCGCCGAAGGCGGCGCGCGTCATGGCGATCGCATCGCAGAGAGTTCGCTTTGCGTGCATGTGTCCTAGCTTGAGGCTCGTCAAGTCCATCAACCCGTTGATGAGGCTGACGAGCTCACGACCCGCGACCTCCAGTTTGGCCACCGTGCCGGCCTGCGCGTCGCTGAGCCGACCGGTGAGGCCCTCCTTGAGCATGAAGGCATACCCGAGCATCGCCGTCAGGGGAGTGCGTAGCTCGTGAGAGACGTTGACCAGGAACTCGGTCCGAATCCGCATCGCGTTTTCGGCTTCCCTCTGTCGCGCTTCCAGCTCGCTGTTCCGCTCGGCCAGCTCGGCGTTCATCTGTTCCAGATGTTCGATCAGGCGGGCCTTGTCGGCCGTGGCGGCGAGCTGATCCGCGACCAGCTTCAGCAACCCGCGATCGGTTTCCCGAAAGGCGTCGTGATCGCGGTAATAGAACGTCAGGGAGCCGAGCGGCGCTTCGCCGACGATCAGCGGAAGCGCGATCGCGGACTTGAAACGGAGCTCCTTCGCGGAGTCCCACCAGTCGGAGAGCTCCGGATCGGCGAAAACGTCTTCGACATCGATGAGCCGGTTCTCGAAGACGGCGCGGCCGGTCGGCCCATTTCCGACTCGGACGCGCATCGAGCCGAGGTAGTTGGCGTATCGCTGGGGCCAATTGTAGGCGGTGACGACGCGTAGGAGCTCAGGGTCGTCGTCCCGGAGGAAGACGCAAGCGAAGGCGGCGCCGACCAGAGGTGCGACGCGTTCGAGGGCCATGCGGTACACCTCGATGGGTCGCCGGGCGGTGAGAAACGCCTGGGCGATCTCGCCCGCGATTCTCAGTTCGCGCACGCTTGCAAACGGCATAGCCGGCCTTAAATGCGGCTCAACAGGCACAAGAACTCTCTCTTGACGGGATTGCGCCCCCCCCGTACTGTTGGTGGCGTAGCGGCGCTGCCGTTGATTTTGCTGCGTTTTCCTACAACTCCAGCCAGGAGGCCCGCGGTGAACAAATCGGAACTCACTCAGAAGCTTGCCGAGCGCACCAACCTCAGCAAGGCTGAGGCGTCGCGGGCTGTGGACGCATTATTTTCCGTCGATGACGGGATCATCGCCAGGGCGCTCAAGAGTGGGGAGAAGGTGCAGATCACCGGCTTCGGCGTTTTCGAATCCCGGAAACGGGAAGCTCGCACGGGTCGTAACCCACGCACGGGCAAGGAGATCAGAATCGGCGCATCGACCAGCGCTGCGTTCCGTGCCGGCAAGGGCCTCAAGGACGCGGTCAACTGAAGATTTCGACCCCAAGCGACTTTCGAGAGCCACGGTGAACGCTGCCGTGGCTCTCTTGGTTCGCCGTGCATGAGTCGCCGCCGCAAGTCGCCGTCCCGCGATCCCCGCTCGATCCGGAACTCCTGGGGATCGGTGTACCCGACGCTGGATCTGCATGGCCGCACGGCGCCCGAGGCCGAACGCGAGGCCGAGTTGTGGTTGATCGACCAGCGATTCGAGGGAGAGACCATGGTGCGGCTGGTGACCGGTCGAGGTCTACACTCTGTGGGTTCGCCGATCCTGCCCGGGGCGATTGAGGGGCTACTCAGCCGGCTACGCGGATCCGTGGTGCAGACCTATGAACCCGAGCCTGGCGGAGGCGCGTATCGGATCCGACTGACGAAAGGGGAACGCCGGAAGGCCCCAGCCGACCGGACGATCCCGGAGGCCGAACCGGGAGTGCTGCGGGAGGCCGCAGAGAAGCTGGCGGATCTCGGAATCGCGCCCACGCCCGCGCTGTTGGAGGCAGAAGTCCGGCGAATCATCAAAGGGCGATCCGGCGAAACGGAGTAGAGTAGTGCTTGTTGGTGCCTCGTGCAAGCCGCAGTAGGGCGCTCCTCACGGTCTCAGCGATCGCCTTGAGGAGGCCGCCGAGTAGCCCGCCGGGGCGACCCCGAGCCTCGGACCGGTGGGCGGCGAAGCGGTCCTCCTCGATCGAAATCTACACGCAGGCTACGGCCCTTCAGCGTTGTTCCATTCACCGCCCGGATGACCTTTTCGGCGACGTCGGCCTGAATTTCCACGATCGAAAAGCTATCCCGGATCTCGATTTTGCCGATCCGAGATCCGGGGATATCGGCTTCGCCAGCGAAGGCACCAACCAGGTCGCCGGGACCGACGTCGTCGCGGCTGCCGATGCTGACGAAGAGACGGGCCCAGGTGACGGGTGCGGCGCCGGGCGAAGGGCTCTTGGCTTCGGCCTTGCGGGAGGGTGCGACGTCTCCGGCGCGGGCCTCCGCTTCACGATCGCGCGGGCGACGACGGCGCAGGATTGCGGCGGTCGCTGCGGCGACCTCCGTTGCGGTGAACTCGTCGAGCAGCGGCTCGAGGATCAGCATCTGGGCGCTGAGATCTTCCTCCAGGATCGCCTTTCGGAGCTCGGTCCGGAAGCCATCGAGGTCGGACACGACGGCCGGGATCACTTCATCCAGAGGGGTCGATCGCGCCTCGAACCCTGCCTGTTGCGCCACCTCCCGGAGATGAGCGAGCTCGCGGGGCTCGAGCAGGACGATGGCATCCGGATCCCCCTCATGTCGAGCGCGGAGCGTCTCGACATCGGGGGGCACGTCGAAGCTGATGGTCTGGCCGAGGTCGGCTTCGCTCTCCTTGCGAAGGAACGGGTCGGCAGCGATCGCGACGTCGGCATCATCGTCTCCCGGCGCTCCGACGAGGAATCCACGGACCGTCAGGCTCTCGGTGAGCTCCGCCGCGCGCTCTTCGTCCCGGCAGAAGATGGTAGGCGGCGGGCCCTCCGGATTCCGCGCTCGGAGCTGCTGTGTCAAGATCGCCAGCTTGCGGACCACGGACGCGATCACGAACCCGACCACGCCGCCGGCCCCGGGCTGATGGCTGGGCCCGTCCGCGATGGCCGGCTCGGCTGGATAACGGAGCGCTCGCTTGACGCGTCTTGCGATGAGATCCTCGACGGGTTCCGGGAACGATGCCGAGAAAACGACCCGCTGGGCATCCCGCGGGATCAGGTCGAGAAGGGCGTCGACCTTCTCCCAGTCACCCAGCTCGAGTATGGCGGACGCACCATCGACCACGATGGCCTCGAGCCGATCGAGCTTGATCTCCGAAGCGCGAACGGCACGCATGATCGTCGCAGCGTCAGCAACGACGATTGCGGCATCGTCAGGGGTGGTTCCCCAGCCCGTTCCAAGCACCGATACAGGCAGGTCGACACTCTGAGCGAACGGTACCATCGAAAGGCCGATCCCTTCCGCTTGCCCTGGCGTCGCCGCCAACACCAGAACGCGCATGGACGGCTGTTCGTCACCACCCTCTACAGCAGTAGCGCTGATTCCGTCCAGCACGCCTAGCGTGTACGCAAGAGTCTTCCCCGAGCCGGCGCTTGCGCGTGCTGCGAGGTTGCCACCACGCCGGAGGGCCGGAATCACGGCCCGCTGGAGCGAGGTGGGGTCGCCGAAAGGCTCCTCTTCGAGCGTGCGAAGGAGCTCTTCGCGAAGACCGATATCTTCGAACGATTGCATTCTTGAAAGCGATTGGCTCGGGGCCGGCTTCGATTGGGGCGTAATGTGGATCGTGCGCTCCACAGGGCGCAAGTTGCACGCCCCATCGAGGGCGGGAAAACCCCTCGCGCGAAGACGCGAAGAACTCCAGGAGGAGCGACCTTTCTTGACGCTGCCGTTGGCTTTCGGCTATCGTCTGCCGACGTTGCGATGTCCGCCACCGGCCGTCGGCGAGCACACGATCGAGATCGAGACCGACGGTTGGCGCTGATGCCAGCTGCTGGCCCGTGTTACCGTTCACCTCGTATCCGAGTCGAGGACGCATGCCGCTAGCTCAGGCCACCTGGGTTGAAGACGCGCTGAACTTCACGAACCAGGTCAGCGGCTACGTTTGGGGAGCGCCGCTCCTGATCCTGCTGGTCGGGACCGGGCTCTACCTGTCGGTGCTGCTGAGAGGGATACAGTTCCGCGAGCTCGGCCGCGCTCTCTATCTCGCCCTGATAAAGCGGCGTGAGGAGGGATCGGGAGTCGAGGGAGACATCTCGCACTTCCAGGCGCTGATGACCGCCCTCGCTGCAACTGTCGGCACCGGCAACATCGCCGGGGTCGCCGCCGCGATCGCCACGGGAGGTCCGGGCGCTCTTTTCTGGATGTGGATGACCGGCCTCGTTGGCATGGCAACCAAGTACTCGGAGGCGGTTCTTGGGGTCCGCTATCGCGTGATCGACGAACGAGGCGAGATGGCCGGCGGACCGATGTACTATCTATCGCGCGGGATCGGCGGGCCCTTCGGACGGTTTCTGGGCGCGATCTTCGCCCTCTTCGCAGCCGTCGCCGCGTTCGGCATCGGCAACATGGTTCAGTCGAACTCCGTCGCCGACGCTCTGCAGAGCTCGTTCGGGATTCCGCCGCTCTGGACCGGCATCGTGATCGCCGTGTTGGCGGGGTTGGTGATCCTGGGGGGGATCAAGTCGATCGGGCGCTTCACAGGGTTCTTCGTGCCCCTGATGATCGCGTTCTATATGGCGGGCGCGATCGTCGTTCTGGCGATCAACTGGCGGGGAATTCCGTCGATCTTCACCTTCGTCATCCGCGACGCATTTTCGCCTGCGGCGGCCGCGGGTGGCTTCATCGGTGCCAGTCTGATGATGGCGATCCGCCAGGGCGTCGCCCGCGGGGTGTTCTCGAACGAGTCCGGTTTGGGGACCGGGGCGATTGCAGCGGCCGCAGCGGAGACTCGCGAGCCCGTTACGCAGGCCCTCGTGTCGATGACCCAGACCTTCATCGACACAATCATTGTCTGTACTCTGACCGGCTTCGCGATCATCGCAACCGGCTCGTGGACGCAGATCGACCCGCTCACCGGTGCCGGCTTCACCGGAGCTCCCCTGACGATCCAGGCCTTCAGCACGGGACTACCCGGCCAGTGGGGCGGATACATCGTCTCCCTCGGTCTCGCGCTGTTTGCCTTCTCTACGATCCTCGGCTGGTCGTACTACGGCGAGAAGAACATCGAATACCTCGTGGGAACGCGAGCGGTGTTGCCCTATCGCATCGCCTTCATTGCGGCTGCGTTCGTCGGCGCGTGGGTCATCAGCTTCCCGGGCACCCAGGGCTTCGATCTCGTCTGGGCCTTCGCCGATGTGATGAACGGTGCGATGGCCTTCCCCAATCTCGTCGGTCTCCTACTCCTCGCGGGTGTCGTGAGCAGGGAGACGCGCGACTACTTCGGCCGCATCCGTGCGCCTGGGGCCGCCGCGCCTGCTGACACAGAGGTCACCGGATCAAGGTAGCTGGGCGGCAGAGAAGCCTAGGCGCCGGGTTGTCTGGGAGTGGGCCCTTCAGTACTCCCGCCCTGGATCGCCCGGCTGGTACGGCAGCTGGTTCATCAGATGCCGTACGACGATGTCCACCTTGGACGTGCGGAGCTGATTGGTCCGGATGGTCACCGTAGTCATCGTCCCGTGTCGATGAGCCGCCAGACCGACTGTTCCTTCCCCTCCGGTGTAGGTGGCGTTGTGATGATCTTCTTTCATGCGCTGGAGGCCGGCACGGGTCGTCAGGATCTCTTCGGCGAGTTCCAGGACCTGGGAGATCGGTAGAACGGTGTTTCTCTCGTAGTCAGCCATCGTCGGGTGGTTGGGCCCAGGATCGTGCAGTATCGTGGATCAAATGGCGGAGCTGGCGCGCATCGCGCGCGCCCACGACGACGCGAGCGGAGGCTCCCGTCCCGATGAAGAGGGTTGGGGAGCCGGGAACTCGTAGGTGCCGGGCGACGTCTTGATCGTGCGCGACTTCGTCGGCGTAGCGATCGATGTCCAGGGCAATCTTCAGTTCGTCGGGGTCGAGACCCACGCCCTCGGCGACGCTCGTCAACACGTCGATTCGCCCGATATCTCGGCCATCGATCCAGTAGGCGTCAAAGATTCTTGCCCGCAACTCAGCCTCGCAATCCTTCTCCCGGGCGAAGCGAGACGCTTCGTGCGACTTCGTCGTACGAGGAACGAAGCCGGGCTCGGTGAGGGGGATCTCAGCGACTTCGGCCAGGCGCTTCAGCGCTTCCCACTCCGGAGGCTCGAGAGGCCGGTCCGGGAGCGGGTAAGGCTCCGGATAGAGCTCGAAAGCCCGATATTCGATCTCCAACCCGGGCTCGCGGATTCGCCGGAGGCCGGACTCGGTCACATACGAATGCGGGCACGAGAAATCGGAGAAGACAGTGATCCGGATTTCAACCAACGCAATCGTCTTGTGAGGTAACTGAGCGCGAGGAATCTGTGGATTGAAGCAGACGGGGACAAGGCGTTCTCAGGGGACGACTTCGATCTCGCGACGAACCGAGAGGGGCTCGCGACCACTGGCCTCGACCGTCAGTTCGAGGGTGTAGCTGCCGGGATTGAGCTCCGGGATCTCGACATCCAACGATCTCGGCATGAAGGGTCCGCTGGTGACCGGCTCCTGCCAACGAAGTCGGACTGGCATGACCTCGCGAAGAATCCCCGCTCGCTCGGCGAGGCGTCGAAGCCAGCCCGTACGGCTTTCGAGCAGCCGGAGCGACATGCCGACCTCCGGGGCGCGTTCCGCATCCAGGCCATAGATCTCCCAGAAGATGCCGACTTGCTCGCCGGAGCGCACCTCGGTCGAGCCGCGAGCGGTCTCGATGGCGGTGGAAAGCGAATCGGGCAATCCCGCTTCGGCTCCGCGCACCAGGAGGAGGTCCGACACAGAGATGAGACCCGGTTCGGCGGGCGCGAGCTCGATGCCGTACTCGGCCCGGGCCATCCGGTGCTCGGCCGGAACGACGATCTCCAGACTCATCACCGACGGTTCGGCGGGCACCTCGGCCATGAGGGCCTGGGTCAGCCCCGCCTCCTCATCAGTCGTTACCACCGGCGGCACATCCGAATCCGTGGTGGCCAACACGGCGAGGCCGGCGGTCACCTGGCTGCCGTCTGCGATGCTGTCCTCGGGAAGGTCGTAGGCTCCCACGACGAGAGCGCTGTCCCCACGCCGGAAGACGGCGAACTGATGGGCGAGGGGCGAGAACCACTTCGCGATCGTGTCCTCGAGCGGGATGCTGTAGCCGGTTCGCGCACCGGGGACCTCCTCGCCCCAGTCGGCGGTCGTCCCGGACTCTCCGAGGAGCACTTCCGGTGGTGGTAGGAAGTGGCGAGGCGCGCTGTTGTAGTGGCTTACGAGGGGCGCTGGACCCATCGTCATCCCGGTGCTCCGGGTCCGTTCCCATCCGGCGGGCCAACCGTAACGAATGAGGATCTCGCGCAGGTCGTAGCCCCAGGAGATCCCGTCCGGTGACTGTGCCCGGTACTGGAACTCGTTCATGACGTGGCGGGAGAAGTGCTCGGAGCGGAGCTCGTTCCCGGGGCGGGTGAATGATGGGTCTGCGAGACGCCAGAACCTTTCCTCGAAGGCGTCCTGCTCCTCTTCCTCGAACCGGCGATACACGCGGGCGCTGCGGTGATCGAGGATCAGGGTGAGATCCAGCCACTCCTCTCGCTGCTCTTCGTCCATCGCGGCGAGGGCTTCGTCGAACGCCGTATCGGCCGCGATTGGCCGGGCCAGGTAGTGGAAGGCGTAGCCGCGAAGCGCTGCACACCACCAACGCTCGCCCGCGCAACGCTCGGCTGCCGCTAGCGCTTCGTCAAACCGGCGTGCCTCCACCAAGTAGCGAACGTGCTGCCCGGCGCTCCAGACGTCCCCCGGGATCCGCTCCGCCACTTGTCCGAGCCCGTCGATCAGCCGACTACGGTTCGCGACGATCTCTTCGTCCTCCGCCGGCGCCACCCAATCATTCTGCCCAGTTCCGTGAGTCAGGCAGAATCGCCCGATCCGCTCGTCGCACCGCGAGCTGCCTCCCCCCCAAGTATCGGGGAGACGGTTCCGACGGAAGCGTTCGAAGCTCGCCTGATCACGCCGGGCGGCGGCGACGAGCCGAGTTGAATCCTCCTCCGTGACCGGTCCTTCCGTCGAGCCGGGGGCTGCCAGCTGTGGCGCGAGGGGGCGTGGATCGGCCGCTAGCGCACTAAACGCGAGGAGGAGGACGAGCGGGCTTCGAACCATCGACCTGGCGGGTTGGGGAAACGGTTCGCTTCTACAATATTCTCCGGCCGTGGACTTTCGCGGTAGCGTCTTGATACTTCTTGTTACTTCTTGTGACAAACTCGCGACGCATATCGAGTCGACGCAAAGGTCAGGCACCTAAGGGCCCCAGCAGTTGTCGTTCCCGCCCCTTCTTGTCATTCCCGCGACGCATTCCGGGTCACCAAGAGTTTGTCATCCCCGCGAAGGCGGGGATCCAGCCGTCCCGTTGGCTCCGAGCCTTCTGGATTCCAACTCCTATGAGCGGGAATGACTTTGTGGGGAGAACCTCGAACACGTCACGTAGTTCAGACCCGGTGTACCTAGTCAGATCCGAGATTCAGAATGGGTACCGATCGCCGTCCTTCCCGACCACCGTGGCTTCGAAGACCTCCCTCGCCGAGCGCAGGTCGTCCTCCGAGAAGCCGGGCGGAAGGTGCACGAGCACGAGCTGCTTCGTCCCCGCGTCCCGCGCGACCCCGGCGGCACCCGCCGGCGAGATGTGGCCCTTGACATCGCCCGTGCCCTCGTGGACCAGCAAGTCGACATCACGAGCAAGGTCGACGATGGCTTCCGAGCGCTCCGTGTCGGAGGAGTACGCCACGCTACCTCCTTCCTCGTGCTCCACCCGTAGCCCCACCACGGGGACGCTGTGTATTCCCGGCGCCGCTGTGAACTGCCACTCGTCGTCGCTCCAGACCGCGGCCCCCGCCTCCAGTGGCACCTCGACCCATTCGATCGGCGGGAGGTCCTTCCATGAGCGCGTATCGAAGGCGTCGAAGATCCGGCGGGCTTGGTCGATTGCGGGTTTTGGGCCGCACACGGGGATCGGGCGCTGGCGCTGGGCGAGCCAGATCTTCTCCATGAAGAGGGGAAAGCCGCTGACGTGATCGGGATGCTCGTGAGTGACGATCAAGGCGGCGATCCGATCCAGATCGATCCCGACGGCGAGCAGCCTCTGCACTACATCACCCCCACAGTCGACCACAATGACCGAACGACCCTCGAACGCGAGCATGGTCGTCGTTCGGTCGCCGTCGGCGAGTGCCGCACCGGTCCCAAGCAGATGGAGATCGGGCATCAGAAAGCCGTCTTACTGAAGTTCCCTGGTGTTTCGGAAAAGACCATCCATTTCGATCAACTTTCCTGCGCTCCATGCGAACGTGCGAAACGCAACGGGTTCGAACCCAAACGAGGCGTACTCGGTCAAGGTCTCAGCGAGGCTCGGAACATCCTTATAGATCGGGGTAACCGAAACTTCAGCTTGTAGTCCATTGAACGCTGTGACGAGATCGCCCGCCCCGCGTAGTACTTCGAGATCGAATCCCTGCGTGTCCGTCTTGAGCAGCAGTGATCGGGGGGGGGCGCCGAGCAAGTCTGGCAACACTCGGTCGAGGCGTTCCACCTGTACCGATTCCGTCCCGATCGGCTCGACGCCTTGGTACTCGCGGAGCGCCAGGTCGTTCGGCTCCTTGAGGCTATTGAAATCGGATCTCGGCACGATATTGATTGGCATTTCTCCCGCTACTTCGCCCAACGCCAAAGGGAATGCTTTCCAGCCGGGATCAGAGAGCGTCCTGTCGAGGAGCTCGTCGAAACTCTCTCGAACGGGCTCGAACGAAATGATCTCGCCTCGGTAGCCCAGGCTGCGCAGAAACAAACCATATTGGCCACAGTTCGCCCCAACGTCGATAACACACGACGTCCGGGTATCGCTCAGGTGGCGAACGAGGGCGTCCATGAATCGGTCCTTCCTGACACGGCGGCGAAATTCCGCACCAACACGTCGGATTCCCCCTCTGAGCTTGTCACCGATCGTCAACTGCTTCACGTAGAGCCCTGACAAAGAATGAGGAGGAGAGGTGCGTTTCGACTTGACTCCCTGGCCTGGCACCTAGAACGGCGTGTCCCAGTTGCATCGATGATCGTCGTCCGCCAGAATCGCCTCGAAGCGTTCAACGTAGGAATCCACGACGTTTGCCTCGACCGTACCGGGTTCCGGGACACGAATGGTGTAGGCCGCGGCACGCTCGACATAGCGTGTCGAATCGGCCGTTGCCTCGGCGTAGTTGACGGCTGAATCGAGTTGAGCGAACGCTCGGGTGCGGAGCTCGGCGTGGCGATAGAAGGCGTTGCCGAACTCCAGGGCGGCCGCTGCGGCGCTGAGGCTGATGCTGCCGACCGGGTCCGCTCGGTCGAGCCCTCCGATCGTCCCCTCCAGCGTTACGACGTCCGACTCAGCGATCGCGACCAGCTCCCGCGCGGCGCAGGCTTGCCGCCATGCGTTCTCTCTCAGGGCGAGCTGCGCTGGAGTCGGTCCGCGGTCTTCCGGCGCATCACATGCTGCGACGACCATCATCGTCAGCCCGACGATCGCGTACCGCCAGCGCCGCGTCATGCAGCGCCCTCCGGTTCGGGGTCGATTCCAACCACCGGGTCCGGAAGGAAGAGAAGACGTTCGATGAGCTCGCAAAGCAGGTGGATCACGGTGATGTGGCCCTCCTGGATCCGTTCTGTGGAGTCTGCCGGCATGGTGAGCACTTCGTCGGCGAGCTGCGCAAGCTTGCCCCCGCCACGGCCGGTGAGGCCGAGCGTCCACGCACCACGTTCCCGAGCCGCTTCGACCGCGAGCAGGACGTTCGGCGAGTTCCCGCTCGTGCTGATCGCCACCAGCACGTCACCCGGGCGGACCATGGACTCGACCTGTCGGCGAAAGGCAGTCGCGAATTCGTAGTCGTTACTCCAGCAAGTCAGCGTCGGTGCGTCCAATAGGTGATGGGCGGGGAGTCCGGGACGATCCCGCTTATATCGGGCAACCAGCTCCTCGACGAGGTGCATCGCGTCACACGCGGAGCCACCGTTCCCGCATGCATACAGTCTGCCTCCGTCGCGAAAGGTGTCGGCGAGTCGATATGCGATCGTTAGAATGCTGGACGCTTCCTTCCGCAGCGCCTCCTTGACGCGGGCGGAGTCTTCCAGCGCGGAGTCGATCAGGGAGAGGAGCCTGCGGTCCATCGAGAGCGAGGGGTTCGAGAACGAGGGTACGGACGATGCTCGGCCAACGAGATAGTTTCCATCCGGAAACAGTTCTTTTCCGCAATCTCGGCGTCGCGCCGGGTGTTCGCTTGTGCGGCGTACTTCAATACGCCTCCGCGCAAACCCTTGCGCTCCTTGACCTTGCGAAAAATCCCTCGTTTCCGGCCTGGAAACTACACCGTTTGTATCCGACTTTCCGGATGCCAACGAGGCAGAGAGGAAGGAGTCGCAACCTCGATGGCAAGTAACAGGCGGCAGGCGTCGACGCAAGTGGGCCCCGGCCCGGTCCGTTGGCTGGCGGCACTCCTGGTATCCGGCCTGCTCGTCGGATGCTCTCGAGACATCGCCGATACGCTGACGGTCCGGCAACGCCTACCCTTGCCGGACTCGATGTCGACCCGGCTGGACATCGATGAACACAATCGAATCTGGCTGAGCGGCCCTGGCCAGATCGTCCGCCTCGACTCGATGATTGCCGCCCCCGCTCGCCTGCGACTCCGGACTCCGGCCGCCCCCACCTGGTTGTCCGGAGGAGAGGAGCACGTCTATTTCCAGGTCGCCTCAACGCTCGGGATGCTCGACCTCGGAGCGGCGAGCGATTCGACCTCCCTTCCGCAGCCCCTGCTCCAACCTATCGAGTGGCCCGCGGAAGCGGTCGCGGTAGACCCCCGCGGACGTTTCCTCTATCGAACGGCCGAGGCGGGATCGCTCGTTGCGCACGACCTGGATAGCCTGATTCCCCGTTGGGGTTGGGCAGCAGTCGGCGCCGAAGGAACGGCGCTCAGTCTCTCGCCAGGCGGGGACTATCTTTTCGAAGCGACCACAACCGTCGAAGAGCAGCCCGAACTCTTGGTGCGCGACGTGCAAACCGGGCGTATCCTTCGCAGAATCGAGCTTTCCGACCCCGCGCGAACGCTCTTCTCGACAAGGGATGGCTCAGTCTACGCCGTTGGAGGGTCGCGGGACGGCGGGAGCGTCGCTGCTTTTGGTTGGAGGGACGGTGAGCTCGAACGGCAGTGGCAGCGCTCCTTTGGCGACTTCGACGTCGAATCGCCGGTCCGCGCTGCGCTTTCGCCCTCTGGTCGGCTACTTGCAATCCTCGGTATCGAGCAGGAGAGTGGACTTTACCTACTCGACACCGGCGACGGGAGAACCATCGAGCGCCTCCGCGGTCCCGCCCTCGACATCGGGTTCGATCGGGCCGATCGGCCGTTCCTCCTCGTCAGAGGCGAGCTGCGCCGCCTCGAGTAAGTCTCAGTGCTGCGTCATCTCGCTCGAGTTCCCGCGGAGCAGGAGGCCGGCCACCACGAACGGAAGGAGATTGAGCGCAAGGCTCGCCACCGCCGGCCACATCATCGACCTTCCGAAGAAGAAGGTGGCGACGGTGATTGCCGGCAGGGTGATCATCGCTCCGGCAAGGAGCATTATCTTCATTGAGAAAGCCCGGTTCCGATATTACACCAAGCTTCGTTCCGAAACCGAAGCTCGTCAGGTTGAATGGAGGACGCGGCATTCTATTTTCGACCCACGTCTGTCGCAAGAGGTGATCCCCCGGGTTCCTATGATCAATCCACGACAACATTCCAGCGATCTCGTGTTCTGGGACGTAGATACGCAGTTCGATTTCATGACGCCTCCCGAACAGGGCGGTCGCCTGTACGTCCGTGACCCGCAGGATGATACCGACGAGGGAGCGATTCAGATCGCTCCCGTGCTCGAACGGCTTTCGGAGTACGCGCGGACCCACGATGTGCTTCGTGTCGCGACAGGCGACTGGCACGTCCTCGAGCACCGCGAGATCGATCCGGAGGATCCCGACTTTCGGACGACGTATCCCCCACATTGCATGGCGGGCGAGGTAGGGGCGACGAAGATACCGGAGACGGCGCTGCGGGACCCCTTACTCCTCCCGTTGGGCGCAGACCCTGGCATGGCATGGGACATCACCCGTCGCGCCGTACGGGAAGGCCGAGACATCTTCGTCCAGAAAGAGGAGTTCAGCTGCTTTGTCGGGAATCCGGCTACCGATGCGCTGCTGCAGGCCCTTGCTCCACAGGCGATCGTCGTCTACGGTGTCGCCCTCGATGTGTGCGTGAAGTACGCGGTCGAGGGGTTTCTCGATCGAGGTCTCACGGTCTTGATCGTAAAAGACGCGACTTGGGGTTTGGGATTGGAGGACAGGGAGACCCTGTTGGCGGAATGGGAGCGACGGGGTGCCGTCCGAATCACGAGCGAACAGGTGTTGAATGGGGAGCTACCGATCGTACCGCCGCCGATTCACTGACGACGATCGAGGGACCGGACGGGAGAGACGATGACGAGCGTGGATCTGAGTGGGAAAGCCGCAGTCGTGACGGGCGGTACGAAGGGAATCGGCTACGCTATCTCGAAGTCGTTGGCGGAGGCGGGCGCGGACGTGGTTCTGTGCGCGCGGGACGAGGCGACGGTCGCCGAGGTGGCGAAACGGCTCGACGAGGAGAACCGCGGCAGCGTCCTCGGCGTTCGCTGTGACATGCGTCGACCGGAGTCGGTGGAAGGGCTGATCACGAGCGCGGTCGATCGCTTCGATCGCCTGGACATATTGATCAACAACGCCGGCATCGGAGCCTTTGGCCCGATCGACGAGCTGTCGATCGAGACCTGGCACCAGGTGATCGAGACCAATCTGAACGGCGTCTTCTATGCCTGCCACGCCGCGGTCCCGCACATGCGGCGGGGCGGTGGTGGGTGGATCATCAATATCGGCTCCCTCGCGGGTAAGAACCCCTTCGCCGGAGGAGCCGCCTACAACGCCTCCAAGTTCGGCCTTTTGGGCTTCTCTGAAGCCATGATGCTCGATGTACGGCAGGACGATATCCGGGTCAGCTGCATCATGCCGGGGAGCGTCGCAACGCACTTCAGCGGCCCTGGTTCTCACGGGTCGACGGAGTGGAAGCTGCAGCCGGAAGACGTCGCCGAAATGACCCTCGATCTCCTGTCGTTCTCCGCGAGGGCCCTGCCATCCCGGGTCGAAATGAGGCCGAGCAAGCCGCCGAAGCGGTAGCAGGCCGTTGAAGCGAACACGACCCCTATAAGTATGTCGAAGCAGCGAGCGGTGATCTGGGATCTCGACGGGACCCTCGCCGATGACCAGGCGAGGGCTCACTTCCTCGAGGTCGAGGAGGGAAGGGAGCGGGATTGGCATTCCTATTTCGATGCAATCGAGGAGGATCCACCGATCGCGGCCTCGATCGCGATCCTGCACGCGCTCCACAAGGATGGTTTCCGGGTGATCTTCCTGACGGGGCGACCCGAATATACGCGACCGGGGACGGAACGCTGGTTGACGGCCAACGGCCTCGAGGACTACGACCGGTTGCTCATGCGACCCGAAGGTGAGCACCGTCCGGCGGGTGAGTTCAAGATCGAAGTCGTCGACGGGCTGCGAGACGAGTACGACGTGCTCTGTGCCTTCGAGGACCGAATCGACGTGGCGGAGCACCTGAGGAACGGCGGTGTCCCGGTCTTCCTGTACGGAGCGGGGGCCGAGGCGGCTGCCGAGGCGCTCGAGATCCTGGATATCGAACAGGCCGAGCTCTCGGAGGATTCCTCGGGCGGGGGCTGAAGTGAATTGTGCACCTCGACATCCAGCCATGTCGTTAGCCCCACCAGCGGCTGGTCGAGCCAAACCGGATTGATGCGCAGCATGTCGATCCGGGTGACCTCTGTTCCCGCGCGGTCAATGCTCGAGAGGTCGTACTCGAGGATGTAATGGCCCCGATCGCGCTTGCCGCGGTCCGGGTAGCCGTCCGGGAGCAGCGGATAGGCGTCACCGGCACGCACCCGGTCCGCGATCTCCCGAAAGTCGATGTCCCACTGGGTGCGGACCGTGACCGGCTGCCATCGCGCCAACGCGCGCTTCGCCGCGGTCCTGTAGTTCTTTCCGGTATCGTCGCTGCGTCCTGCGGCGCGGAGGATCGCACGGAACGAGGGTTCGCGTACGGTCCCATCCGCATCCACACCGCCCTCATCGGCGATTCGAAGGAGCGCGAGCAGGTAGTCCCAATCGAACTGATTCGGAAGGCCCAGCTTTTGGCTGCCCTGCACGTTCACCGTGCAGCGACTGCCATCCGGATACGCGATGGTGCGCTCGAAGTGCGAGTCCTCATCGTTGACGATGAAGCCCCGCTCGTTGGTGCGATAGCTCGTCTTAAGAGTCCCGGGCACCAGCTCCAGGAGGTAGAGCGGCGCCGGGATTAGGCTGTCAATCCGGTGCGGCGGAGCGAAGAGCGCCAGGACGACTCGATGCCGATTCGCTTCGGATCCGGCAACTGCACCCCCCGGTCATGTGTGTATCCAGATTAGCGAGACAGCGACCCTCAGTAGGATGCGGGTGCCGGCCGCGATGGACAAGTACCTTGCCTAGTGGTTTGGAACGCGTTGGCTACTAGATGTTGTGGTACAAGGCTCAGAGGCGCGGTTGGAAGTGGGGTCAAGTCCCTAAGAGGCAACACCCTACAGCACCAAGAGGCTGATCTCCGCGGCGTGTTTTCAACGTGCCTTTGCTTGCCTGCCGGTCCCGCGATGAGAAGCGTTCGACGCCAATGATACGTATCAGCGCCAACGCGATGGAACACTCCGTGGGGCCGCCGCCGCATTGTTACTCTTCACGTGACGCCGTGGCCTGTCGATTTTCAAAACCTTTCCCCACCGGTTTCTCAAAATGATTCCCCAGTGAGTTCAGCGGCGTGACGGTGGACAATCTGACTTAACAGCCCTCCTCGTGTCTAGCGTCCCCCTGGACCTGTTTCGGTTTGGGGGACGGTTGATGGCTCGTGAACGGTGATCCTGTCGTCGGTTCGCTTGATATGGTAATCCGTATCCACGTCCAGTGGGGAAGTCGAGGCTGGAGGCGCACAGCGCCGAAGGCCACGTCGGCCCAGAAGCCTCAGCATTCCGGATGCTTCCAAGCGCGGGGATCTGCCCCGGTCAGGTACGGTCTCTGCGCCCGTTCTACGAGGGAGGGCTACCCTTCTCCGGCGATCACGTACGCGATATCCGGAGCGCGCTCGAACAGGCCGGCGGCACCGTCGAGAACGCGGCCGGCATCCATGATCTCGGCGTCAGCTCGCGTGACGGCCTGCGCCTGAATGCCAAGACCGGCGCTACTCGGATGGAGGACGGCACCGGCGTGAGCTGGCTCGTCGGTCGGCTCACCGTTGAGCCGTCAATACGTATTCGCGAGTGCGGTCTGGCACCCGCAGCACAGCGTCGACGGCATGGAGGCGTCGCGGCTCGCGATCCAGACGTTCGTTCGCCGAGGGCTGCTCACGAGCGACCGCACTTGACGTCGCGGCACGGGGTGCCACGCCCATCGTGAGGTCCTATCCTTAATGGACCCTGGCGCACCCGACGTGCTACGCGACCGTGTCGAAATCGCGTTGGCTGTTGTCCGCGGTCGCATCTTCAACAACCGATCAGATGGCAAATCACCGAGTATGGCGGCTCGTGAGCCGCGTCTGGATCACGCTCGGAGTGGGCGGAACGATCGTCTTCATTGGGTGGTCTCTGATCGCGTACCGTGCGAGCTCCGTCGCGAGGAACGCGGCGCTGTCGGATTCACTCGTGACAGTCGATCACACAGACGGCGTGTGGCGTTTCGTGCCGAATGGCCGTGCACCTGCGAGGACGACTCTCGTCTTCTTTCCTGGCGCGTTGGTCGATCCGCGCGCCTACGCTCCGCTCGCGCGCTCCGTGGCGGAGGCAGGGTACCCGGCGACCCTCGTCGAGCTACCGCGACGTGGTGCGTTCAACAGCGCCGATTCGCCGGAACTGGATTCGCGCATCAGATCGGTTCTGCCAGCCGCCGCCAAGCGCGAGGCGATCGTGGTAGGCGGACACTCCCGAGGCGCCGTCGTCGCCTCACGCATCGCCGCGACCAACACGCCGAGAGTCAGCGGGCTCGTCATCATTGGCAGCTCTCACCCTCGAGACCACGATCTGAGCTCGCTCACGATACCCGTCACGAAGATCGTCGGTACTCGTGATGGTCTTGCATCTCCGAACGAGGTGCGTCAAAACGCCGCGCTCCTTCCGCCTCAGACCCGTTGGATTTGGATCGAGGGCGGCAATCATTCGCAATTCGGCTGGTACGGATTCCAGCCGTTGGATCGCCGACCGCGCATCGACGCGGCGCGCCAGAGGGCCGTGATGCTCGAAGGCGTGCTCGAGATCCTCCGCAATGTCGATCAGCACGCGGCTCGGCCTGGTGCGAATCGACTCCATTACCGATCAATGTCCTCCGTCTCCTCGGTCGTCGCGACGTTCGTGACGCCGAGCGCTACGAGTGCCTGGCCTTAGGGCTGGCCGCCGCGGTTGCAGCGACACGGCTCCTTTCTACCATGCTGTTCGAGGTCCAACCGGTCGACACGCAGGTATATCTGGGAGTGGTCGTCTACTGGGTGTGATGGCACTGGTTGCCGGATACCTTCCGGCCCGGCGTGCAGCGGTCGTCGATCCGGTGGAGGCACTCAAGACGGGCTGAGGACGTTTGTCCGCTGGTGCCAGCGTGTCGGAGCCCGCCCAGCCTGCTGAGCCATTCGTCGATGTGATTCCCATTAGGCGTTCATTCAGAGGTCGACCACACGTTCTCCAGACGGGCGCCTCGCCGCCATCACACTCATCCGCGCGGCCGCCGTCACGTTCCCCGCTTGGCGTGCGACGCGCGTCGATCTAATCATCGCGCTCCGCATCGAGTAGATGGGTCGCCCAGGCTCTCGGCGTGGCCTCTTCCGACCGATCCGCCGAACGGGCAGCCGCGCTCCAGGCCGCGCCCAAGCTTGAGCATTTAGGGAGCGAGCACGTTCGTCGGGTACGGGAAGCCTGGGCGAACCGGGCGGAGTACCGACAGGCGAGAGCCACTGTCGTGCACCTGGAGCGCCATATCAAGACGCTTGATGGCGAACTCGAACGAGGTCCGAGACGGGCACAGCTTGAG
Organism: Gemmatimonas sp.; assembly: GCA_009380025.1. GTDB lineage: Bacteria > Gemmatimonadota > Gemmatimonadetes > Longimicrobiales > Longimicrobiaceae > WHSP01. The sequence continues at coordinate 74,388 of WHSP01000002.1, read as the reverse complement.
AAACGGCTTGGCCAGCAGCTCGCGGGACTGCAGCCGCGACAGCGGCAGATGCTCGACCGGTCGATGCGTGGCCGGCTCATGCAGCTGCGTCAGTTGATCTTCGACACCGCAGCAGATATCGACGGGGTGGGCGAGCTAGAAGAATCCCTCAGATGGGGAGAGCCCGCATACATTACCTCAGAATCGAAGAGTGGTAGCACGATCCGAATCGACCGAAGGAAGTCCAGCGACACGCAGTATGCCATGTACTTCCACTGCGGAACTAGCCTGGTAGAAAGGTTCCGAACCGCCTTCCCGCACGAGTTCAGGTCCGAAGGGAATCGGGCAATCATTTTTGACGAGGCCGAGGACGTTCCTGTTGAAGCGCTCAAGACCTGCATCGAGTGAGCGCTTACCGATCACAGCGCCAAACGAACCGGTAGAGGGCGAGGAGAAAGGCGCAAGACGCCGGCGAGGCGACAAGGTCGAGGCGCTGAGCCCAGGAGCTGTGGAACGGGCCGCTAGTCGCCAAGAGTTTATGGATTGGTGCTCAGCGATCGGCGCATGCGCGCCCTTGCCCTGCGGGGAAGACTCCTCGCCGCGGGATCGGCGGGCAATTATCTGACATGACTTCCGGCTACCGAAGCGGTACATTAGAGGGAATACTGCTTGGGCTAAAACCACGGAGCTGGACATGAAGTACCGGGCCTGGATTGAGCAGGACGAAGACGGGAAGTTCGTAGCTGAGGTGCCGTCACTGCCCGGCTGCATCAGCCAGGGACGCACACGCGAGGAGGCTCTCCAGAACGTGCGCGAAGCGGTGGCGCTGTATCTTGAGAGCTTGGACGATCACGGCGATCCCATTCCACCCTCAATCACCGAAGAGATCATCGAGGTGTAGCCGGTGGCAAAGCTGCCGGTCGTCTCCGCTCGGGATGTCGTCCGAATGCTTGGGAAGGTCGGTTACGCCTTCGACCGCCAGAAGGGCAGCCACATAATCCTGCGCCAGCCCACCTCGCCGTTCCGACGTATCACCGTACCCGATCACCGAGAGATCGCCAGAGGCACGCTCCGGGCGATCATTCGACAGAGCGGCCTCACTGTGGACGAGTTCGTGGGCCTATTGTAGGCCCCAGACGGCAGGGGTCGCCTGCGGGTGCGTGCCCCGATCAGTTCGGCGACTCGCCTCCGTCCGCTTCATCTGATGGAGTCATCACGTGGAGTGTCACAAACCCAGCTTCGCCGCCGCGCTCGTGCGAATCTCCTTGGCGTTGCGAATGTAGTGCGTGAGCGTATCCACGCGCGTGTTTCCCGTGTGGTCCATGATCTCATCCACCCGAGCACCCGCGGCGGCCGCGCTCGTCACGAACCCGGCACGCAGCGAGTGGCCTGCGTAGCGCCTTGCGCTCCTCTGCACAGCCCGCCGCGATCCAAACCGCTTTGTCATGCTCCTGCCGCTGGATCGTGGACAGCCGCATCAAGGCCCGCTCGGCCTGCGCTTCGGCCACGGGAAGCATCGCCTGGTTATCAAGCTGCGCCACCCACCGGTCGGTAAGTTGCTGCGGGCATCGATTCTCGGGTCGATTAGTTCCGATATTGTGCAGTTATCGGAGCTAATCTGCGACTCCCTCCTGCCCCTCGCAAGCGGTCGCTAATAGGGGGAGGATGTCGCGGCCGGAAGGTGTAATGGCGGACCCGCCCCATTCTCTCACAAGCACCCCGATGTTCCGGTGGGCGATTGCAGATGGCGCTGTCTCCGCAAGTGCTATCTCCGATGCGCGCCGACCGCTCGTACCCGCCTATTCCCCCTGCAGCGCCTCGGTCGGTTCCACCCGGAGCGCGCGTCGGATCGGCACGACGCACGCCAGCAGGCACACAGCCAACATGAGGGTCGTGAAGCCGAGCACGTAGGCGGCGGCCTCGAGCGAGGCGACACCTCCGGCCACCAGCAAGGGACAGACGCCGATGACCACGCCCAGGGCGGCCTGGGCAAAGGGCCGCGTGAGGATCGACGTGACGAGGCGACGGCGATCGGCGCCGAGCGCTAGGCGGATGCCGATCTCGCGCGTCCGCCGCGCCACTGCGAACGCCATGACCGAGTAGATGCCGGCCAGCGAGAGACCAAGCGCCATCGACGTGCCGATGACGAGGACATGAATCCAGAACATGTAGAACGGCATTTCGACGTGCGGCACGTCATCGGCCGCGAGCATGCCATAGACGCGCAACGCGGGATCGACCGCGGTCGCGATCTCGCGCAGGCGCGGCGCGAACGCGGCCGGCTCGCCGCGAACGTGCACGATCGCGTTCGGCGCCGCAGGACTGGGCGCTGCCGGCAGGTAGATGCCGCCCGCGCGCAGCTCGGGGTCGTTCGTCATCAGCAACTCGCTCGTCACGCCTACGATCTCGTGCCACCGTCCCCACGGATCGGACGCGTTCTCCGAAACCCCCAACCGCACCCGCCGGCCGATCGGGTTGCGTCCGCCCATCACGAGCCGGACGAACGAAGGGTTGACGATCGCGACGTGCCGGTCGGCTGCCAGATCGCCGGATTCGAAGCCTCGACCGGCCAGCATCGGGACATCGAGCGTCTCGAAGAAGTTCACACCGACGGTCGCGGGCTGCACGCGGTGCTCGAGCTCGATACCATCCACCTCGATTCTCGTGCGGTCGCGATAAACGCCGGGCAGGACGCTCGCGAACGTGACACCCGCCGCACCGGGTTCCGCCGCCAGCCGCCGTTCCAGCTCGGCGTACCTGTCGCGGCCGCGGGCCAAGAACGCTGCTTCCGCCGAGTCCGCGGCGATCTGCGATGCCTCGGGCCGGTCCATCGCAATCCGAGCGGTCAAATACTGGTGCGCGGCGAACCCCATATCAGCGGTGCGCATGCGAAGCGTGAGCTGGATCGTGTACACGGTGAAAAACACGAGAACGATCGAGAGCGCCATTTGCCCGACGATCGCCGCCGTCCAAAGCGGGCCGAACCGGAGCCCGCCGCCGCCAGCACTGACCTCGCGCAGGCGGGCGCCCGACGCGCGCGTAACCTTGAAGCCCGGTAGCGCACCCGCGACGAAGGACGCGAACGCGGTGAGCAAGGCCGCGTACAGCACCGTGCTTGGCGAAAGGCCGGGATCGACCCAGTACGGTATCGCGTCCAGGAACTCCGAATCCACGACCGCCAGGATCCAATCCGCGACGAACCGCGCGACCAGTAGGCCCACGACAGCGGCGAACGCGCCCAGGACCAGCATCTCGCCCACGAGCTGCATGATAATCCGATGCCGGCTCGCACCCAGCGCGCTGCGCACGACGAGCTCGCTCTCGCGCGTCGCCGTCCGTGCGTACACGAGTGCCGCGACATTCGCGCAGATCACCCCGACGAACAGGATGAACAGCAGGTTCGTCGAGTACAGACCGGCACGCAGCAGGTTGCCGGGTCTGAAAGGAAAGAGCGACTCCGTGTACGGCAGCATCTGCGGCCGCAGGTGCTCGTGCGTCTCCGGGTATGCCGCGGCCATGCGGTCGCCCCACGCCGTCAGCTCCGCCTGCGCCTCCTCGAGTGTCGCACCCGGAGCCAGCCGGCCGAAGACTGCGATCGCCGGCCCGTCGCCGCGTGGATAATCCAGGACGTTCAACCGGAGTGGAACCCAGTAGCGGTGCGCGATCGGAAACCCGTACGCCTCCGGCAACACACCCACGATCGTGTGCACGTCGGCTCCGACCCGGACCTCCCGGCCCAGCACGAGCGGATCACCACGAAATCGGGTCCGCCACTCAGCCTCACCGATCACCAGAACCCGTGGCGCGCCCGGTCGCTCGTCGGCTTCCGACAGCGTGCGACCCAGCACAGGACGCACACCCGTCAGCCGGAACGCCGATGCACTGATCTCGGCGACCGCGACGGGACCGCTGGGACCGGCCGCCGCGATCAGGTTCCGTTCGACGGTTCGGTACGCGCCCAGCTCCTCGACAGTTCGAAGCTGCGCGCGCCAATCCACGAAATCGTGCGCCGCGCGCACCGCCTCCTCGCTCTCCGCCGCATTCCAATTGCGCACCGAGACGACGCGATCTCCTCCTTCGAACGGTAGCGACGGTCGCATCAGCGTGATGATCGCCTCGAATCCGAGGGCGCCGACCGCGATCGCGAATGCCATCGCTAGGCCGCCGACGACCGTGAGGCCCGGGTACTTGACCAGCATCCGGAATCCCAGCTTGAAGTCCAGCCAGGAGACCACGCCCGTCTTGCTCGGTCGCATGCCCGCCTCCTTCTCCTGTCGTCCGCCCGAGCCCCCGATCCGCTCGCGAACCGCGCCCACGAGGAGATCGGGAATGTTGCGAAGCCAGAACGCTACGCGCCCCCGTGCGCCCGACGCGGACGCCGCAAGATGAGCCGCACTCAGCGTACGCAGCACGTCATCGCCGAACCGCTCGCGGAAGGCTCGGGGAAACAGCCGCACGAGCGCGCGGAGCAGGCGAGATTCTCGCCCGTCGTTTCCTTCCTTGCCCTGCTTCATGCCGTCCTCGGACGCCCGCCGAGCCGGCCGGCAGCGGCACGCACAACGCCTTGCATACGCCTCACCTCCGCAGATGCGACCTCACGACCGAACGTCGTAATCGCGTAATAGCGCCGACGTTCGTCCGCCGAAGCCTCGCCCGCCGGCGCCGGCACCTCCTCGATCAGCCCGTCATCGAGCATCCGCCTCAAACGCCGATACAACGTGCCGGTCAGGATGCGGACCTCGCCGCCCGAGACCGCCTCGACCTCGCGCAGCAGCGCGTAGCCGTGGCGCGGCCCCCGGTCGAGTGCGAGCAGCAGATACAGCACGTCGTTCCCCAAGGGCAGTGGATACGTCCTCATTTGTGTGTCCGTCCGCTTAGCCACAATCGCACCTCGACTGGAATATATTCTGCCGGAAGATAGAATGCCAGGAACGCGCAAGCAATGCAGCATCCGGTGGCGATCCATAGTGAACAGCGGTGGGCAGACGCCCATCGAAACCGTTCCGCATCGTCGGCAACCAGTGCGTTCCGCTCACCGGACCCCCGGAGTCATCGGCGGCGGCTTTCGTGGAACGGCCCTGATGATATTGGAGAGTCATCGGCCCTCGGCTTCGCCATCGCCGACGTCAGGGCTGGCCCGTCCGCCCGCGTGGTCGAAGTGCACGTGCGAGTTGAGCCACGGCTGGACATCCGAGGGAAGATAAAGATTTGCTTTGTGTGACTGGTCGAGAAATATTTGTGTGCCTAAATTTGCCACGTTTGTGTGGACAGAAACGGGGCATTCGACGGGCGCCGTATCCGTGCGCGACCTTCTTGATGGAGCGTCGCCGCGAAGTCCCGCGCCATCCCTCACGATCCTGGATCTGGCGAAGCAGGTGTCGGTAGGGGCTGGCCGGTGAACCTTGGGAGGACTGCGCGCTCGAAAGACTGATGGTCATCGAGGACCAGCCGGCCTGGGCTCCCCACCTGCGCTCGCGTTCGGTCGTTCGCAACGCGGCGAAGCGGCATTTCGTGGATCCTTCACTGGCCGCAGCCGCGCTCGGCGCGACGCACCAACGTCTCGTGAAGGATCTTGAGCTGTTCGGCTTCCTGTACGAATCTCTGGTGATTCGCGACCTGCGCGTTTATGCGCAGGCCACGGGCGCATCGGTCTTCCAGTACCGGGATAACACGGGTCTCGAGATCGATGCGGTCATTGAGGCGACTGACGGCCGGTGGTTTGCCGCTGAGGTCAAGCTCGGTGCCGCGAATATCGACGAGGCTGCTGCTAACCTGCTGCGCTTCGCGCAGCGGGTGGACACGACAAAATCCGGCGAGCCGAGCGCGCTCGCCGTCGTCGTGGCAACAGGCTTCGGTTATGTCCGCGAGGACGGCGTCGTCATCCCCGCGCAGGCGGGGATCCAGTAGCTCAGTCGGCTGCCGTGCTCTGGATTCCCGCTTGCGCGGGAATGACGAATGGAATGACCAGGAATACGTCGACATAGTTCAGTCACGGTGTACTCAGAAACCCGACTCAACCGTAGACGGAGTGGTGAATGGCTAGCTCATCTTGCTGGGAGAACGACTTTTGCTCATCTTTTTGTCCAGACTAGACAGATCGCTCCTGCGAGTACTGCCCGTCTTCAGGAAAGCATCATGGATACCTGGAAGCTAGAAGATGCAAAGAACCGTTTCAGCGAGGTCGTTCGGCGAGCGTTGCGACATGAGCCTCAACGGGTGACCCGAAACGGACGGGATGCGGTGGTAGTGATGAGCGCTGAGGACTATGAGCGCCTCGTTGCACCGCGGGACCTCGTGGAGTTCCTCCAGGAGTCCCCGCTGGCGGAGGCGCTTGCCACAGACGAACTGAAGCTGGACCGCGCACCTGACTACGACAGGGACATCGACCTATAGCTATCCGGAATGCGATTTCTGCTCGATACGAACGTGCTCTCCGAGCTTGCGAGGCAGAAGCCGGCGGCCCGCGTTGCGGCGTGGATAAGGGCGCAGTCGACTCTCGACCTTGCGATCAGCGCGCTCACGCTAGGAGAGATCGAGAAAGGGGTCAAGCTCCTCCCGGCAGGACGTCGACGGGAGGCACTCGAGGCGTGGCTTTCCTCCGACCTCCCCCGGCAGTTCAGCGGGCGTGTCCTGGCCGTTGATACGCTCGCGTGGGGTCGGCTGTCGGCGGCGGGCCGTCAGGCGGGTCGGGAACTCCCGGTCGTCGACGGACTTTTGCTTGCGACCGCCTCGGTGCATGCCCTCACGCTGGTCACCCGCAACGAAGGCGACTGCCGAGATCGCGGTATTTCCGTTCTCAACCCATGGACGGAGGCGTGAGATGGAAGCGCACAGCTCCTGCCTACCATCCTTCCGTCCTTCGCGTCCTTCGCGGCTTCGCGTGAGCCTCTGTCGTTACGCCCCGATGCTGGCCTGATGAAGAAGCCGTGTGTTCTACGCGGTAGTCAGTCCCCCCAGGCAGGCTGCGGCTCGTGGCGGGGCTCCGGCGCACCGGTCGGACCGTGGCGCTCCCCCTCGATCTCGCTGCGACGCCCCCGCGAAACCAGCCGACGTTTCAGCCAGCCCCCGAAGTCGTCGAAGTAGGTGTAGGCGACCGGAACGACGATCAGGGTAAGCAACGTCGAGGTGATCAACCCTCCGATCACGGCTCGCGCCATCGGCGCGCGGAAGCCACCCCCTTCGCCCATGCCGATCGCGACGGGGAGCATGCCGAAGATCATCGCCAGCGTGGTCATGATGATCGGTCGGAGCCGGACACGCCCCGCCTCGACGAGAGCGGACCACCGATCGTGGCCCATGGTTCGTCTTTCGTTGGCGTTGTCGATCAGAAGGATCGCGTTTTTGGTCACGAGCCCGAAGAGCATGATCACGCCGATCATGGACATCATGTTGAGCGTGTCGCCGGTGATCAGCAGGGCAAGCAGCGCGCCGATCAGCGAGAGCGGGAGGCTCAACATGATCGCGAATGGCTGCGAAACGCTCTCGAACTGCGAGGCGAGGATGAGGAAGATCAGGATGACGGCGAGCAAGATCGACTCGACGACGTAGCCGGTGGTTTCCTCTAACTGCTCCGTCTCCCCACCGAGGGTCGCCTGGTAGCCGGTGGGCAGGTTCAGCGAGGTGATCGCTTCACGAACCTCGGTGGAGGCCTGCGCCAGTGACGTCCCCGGGCCGACATTGGCGGCGACCGTACCCACCCGAGCCAGATCCTGCCGATCGATCTGCGAAGGTGCGCTCCCTTCCTCGATCCGAGCGATCTGGCCGAGCGGCACCGTCACCACACCGCCTGTCTCCGCTTCCTCCGGCGTCGCGATCGGAAGGTTCGTCAGGTTCTGGAGGTTCGTTCGCTGCTCGGGCGCGACCTGAATGACTACGTCGCGCTCCTCACCCGTCGGATCCTGCCAGGTCGTCGCCGTCTGCCCGGCGAGCAGAGGCCGCACGGTGTTGGCGATCTGACCGATGTCGAGCCCGAGCTCGCTGGCCAGCGCACGGTTGACCTCGATCCGGTACTCTGGCCGGGGATCGCCCAATGATGTCTCGATATCGACGATTCCAGGCATCTCGCCCAGCGCCATCGCGATCTGGTTTGAGATCTCCTGTAGCTCCTGGATGTCCGGCCCTCCGACGTTGACCTGAAGGGGTTTCGCCGCGCCGCCGAGGCCTCCGGCAACCAACACCGACGGGCTCACTCCGACCAGCGGCACGAGCTGCTCGCGGGCGAGCACCATCGCCTCCTGCTGCGTAAGATCCCGCTCTCCCGACGGAACCATCTCGACGTATACGTTGCCCTGCGTGACGGTGCCGGTCACCCCGGCGCCGATCGTCGTGTAGGTGAACTCGACGCCGGGCAACTGACGCAGCACCCGGCCGATCTGTCTGCCCTTCGCTTCGGTGAACGCCAGGCTGGAACCCTCAGGGGTCTCGAACGTGACACTGAAGCGGCCTTCATCCTGCTCCGGGGTGAACGCACCGCCGATGAACGGGAAGAGGGCGACGGCACCGAACATGGCGGCGACGGCGAGGCCAATGGTGGTCCTTCGATGTCCCAGAGCCCAGCCGATCACCCCCCGATAGCCTTCCGCGGTGCGATCGAACCAGGCGTTGAAGCGCGCGATTCCGCGCGAGAGCCGATTCCCGGTGGCGTGCGCCGGGTCGTGCGGATCGACGCCCCACCACGCGGCCAGCATCGGCGTCAGCGTGAACGAGACGAAGAGAGAGACCAAGACGGCGAAGGCGACCGTCAAGCCGAACTGGAAGAAGAAGCGCCCCACGATGCCGCCCATGAACGCGACGGGCACAAACACGGCGACGATGGAGAGCGTCGTCGCCATCACCGCCAGGAAGATCTCCTTCGTGCCGACGGCGGCGGCGGAAAAGTGGTCACGTCCCATCTGGCGATGGCGAACGATGTTCTCGATGACGACGATTGCGTCGTCGATCAAGATTCCAATCGAGAGGGATAGCGCCATCAACGTCAGGATATTGAGCGTGAAGCCCATGAAGTCCATCAGGATGAACGACGCGACCACCGAGACCGGAAGAGCGAGGGAAGTGATCGCCGTGGCTTTCCAGTCGTTCAGGAACAGCATGACGACCACGACGGTGAGGAGCGCGCCCAGGAGGAGCTCGAAGATGACGTCCTCGACCGAGTGACGGATCATCTCGGAGTTGTCGCGGATCAGATTCAGCGTCGTGCCCGCGGATAGTCCCGCTTGCACCTCCGCGACCATCTCCTTGACCTCGTCCGCGACCTCGACTGTGTTGGCGCCCGAGACCTTCACGACGTCCATCGAAATCGCACGGTCGTCATCGACGAGTGCGATCGACCGCTCCTCTTCCGTGGCGTCTTCCACGCGGGCGACCTGGCGAATCCGAACCGGCTGCCCGTCGCGGGTCGCGACGACGATGTCGGCGAACTGCTCCGCATCCGTGATCCGGCCGACGACGCGCACCAGCTGCTCGGCAGGTCCGCGCTCGACCCGGCCGGCCGGGACCTCGAGGTTCTGCTGCTGGAGCGCTCCGAGCATATCCTGCGCACTGACCCCGAGCGCCTGCATCTGATCTGGACGCAGGAAGATCCGGATCTCGCGCTCGAGTCCGCCCGCGACCTGGACCTGACCCACACCGGAAACCGCCTCCAACTGCTCGCTGACCCTCTCCGCAAGGATTGTCAGCTCCGGCACCGAGAGCTCGGTCGACGACAGAGCGAGGGACAGGATCGGCTCGGCTCCAGGGTCGAAGGTCTGCACCACGGGAGACTCGATGTCCGTCGGGAGGTCCCTACGGACCAGGTCGATACGGCCGCGGATATCCTGCGCCGCCTCCTCGGCAACCCTTCCGAGCTCGAACTCCACGACGATCGAGGAGACCCCCTCCAGCGATGTCGAGGTGATCCGGTCCACCCCCTGAACCGGATTGAACGCCTCCTCGAGCCGCTCCGTGACTTCCCGCTCCACCGTCTCGGGAGAGGCCCCGGTATAGACCGTCTGCACGGCGACGATCGGGATGTCCACATCGGGGAACTGATCGATCGAGAGGCGCCGGAAGCTGAAGAGACCCAGCACTATGAGCCCAATCATCACCATGGCCGTGAAGACGGGCCGCCGGATCGACAGGCCGCTCACGCCGCCTCCTTCCGTGACCTTCCGACGCGCCTCCTGCTCCTCGAGATCGTGACGGGGTCCCGTTCTGTTCTCGTCCACGTTACCCCTCCTCCCCTTCGACGGGCGCCGATGGAGCCGACTCCATCTGGACCGGCGCGCCCTCTGCCACATCGCCAGGCGCCACCAGCACCATTTCACCCGCACGGACCCCAGACGTGATACCGAGCACACCGCGCTCGTCGTCTTTCGCCCCGACCATGACCGCTCGACGCACCAGCAAGCCCTTTTCGATCACCCAGACGTGGGAATCGGCGCCCGTGCCGCGGACCGCGGACTCCGGAACGACGACAGCCTCCGTCTCTGGGCCGGTGAGCACCCGGCCGGTCGCGAACAGGCCCCCGATCAGGCGCCGGTCTTCGTTCGGGAGGCGCAAAGTGACCCCAACCTGTCGGGTTCCGGGGTCCGCCACCGGGGATAGTCGCTCCACGGAGCCGCGGAACTCCTGGGCCGGATACGCGTCCAGCTGGAAGACGACCGACTGCCCCTCGCGCACTTGCGCTGCCTTATCGACCGGGACCTGGCCCTGGAGCTCGAGAAACGCGGAGTTGACGACCGTGAACAGCGTCTGCCCAGGATTCACCGCTTCTCCTTCGTTCACCGAGCGGTCACTGACCTCGCCGGCGATCGGCGAACCCACGGTGGTCCGCTGAGCCTGTTCGACGGCTCCCGCGGCCTGAGCTTCCGCGGTCGCAAGCTGCGCTTGCGCCGCTTCGAGCTGTGCCTGCGCCGTGCGGAATTCGATCTCGGACATCGCGCCCGCCTCGAACAGCGTCCGGGCGGACTCGTGCTGCCGTCTCGCAAGAGCCAGGTTCGCCTGTGCCGCTGCCACGCCAGATCGCGCCCCCGCAGCCTGGCTCACGATACCCTCCGCCTCGATCCGGGCCAGCGCAGCACCAGCGTCGACCGCCTGACCCTCCTCGGCCGCCACGCCCGTCACCACTCCCGCGACTTGCGCCTTCACTTCGACCATCTGGTACGGCTGCAGGTTACCGGTCAGGGCTACACCAGTCGTGAGGGTACTCAGCTTCGCGGTGGCCACATCCTGCTCCCCGAGGATCACCAGCCCATCGACCGGGGCTCCTTCGATTTCGCCATCGTCGCATGCGGCGAAGCTCAAGAGCAGGAGCGGGCCGATGCCCGTCATATGTGCGAACGATCGCATCGATCGAATCATCAGTAAGTCGTCTATGTGGGTCAGACACCGCCAGCCGCGGGCTGGGTCGGGTCGCTGTCAATGGCCGGCACCTGCGGTGTCCCGTCGGCCCCCGGGATCGGTCCCGTGTCCAGGGTGCTCGGCACGCTAGGCAATGCAGCGGCATCGGACGTCATCGCCCGGGATACACCTGCATCGGCCACATGGAAACTGGTCACCGCCTGGGCCAGGTTGGTGCTCGCCTCGAGGAGCGACAGCCGGGCGTCGGAAACCTCCAGCTGCGTCGCGAGGCCCTGGTCGTAGCGCAAGACGGTCAGATCGTAGACCCGTTGGGCCTGCTCCTCCGTTCGCTCCCGTGCGGCGATCTCGGCCTGCGCCCGCCGCTTCTCCCCCAGCGCCTGCTGGTATTGCAACTGCACCGACTCCTCCAGCTGCACGAGCTGCAGGTGTGCCTGCTCGAGCTGTGCGCGCGCTCGCTCCACGTCCGCCATACGTTGAAAGCCCGTGAAGAGGGGAACCGACACGCTCAGCGTGGCAGTCCAATCGGTACGCCAGTCGAGGTTGCTGAAGCCGAAGACATCGACGGGGAACGCCTGCCGCCCGTAGCTCATCTGAAGCGCGACGTTCGGCAGGAAGGCCCCCCTGGCGATATCCACCTCCCCTTCCCGGATTTCGATCTGCTCCTGCGCCGAACGGACCGCCGCCCGCTGCGCCGTCAGCACCTCTGGATCCAGACCGGGCTCCTCCAGCTCCGCCGGGAGGTTCTCCATCAAGCCCGTCGTCAGCGTGAGCGGCACCGACGCGGGTATGTCGGTCAGCCGCTTCAGGTTCAGGGTGGCAAGCTCGGCAGCGTTCTGCGCCTCGATCAGCTGCGGCCGGAGGTTCTCGAGCGTGACCTCCGCGCGCATTACGTCCAGTTCCGACGCCTGACCAGCCTCGAATCGCAGCTCCTCTTGATCCAGAAACGCCTGTGCCTGCTCGAGCGCGGCGGTGGCGATCGTCTCCAATTCATCCGCCAACAGCACTTGATAGTACGCCGTCTTTACCTGCAGCTCGGTCTCCGCCGCCTCCTCGATGAGCGCGTACTCCGCAGCTTCCCTCGCATTGCGCGCGATGTTCACTCCCGACCTCAGCCGCCCGCCCGACCACAGCACCTGCTGGCCGTTCAAGGTCGCCGAATACGCGTTCTCCTGCGCGAACGGGAGGTCCCCAAACAGCCCACCCAACCCGCTCAGGCCCGCTAGCGGCGCATTCTGCTCCAAGTAACTCACCCTCTCTTCCAGCGGCAGACTCGGGTCGGGGTTGAACTGGAGCGAGTCGGGAAGCTCGAACCCTCCGCCCGTATCGAACGACGAAGCGAAGGTCTTCGTATACCCCAAGTTCGCGCTGATCTGCGGGAACATCGGCGAGCGAGCCGCGGTCACCTGGGCGTCCGCCACCGTCACCTGCGACCGCGCCAGCGCCACTTCCTGACTCTCTCCCAGCGCCTTCGTTATCGCCTGGTCCAGGGTTAGCTCCAGCCCACTTCCCGATGGCTCCCGAGCCGGGAGATCCGCCTCCTGCCCGCTCGCGACCTGCACCGCCCCGCCAACCACCTGCAAGCCCGCCAACATCCATGTCCTATATCTCAAAGCTCCCATCGCTCTCTCTTCGCTCTCTCTGCCCGCACGTGTGCCCGCGCGATCGGCCATTTAGTACGCGACGTACAATACAAAGCGAACACAGTGCCCGTTGGACCTCTGCCCGACCCTCGCCGTCAGCGCTGCTCGCTCTGCGCTCCCTCGAGTTCCTCCTCCAAACGTCCGGTCATCCGCCCCATGAACTCCGCCCATGACGCCAACCGCCTCTGTAACTCCGGTCGCGAGTCCGGGACGGCAGCCATCCCGACGTCGAGACGATCGAGCAAGAGTCGGCTCCGCTCCATCTGGCGAAGAAGGATCCGCCTCAGCGCGTCGTCGCTGATCTGATAGTAGTCGCGCCGGTCGCCGGGAACGGTGACCTTTTCGACCACACCGAGGACGTCCAGGAGCCGCGCATTGGAACTGATGCTGGCCTTGCTCACCGCGAGCCCCTCCGTCAGCTCGTCCAGCGACCGTGGGGATGCGCTGAGCAGCAAGGCCCCCATCAGCCGACCCGCGATCCGGGGTAGGCCGTCCTCCTCGAGGTGACGGCCCATGAGCTCGATGAACTGCTCCGAGCGAGCCGATTTCGTCCATGCTTGGTCGTTCATTGCAAAGAATGGTAGCCGGGAGGAATCGTTTAGTCTATACTGTACGACCGGAACGACCTTCTCTTTTCCGCGGCTACCCCACCCCCTCCACATCAGCCGCAGAACCCTACGACAGCAGGAACGTGGCCACACTTTCAGGGCCTAAGCCCGACAACGGGAGCGTGATCGCGGACCGTCCCGTCAACGGGAAGTTCAAGCTAAACTGGCAGGTAGCTTGTGATCGGTCCGACCACACCGTAGCATATCGCGGGGGGCATGATTCGGCCATTATCTCGCCGTCCGCGCGGGGATCCCCGCCCCCATCATCTCCATGCATCGAATCCCCGCCCGCTACTCAGAGCGCGACGGCCTCCTCGACGATCGTACCTCAGACCCTGCAATGCGCACTCAGCTCCTCGCACTGTCGGTCGCCGTTCTATGGACGGTCGGACCCGTCCGCGCCCAGCAACCGCAGCAGCTCACGGAGGAGGATTATGCGCGGGCGGAGCGGTTCCTATCGGAGCATGTGACGCCCTTTGTCACTGGAATAGGCATACGGCCGACCTGGATGGACGATGGTCGGTTCTGGTACCGGACGACCACAGAGGACGGAGAGGGTTTGTTCATCGTCGATCCGGCCGATGCGACACGAGATTCTGTCTTCGAGCCCGATCGGCTGGGAGCGGCCTTGGTGGAGGCGTCGGGAAACGGCGAAGTGGCGGATGGCAACGTGGAGGTCGTCGACGTCGGGGACGACGCGCGCTCGATCTCGGTTCGGCTGGACGACGGTCAGCGCTGGCGCTGCGATCTCGACGACTATACCTGCGCACAAGAGGACACCGTCCCCGACTGGGCGCCGCGAAGCTCGCGATTGTCTCCTGATGGCCAGGCTGCTGCGTTCATCCGTGACCACAACCTTTGGGTCGTCGATTCGACGGGGGTCGAGGTTCAGGCGACGACAGACGGAATCGAAGACTTCGGATACGCGACCGACAACGCCGGGTGGACCCGCAGCGACTCGCCGGTTATCACCTGGTCACCCGATTCGAAGAAGATCGCAACTTTCCAGCACGATGGGCGCGGCGTCGGCGAGATGTACCTCGTCACCACGAACGTCGGGCAGCCGAAGCTCGAGGCATGGAAATATCCGCTGCCCGGCGACAGCGTCATCTTTCGGATCAGCCGCGTGATCGTCGATCTGGAGGCGCCCGGTGGACCGCGAGTAGTGCAGCTGGAGATGCCGCCGGATGCTCACCGGTCGACTGTCAGCGACCACATCGCGTGTGGCGGGTCCATCTGCGATCTCCAGTGGTACCCAGACGGCTCGCACGTCGCGTTCGTCTCGAGCTCGCGTGACCACAAAACCGCGTGGTTCCGCGTCGCGAACGCCGAGACGGGCGAGGTGACGACGCTGTTCGAGGAGCGGATGCCGACCCAGATCGGGAATGCATCGCTGTCGTCGGACCTGTGGCGCGTCCTGCCGTCCAGCAGCGAGCTCATCTGGTGGTCGCAGCGGGATGATTGGGTTCACCTCTACCTCTACGACCTCACGACCGGTGGGCTGAAGAACCGGATCACGACGGGCGAGGGGAACGTCGAGCAGATCGTTCACGTCGACGAGACCGCACGGACGATCTACTACCTTGGCGCCGGCAAGCAGCCGGGGCGAGATCCCTACTTCGATCACCTCTACCGGATTGGCTTCGACGGCGAAAGTGAGACGCTGCTGACCCCGGAAGAGGCGAACCACGTTGTCGCGATGTCCGCAGACGGTAGCTTTTTCGTCGACAGCTACTCGACTCCCGATACCCCGCCGGTGACGGTGCTCCGCGATCGTGAGGGCAACCAGCTCATGACTCTGGAGGAGGCCGATGCCTCGCGCTTGCTCGCGACCGGCTGGAAGCCCCCAACGCCGATCCGGATGAAGGCGCGTGACGGGACCACCGACATCTACGGGCTCATGTACACGCCGTCCTCGATGGACTCGACGGCGAAGTACCCGATCGTGAACAACATCTACCCGGGCCCACAGTCGGGCAGCGTGGGTTCGCGGAGCTTCACGCCGGCGCGGGGCGACAATCAGGCGCTCGCGGAGCTCGGCTTCGTGGTCGTCGAGATCGACGGGATGGGCACCCCGGGACGGTCGAAGACCTTCGCGGACGCATACTTCGGGAGTATGGGCGACAACACGCTGCCCGACCAGATCGCGGGGATGCGGGAGCTCGCCGAGCAGTATCCCTTCATCGACATCGGGCGGGCAGGAATCTGGGGACACTCCGGCGGCGGGTTCGCAGCGGCGGCCGCCATGTTCAAGCACCCGGACTTCTTCAAGGTCGGCATCTCGGAGTCCGGCAATCACGACAATCGGAACTACGAGGACGACTGGGGCGAACGGTACCAGGGGCTGCTTGTCCCCTCCGATGGTGGCGATAGCTACGAGGCCGAGGCGAATCCCATCTACGCCGGGAATCTCCAGGGCAAGCTCTTGCTGGCGCACGGGGGCATGGACGGCAACGTCCCTCCGTACAACACCATGCTCGTCGTCGACGCTCTGATCGCGGCCGCCAAGGACTTCGACCTCCTCATCTTCCCAAACGCCGGACACGGCTATGGCGAAGCGGGCAACTACATGATGCGGCGACGCTGGGACTACTTCGTCCGACACCTCATGGGCGCAGAGCCCCCCAGGGAGTATCGGATCGGCGAGCTTCCCGAGCAGCAGTAAGGGAGCGACGTGACGATCCTGCGGACCTTGACTGCAGTCGCGCTGGCGGTCCTGCTCTCCGTAGCGCGCGCGGATGCTCAGACGAACGCTCCCGACCCCTTGCTCACCGCACCAGAACGAACCGACTTCATCGAGACGACCCGGTACGTCGACGTACGGGATTTCATGCGTTCGGTGGCGGACGCCTCACCGCTGATCCATCTCACGACCTTCGGCTACACGATGGAGGGCCGGGCGCTGCCCCTGGCCGTGGTGGGGCGAATTGCCGATCCATCGCCGGCGGGGGTGCGGGCCTCGGGTCGGACGGTCATCTACCTCCAGGGCGGCATCCACGCGGGGGAGGTCGAGGGCAAGGAAGTGTTGCTCATGCTCCTCCGAGAGGTCGCGCAGGGTCAGCATGGCGAGCTGCTCGACTCGCTGGTGCTCCTCGTCGCCCCCGTCTTGAATGCCGACGGGAACGAGCGAGTGGAGCTCACGAATCGGCCGCTGCAACACGGGCCGATCGGGGGGATGGGAACCCGCGCGAACGCGCAGGGGCTGAACATCAATCGCGACCACATGAAGCTGGACACGCCGGAGGCCCGGTCGTTCGCGCAGATGCTGAACGCGTACGATCCGGACATCGGTGTGGACCTGCACACCACGAACGGCACCCGCCACGCCTATCACCTCACCTATTCGCCGCCCCTACACCCCAGCACCGATCCTCGAGTCACCGGCATCCTGAATCAGGAGCTCTTTCCCCGTTTGCGGGACGAGGTGCGCCGCCGCTACGGATGGGAATTCTACGATTATGGCAACCTGCAGGGGGAGGGCGAGTCGCGCGGGTGGTACACCTTCGACTATCGCGCGCTGTTCAACAACAACTACCTCGGCCTGAGGAACCGGCTCGGGGTGCTGAGCGAGGCATACTCGTACGCAACCTTCGAGGAGCGAATCGTAGCCACCAAGCTCTTCGTCGAGGAGACGCTCGGGTTCGCCCACGAGAACGCCACCGAGATCCGCCGACTGGTGGAAGAGGTGGACGGCACATCACTCGTCGGGGAGACGCTCACGGTGCGCGCGGAGCCGGAGCGCTCGGCCGAGCCCGTCGAGATCCTGCTCGGCGGCACCACCGAGGAACGGAACCCCTACTCCGGGGCGCCCATGCTACGCCGGACCGACGAGCGTCGAGCGGAGCGGATGTCGGAATACCTGACGTTCGCTCCGACAGTGGAGGAACGCGTCCCCGCGGCGTACCTGGTTCCTCCGGAGCTCGCTGAGGTACTCGCGACGCTGGAGACGCACGGCGTGTCGATGGAGGCGCTGACGACGGGCGATGAGCTGGCGGTCGAGCGGTTTATCATCGAGCAGCAGGATATCGCCGATCAGGAGTTCGAGGGACGTATCGAGCGCACCATCGAGGGAAATTGGGAGTCGGACTCGGTCCCGTTGCCCGAAGGTTGGTTCCGGATACCTCTCGACCAGCCCCTCGGCCGGCTGATTTTCGCGTTGCTCGAACCTCGGTCCGCCGACGGGCTCGCCACCTGGGGAACGCTCGGCGATGTGATGGACGGCGCCAGCCACTATCCCATCCTGCGGGTTCCGTAGAAGGCAACGTCGGGGTCGTCCGGCCATTACTACAAAATCTACCGCAGAGACGCAGAGTACGCGGAGGGAACAACAACGCATAACAGCTGTCGTTCTCTGCGCCCTCGGCGCCTCTGCGGTAGAATTGTAGTTATTGTTCGGCTAACCGAGTTGGAACAGCTCCCGTTTCCGAGCGAGTCGACAATGGTCGTCATCCTGTCGAAGGCCGCGGACCCGGCGTGAGGTGGACGCGCCTCAGGAGTTGCGCGTTGAGGGCGACGATCACTGTGCTCGCCGACATCAGGACGGCCCCGATCGCAGGTGTCAGCAGAATCCCCCATCGGGCGAGGACTCCGGCGGCCAGCGGAATCGCCACGATGTTGTAGCCGGCCGCCCACCACAGGTTCTGTACCATCTTCCGGTAGGTGGCGCGGGATAGGGAAATAATCTTCGGGATGTCGCGCGGATCGGAGCGGACGAGAACGATGTCTCCCGCCTCCACGGCCACATCTGTTCCGGCACCGACAGCGATGCCGATGTCCGCCGTCGCCAATGCCGGCGCATCATTGACCCCGTCGCCAACCATCGCAACCCGCTTCCCCTGACTCTGTAGCTCGCGAACCCTGGATGCCTTGTCCTCAGGGAGAACCTCAGCGAGGACGGTATCGATGCCGAGGTCCTCAGCGACCGATTCGGCGACCGCGCGGGCATCGCCGGTGAGGATCGCCACCTCCACCCCACCCTCGTGCAGCGCCCGGATCGCTTCGCGGCTTTCCTCCCGAATCGCGTCTGCGACGGCGAACACGGCGATCGCACTTCCGTCGCGGACCAGGTAGATCGCCGCCTGACCCCGGCTCGCGGCACCGCGAGCGGCCTGCTCGAGGATGCCCAGGACGTCTGCTCGCTCGGCCTTCAACAGCGACGGACCGCCTAGTTTATACTCGACCCCGTCGACGACCGCCGCGACGCCTTTGCCCGTGATCGCACGGAATCGATCGGCAGGGGGCACCTCGATTCCACGCTCCTCGGCAGTCTTGACGATGCCACGGGCGATCGGGTGCTGGGACTCCGACTCCACCGCAGCAGCGATGCGCAACGCCTCGGCCTCCCCTACGCCGTCGGCCGTGCTCAGCTCGACGACCCGGAACTCGCCGAGCGTCAGCGTGCCGGTCTTGTCGAAAATGACGATATCAACGTTCCGGGCCTCCTCGAGCCCACGGCGGTCGCGCACCAGGAGGCCCTCGCGGGCACCCAGCGTCGTCGAGATCGCCACCACCAGGGGTACGGCGAGGCCAAGGGCGTGCGGGCAGGCGATCACCAGCACTGTCACGACCCGGACGATGGAGAAATCGATTGGCGCGCCAGCCAGCTGCCACGCGATAAGCGTGACCAACCCGGCCGCGATCGCCACCCCAGTCAGCAGCAGGGCCGCCCGGTCGGCCAGATCCTGAGCGTGCGACTTCGAACGCTGCGCATCGGCAACGAGCCGCATGATGCCGGACAGCTTCGTCTCCTCTCCAGTACCGGTCACCTCCACGCGCAGAGAGCCCTCGCCGTTGATGGTGCCGGCGATCGCCTCGTCCCCTTCCCTCCTCTTTACCGGTCGGGATTCACCCGTGATCATCGATTCATCGAGAGAGCTCTCTCCCTTGCGAACGATGCCGTCGACGGGCACGCTCTCTCCAGGCCGGACGAGGACGACATCGCCGACCTCGAGCTGATCGACGGCGACTTCCTCCTCGCCCGTCGCCGTGATCCGCCTCGCGGTGTCCGGGAGGAGTTTCGCCAGCTCCTGAAGCGCTCCCTGCGCCTGGTTGATCGATCGCATCTCGATCCAATGGCCGAGCAGCATCACGGTCACCAGGGTCGCGAGCTCCCACCACAGGGCTTCCGCCGCGATCAAGCCGAGCGCGACGACCCAGGAGAAAACGAACGCCACCGTGATCGCCAACGCGATCAGCGTCATCATCCCTGGAAGCCGCGCCTTCAGCTCTCGCCAGGCTCCCTCGAGGAAGACCACTCCCCCGTAGAGGAATACCACGGTGCCGAAGACGGGCGGGAGGAGGGCGGACCCTGGGAAGACCGGCGCCGTGTACCCGAGGAGTGTCTGGATGTGCTCGGACCAGAACACCACAGGAACCGTCAACACCAACGACAACAGGAACCGGCTGCGGAACATCTCCACGCTGTGGCCGGCATGTTTGTTGTCCCCGCCGTGGTGGTCACCGTGCCCGCGCATGTGGATTGCCTCCTTCAGGGCCAAAGCCTCTCGACCATCTCGGCGACCGAGTCCTCGGTCCAATCGGGAGTAACGCCGCTGGACGCCAGTGCCTCTTCGCGGAACTTGCCGGTGCGAACCAGGCCACCCCGCAGCCCCGCCCGCTGAGCGCCGCCCACATCGGCCTCTATGTCGTCTCCGATCAGCACGGCGCGCCCCGGCTTTACGCCGAGTGCGCGCACTGCTAGATCGAAAAATTCGCCGTTCGGCTTGCCCACGATCGTTGCCGTCTGGCCCGTCGCATATTCGAGTGCGGCGACCAGCGGACCGGCATCCAGCATCAGCCCTTCCGGCGTGCGCCAGTAGCGGTTCTTCTGCAGGGCTACGAGGTGCGCTCCTTCCAATACCTGGCGGAATGCATGGTTGAGCCGCTCGAAGCTCCACCCGGGGCCCAGGTCACCGACGACGACCGCTTCCGGCGACTCCTCAACGATCTCAAAGTCGGCGAAGTCCGATCTCGCCGCCTCCGGAAGGTAAACCGCGACCCGTCGGAACCCCCTTGCCTGCAACCAGTACGTGGCCGCAACCGAGGCCGTGTACAACTCGTCTTCCTCGACGGGGAATCCCATGCTCACCAGGCGCTCTCTCAGCGCTCGACGCGAGAAGCGTGTGGTGTTCGTCAGATATCTTCTAGGGATGCCGAGATCCGCGACTCGCGAGACGGCATCGACTGCCCCTGGCACGGCCTCGTCGCCGACGTAGAGCGTGCCGTCCAGATCGAACAGCACGGCCTGCAGCTCCGGATTCGTTGTCATCCTGTTCCCAAGCGAAAGCGCGAAGACGGTCCCGCTTCGCGTCTTCGCGCCTTCTCGTGAACTTCCGAACGGGGTGGCGACCCGCTCAGCCTCAGCTCGCCATCCGGATTATCGTCTTCCCGAAGTTATCACCGACCAACATCCCGGCGAACGTGGCGGGAGCGTTCTCCAGCCCATCGGTGATGTCTTCGCGGTACTGGATACTGCCCTCGTCCAGCCAGCCGCCGATTTCGGCCGCCCAGATCTCGCGGTTGTCCACCCCATCGACGATGTAGTTGTCGCTGATGATGAACCCCTGGACGAGCAGGCGGTTCGCCAGGATCGCCATCTGGAGGAGCGGCATCCGATCCGGGCCAGGGGGCAGCGACTCCATGCTGTACTGGGCGATCAGCCCACACAGGGGAATGCGAGCGCCGTTGTTGAGAAGGGGGAGAACGGCGTCGAAGACCGGACCGCCCACGTTCTCGAAGTAGACATCGATCCCGTCAGGGCACGCCTCGGCGAGGAGCTCTGGCATCCGAGGGTCGCGGTGGTCGACCGAGGCATCGTAGCCGAGGGTGTCCACGGCGTAGGCGCACTTCACCGGGCCGCCGGCGATCCCGACGACACGGCAGCCCTGCAGCTTCCCGATCTGGCCGACCAGCGACCCGACCGCGCCCGTCGACGCGGCAAGCACCAGCGTGTCGCCAGCCTGCGGCCTGCCGATGTTCATCAGCCCATGGTACGCCGTGAAGCCGGGCATCCCCAGGACGCTCAGGGAGTATTGGGGATTGTCCATGTCCGGCTCGAGCTTCCGCAAGCCTCGGCCCGGGCTGATCTCGTACTCCTGCCAACCGGACCCCGAGACCACGAGGTCACCTTCATCGAACTCCGCGTTGCGGCTCTCGATGACTCGGCTGACGGTGCCACCCACAATGACAGCACCGATCTCCATCGGGACTGCGTAGGTGGGATCGTCCGATTCTTCGTCCATCATGCCCCGGACGTAGGGATCGAGCGATAGCCAGAGCGTCTGCAGGAGAATTTCGCCCTCGCTGAGCTCCGGAACCGGGACTTCCTCGGTGCGGAAATCACTGCCGACCGGCTCACCGCGGGGTCGCGAGGCGAGGACTATGCGGCGGCTTACCTGTGGGCGGGAGATAGTCTGGATCATCGCTCCAGGGGGGGTTCAGGGGTAGCGGCGTGCTGGCCCTGGGCGCGAGCAGCCTGGCGACGATAGCGACGGAACTCCGTATTGGCCGATGACCTCGGTGATGACTCGGACGCCGCGGGAGGCACTGCACCGGAAGGCACCGGCGCATCGCCGCGTTTCCAGAGCGTCAGCGGGACCAGGAGTGCGCCGATCGAGGCGAGGAATGATCGTCGGTTGGTCATTCGTGGGGTCTCCGCTCAGGGGTGGGGTTTGACTGTATGAACGAGCCGTGCCTACTGCGCAACTGTCACCGGCTGGAAGGCATTCGTCCAACAGCACTGGTCGGCTGGCGTGCTGTCGGCAGCTTCGAAGTTGTCGACTCGAATTCGCAGCATGTACTCACCGGGCTCACTGAACGTGGCCGTGGCGGTAGCCCGACCTTCCAGGTCGGCCTCCTCGACAGCATCCGAGAACGTGACCCCTCCTGGCCCCTGGTGCTTGTACCAGGCGATCCCGATGGCTGCTTCGCGTTCGCGCACCGATTCGTCGACCGCCCACACGGTCAACTCCAGCGGCTCGCCGACACGAACCTGCTTCTCGGACCCGACCAGACCGGATACGCCTCGTCCTTCTGCACCTGCCCGTTCGAAACGAACGGATGGCGGGACCGACCCGAGCGCCATCGGCCGATAGCTCAACTCGTACGCAGGCGAGGTCGAGCGCCCCGGGACTTCGTTCTGCCGACCCATCGTATTCAGGTGCCAGACCACGTCTCCCTCGAAGTCGGCCGGGACGGTAATCGCGAACACCCCTGCCTCCCGGCCCGGCGGGAAGGACGTCGGCTGGACGCCGTCGAATTGGGCTGGCTCGACGTAGTTGTCCGGGCCGAGCGGGATCGCGAGGGTGTCACCCTCGTTCCGGTTGTAGTATCCGAACGAGAACGTGCGCGAGCTGTCTGGGTTCACATACCACCCCTCGAACCAGGGTGGCACGTAGTGCCCGCCCGACGGCACCGGAGAGAGTTGAAATGCCTGTGCGTACAGAGGCGCAACAGACAGGCTCAAGAGTATCAGGCCGGCTATGACGACTGTGATGCGTTGCGACATCTCTCGAATCTCCGAAGACGAATGAACGGCGGTGTGGCGAGGTTGTCATCCCCGCGGACGCGGGGATCCAGTTGCTCCGCCGCCTAACCTGCACTGGATTCCCGCCTTCGGCGAGAATGACCATCGGGCAAACCCCGGGAGCGCCGGCCTCGGGCCGGGCGTGCGAGACGCCCGCGCTCCCAGGGGGATCTGGCGGAGGTTCCTTCGGGCACTTACTCAGTTCGAGGTCGCACGTTCTTGTGCGCCGTCTTCCTCCTCCGTCGGGCGCTCGGCTAGCAGCTCCTGATAGCGCTCCTCGTCGAGATGGGTGACGGCGATCCAGCCGTGCGACATCTCGTCGGTGGTTCGGTTGCCGCGCCCGACCCACATGTCGGGATCCGGATTGTGCGGGTTGTTCTCCGTGTTGTCGTACCAGGCCGTCAGGATCATGACCGCGCCCTTCGGAAGGAGCGGCGCGACATCTTCCTCGTAGATGTGGCTGAGGTGCCAGCGCGGGTTCCAGTTCGAGACCATGCTGATGACTTCGCGCTCGCCCGTCTCCGGGTAGAAGACTTCCAGCGACTTCGCCACCAGGCGCAAGTGTCCATGTGGCTGGAAGCTGTCGATTCGGACCGGGTGGTCGAAGGTGTGGAAGCCCTGCGTCATGGCCGTTTCATTGGGCGGCAGGATGTCGATCCCGCCCTGCAGGAGATACAGCCTCAGGTTCTGCTTGTACTCGGGCTCCTCACCCGGTTCGTGGAACCAGATGCCCAACTCGACCGTGTGATCGGCCAGTTCCGCACCGGACGGATAGTAGTGGATGTCCCAGCCGACCATCGCGCCGGGACGCACTTCCCGACAGGCATCGTCGGGGACGATCTCGCCGAGCTTCCCGAGCGCGTACTCGGTGATCGACTCGCCACCAGGACCGAGGAGCTGCACGACGCCGTCCTCGTCGGGATATCGCCAGTACGGGTTCGAATGGTGTACCGCCGCGCGACCATCCGCCCTCGGCTTCACTTCGAGCGCCTTGATGCAGCGGACCTCGTTGATGTTGGATGAAACTACAGGCTTGTGCCAGAGGTCCTGACCCGCTGCCGGTACCGTGTAGGGAGTGGATGAGATCACGTGGTCGGGCTGACCCAACACCGAAGCGAGACGCCACTCGCTGGCGTCGGGCCATTTGACCGGAGCAGGCATGTCCTCGGCATCACCGAACTCGAGTCCCTGGTCGACCCACTGGACGATGGTCTGGATCTCCTCTACGGATAGCCGCTTATCCTGCTTCAACTCCTGGATGCCGATGTCGGTATCGTAGTGATACGGAGGCATCTCGCGCTCTGCGACCCGCTCCTTGATGACCTGCGCCCATGGGCGTACCTCCTCGTACGTCATCAACGACATCGGGCCGATTGCCCCAGGCTGATGGCAGACCTGGCAGTTGTCCTGGAGGATCGGCATGACGTCACGCGCGAACGTTATGTTCTCGCCTTCGGCCAATGCCAACGACGCCTGAGCGTTCGCCGCGTTCGGCAGAACCGCAAAAGCAAGAAGAACCGTCACAGGTATGCCTACCACGTGGGATCGATCACTAGCGCACCATCTCGGCTCTTTCATGGCGTTGTCCTCCGGTGTTGTCGAGCAAGGCGGTATCGAATCAAACGTCTGCGGCGGTAACGCGGTCTCCGGGATATGCCGCAGTGGCGTGACACCTACTGGAACTGGACTGGGCGTTGGCCCTCCGCGCACCCGGTGGCGCGGTCCGTTCGGCTGATATTCTCGTTCAAGTCGAACTCGTCGTTGGGCATGAGCATCCGCACGCCCCCGAGATACTGTACGCCCTGGGACGGCGTCGTCCCCTGTGCTCTGGGGAACCACACCAGGTCCGTGTTCTGGATCTTGGTTGCGATGTAACGCGCCTCCAGCCAGAGGCTGCGGCGCTTCTCCTCGAGGATCATCTGCCGGATCTGCGCGGCATCGCTGGGATCGGCATACGAGACGAGCGGAAGGTCGTGCGCTGCGCGGATCTCGTTGACGAGGTCGATCGCGGCCTGTCCGCCCTCGGCCTCGGCACGGATGAGCCAGATCTCCTCCCAATTCACGAACGGTATCGGGTCACTGTCAGACGTGTACTTCACCGGCACGTACCCCGTGCCACCTCCCTGGAGGGCGTTGCTGAACTCGACGGGAACGCGGGAATCAGCGACCGCCGCGTCCTCGGCTGTCGTGCGATACGGGCCGTCGACACGAACGGGGAGGCCGTCGTCGCGAACTGCGCGACCATCGGGCAGGATGCCAAGGTGCAGATACCCGGTGAATGGGATGACCTCGGGCCACGCCGCACCTGTCGCCGGGTTCGGCAGGCCCCCCCACCAGTCGTTGACGCCGGCGACACTCGCGTACCGTGTTTCTGTACCTTGCTGGTAGACCTTATTACGTCGCGTCAATCCACCCCCACGGGTAACGCGAGCCTCGAACCCCTGGGGGACCATCCGGGCAGCCTCCGCTGCCCCCACCAGATCTCCTTGCGCCCAAAGGATCCGTGAACGGAGCGCGTAGGCCAGGGCTTCCGCGCCGCCCGGGCCTGGAGTGATCTCGTGAGGCATTGGGAAGTCGCCGGAAGTGGAGATGTGTCCCAGGGCCCGACCCACCCACTCGTCGGCGAGCGAGAGCGTCTGATCCGGTGTCATCAGCGGCCCCTCATCGACTGTCATCTCGCAAAACAACTCGCCGAACCACTCGAGGGTCGCCGCCGAGTAGAGCGCGGAAATCGTCGAGAGTTGCTGCTTGTTCGGAACCTCGGCGTCCGTCCAGCCACCTTCACCGTTCATGAGGTCGTAGACGCTTCTGGCCATCGCGCTGGTGACGGTGAACTGGCTATAGAACGCGACGGCCTGCGGGGTCTGGTCACAGTCGCCGGAGTTGGGGAATGGATCGTAGACGTGAGCTCCGCTGGCGTAGTACACGGCGCCTTGTGGGTCCATGACGTCCTCGGCCCCACCGATCCAGTAGGCGAACGTCGAGTACCCGCACTCGAAGTGCGCGATCGCAGAGTTCACCTGATCGGCGGCGCTATTCGGGTCGTTCAGCGCCTGATCGGTCAGCTGCGAAGGTAGCTCGACATCGAGCAGTCCATCGCAGCCAGCGAGCGCGACGACACATCCGGCGACAGCAAACGGTCTCCGCAGCGCTTGGCAAGCTTGGCTCATACTGTATGTCATTGCAGTAGGACGGGTTCGTAAGTCCATTGGTTCGGCGAGCGAGCCGCCAGGGCGCACCGCAAGGAAGCCCCCGTCGCGGTGCAATCCACATGCAGCGGCAGCTCGGAGCCAGGAGGCTCAATGGCCTCTAGAAGGTGACCCGCAGCGTAGCCGTAAAGCTCGAGAGCGGCGGCTGCTGGTAGTAGTTGCCGAATCCGGTCGGACCTTCGAACTCGGGATCGGCGATCTGGCGCCCGAAGACCTCAGACTGAGCGCGCCACAGCATCTGAAGGTTGCGGGCGGAGACGGCGAGCGAAGCCCGGTCTGCTCCCATTCGATTCACGATCGACTGAGGCAGGTTGAAGCGTCCCCCGATCTCCCGCAGCTTCCAGAAGTCGGCATCGTAGACCGCTTTGGAGCGCATGTCGCTGAGGCGATCGCCAAGCACCCAGAACGGATCGTCCTCCAGAATCGACGCCCGGGTCGTATTGTATTCGTGGCCCCATTGCTCAACCCCGGCGTAGGCCTCTCGCCCATACTTTCCTTCGGCGAGTGCGAAGAGTTGTAGGCTGTTGCCGAAGAGTCGCACGGTGGGTGCGACACTCCACGTATAAGTGAAGAAATTCGGGCCGAGCAGCAGGTTCGAACCCTGCGCTTCCAGGCAATCGACGGGCTCTCCGCCAGGAACGACTCCGTGCTGCTCCGTCGGGCCGAGAGGCACCCCGGGGTCGCACAGACCACTGACACCCTGTCCATACGCCGTTCGAATCACGCCGTCCGGATCCCAATCCGCGTCGACGATATAGGTCCCGAGGATCTGGGCGGGATACGGGTAGCCGATCCGCAGCGAAGACGAACCCGGGTAGGCACCGAGCTCCTTGATTTCGTTCATCGTGTGGTCGCCCGACAGCTGCAGATCGAGACCGAAGTTCGGCCGGTTCACGACAGTCGAGCTGAGCGTAGCCTCCCACCCCCAGTTATCGATGCGGCCGACGTTCTGCTCGACCGAACCGGGAAACCCAACGCTCGGCGCGATCTCGAGTCCGAGCAGCGCATCCTCGTTCTTCTGATAGAAGTAAGTGAACTCACCCGACACTCGATCATTGAAGAGGGCGTAATCGAAGCCGGCTTCCAGCTCGGTGCTCGTCTCCGGACCCACCTCCGTGTTGCCCGGGCTGTCGGGCCATAGAGCCGTCGTCCCCCCAGGTCCAGGCAATACGCTGTAGACATATGCGCCGGCGAAGATGTCAGGCTGACGACCGGCTTGCCCGAGAGCGGCCCGGAGCCGCAACTGGTTGACCAGATTGTTCCGCCAGAACCCCTCTTCGGAGATCACCCAGGCTGCCGAAACCTTCGGGTAGATGAGAGCGTCGAAGTCCGTACCGAACGCCGAGTTATCATCGAAGCGGACGGCCCCGGTCAGGAAGAGACGATCACCGAACGACACCTCCTCCTGGAAGTAGACGCCGAGCGACTTGTTCTCGATGTACTCGTGGCTCAGCGAGAGCCGCTCGATCACCGTTTGGTCGATCGACCGCGACAGGGCGGAGGCATATCCGAAGCCCTGCATGTCCACTTCCTCGAAGCTCTCCACGTAGTACTGCGCGCCCACGGAGGTCGTGGTTTGCAGCCCGGGTCGGAAAGAGTAGCGGACACTCGCGGCATAGTCGAAGCTGGTGTTGGACGTAACCGGCTTTCCATAGTCGTGCTCGCCGGCGGCGGTCTGCGGATAGACGGGTTGACCGGTCGTATCGATCGGGTAGATCACGTTGTTGATCTCCCACCCCTTGTCGATTCCGACCACCGCGCGCTGCGTGAACCACTCACCGAGGTTGTGGTTGATCGTCGCGCTGCCCGTGAACCGGCTGTAGTCGCGCAGGGCTTCGATATTGGCAACATCCGATGGAAGCCGTTCCTGGAACCCACCCCGCCGCTGGTCCGCGGTCGGGTTGTTGCTCAGCAGGTAGTAGCCGTTGTTCCACAGCATGTCCTGCCAGTGGCCTCCCTCGCGGTAGCTCGGGTCCGCCAGCCTGGCCTCGCCCTGGATGTACCCGGTCGAGACATCGACGGAGAGATCGTCGTTGAGGACCGCGCTCACGTTGGCGCGGAAGCGGTTCGTCTTGTCCCAGTTGTACCAGACTGCGCCCTCGTCGTCCTGGATGCCGGCGGAGAGGAAATACCGCACGGCGGAGCTCCCGCCACGGACATCCAGGTTGTACCGCTGCGCATGGCCGTACTGAAACAGGCGGTCCGTGGGCCAGGGAAAATAGACGCCGCCGTCTGGCCCCGGGGTCTCGCCGCTGATGTACTTGTTGGCCTCCTCGTACATGTTGTAGCGGAAGACCTCGGACTCCTCGCAGGGAGGCGAAGTGCGGGTCCGACACGCGAACTGGTCTCCAAGCCTCCCGGCAGGATCGCGAATGAAGTTGGCTCCTTGCTGAACCGATAGGTTGAACTGGGGGGCGCCTTCCTCACCCCTTTTCGTGATGATCTGGATCACACCGGCTGACGCTTCCGTGCCGTACAGGGTCGCAGCAGCCGGGCCCTTGATGACCTCGATGCTCTCGATGTCCTCGGGGTTGAAGTCGTCCAGGATGCTGGCTTCGCCACCACGGTTCTCGGTGTCGTTCATCTGGAACGGGGAGTTGGTGGCGGGACCGGCCCGGTTGCTGTTGTCGATCCGCACGCCGTCGACATAGATGAGCGGCTGCGAGCCGAGACTGAAGCTGCCCGTTCCCCGTATCTGAAGTCCCGACCCCGTTCCGACGCTTCCGCTAACTCGAGCGAAGCCGAGCCCAGGGGTTCGCGCGGTCAGAAGATCCTGCATCGACGAAATCGCGACCTGCTCGGTGATCTCGGCCGCCGGAACGCGTGTCACCGTGTTCCCGATGGCCCGCCTCTGAGTACCGCCCGGCGTACCCGTTACGATGATCTCATCGAGCGCCAATGCCTCCTCCGTGATCGCGAAATCGACGGTGCTCGACTGGCCGGCAGCGACGGTCACCGCCTGTGTTGCGGGCCGGTACCCGATCCGTTGGATGGCAACGCTGTGTGAGCCCGCGGGCACGTTGATGAGGACGAACCTCCCGTCCTGCTGCGTGAGGGCGCCGATCCCCAACTCGCCGATGGATACCTGCGCGGATGCGAGGGGTTGGAGCGTTTGGGCGTCTGTTACTCGCCCGATGACCGTGCCCGTTTCCTGGGCGCCGGCGACGGCGGGGATGAGTGCTGCGACGACGACGAGCCAAATAGGTTGGCATTGGGGCCGACACCGTTGGCGGCATACGGCACCTCCGAGGAGGAGGACGAAAATGGCGCACTCCCGACCGGCACGATCGGAGGAGGAGCAGTGCGCTTCGGGGATTGCTCGGGAGGGGTCAGGCCGGATCATCGGGCCCACCCAACGTGGACCAAT
The DNA here is from genome assembly GCA_009380025.1 of Gemmatimonas sp. Classification (GTDB taxonomy): domain Bacteria; phylum Gemmatimonadota; class Gemmatimonadetes; order Longimicrobiales; family Longimicrobiaceae; genus WHSP01. The sequence continues at coordinate 44,725 of WHSP01000002.1, read as the reverse complement.
GATGCGGAAAAGTTTCGGCCGCGCAAGCGTTTTGTATGGGATAGACTGCACGGTTGCGTCCGTTCGAGGCTCGGTTCTACCGATAGTAAAGAAAACGACTATATGGTGTTATGCAGAATGAAATCGATCGCAGCAATCTGGACCTACTGATCCTCGACAGGGGCCCGCTCCTGAGCGCGTGCTCCCTGCAGGATCCCGGTTATCGAATAGTTGCCTTCATGGCAAGCGTACTTGGGTTTCGGCCATCAGCGCAGGGCGTAGACCGCGTAGTCGACCCCACCTTCGGCGGCGGATCCAACGCCGACGCAAACGATCCGGTTCAGCCAAGCGTAGCGCTCCGATCCGGTCTCAAAGATCGGGACGATCCGCCAGTAGCTGCCCTCGACTGCGGACGCTCCGGTGGCCGTCGGGACTTCAACGGGGTCTCCGTCGATCATGCCCCGATACGTGGCATAGATCAGCTGTTCATCATCGGTCCGCATGAGGCCATCGCCCACAATGCCCGCGACCTGCGCTGCCGGGTCCGTGCAGACTACTTTCCGGAGGCCGTCGCAGCCCTCCGGAAGATGGTGGAGCGCTTTGCCCAGGTCCTGGACTGCCTCGATACCACCTTCGTCGATGCCGGCCTGCTCGATGACCTCTGCCAACCGGGCCAATTGGGCGCCGTTCGCGTCGGGGGCATCGACATGAATCGCCCTCGCGTCCGAGCGGTCATGCAAGCCGTGCTGGCACTTTCGCTCTCTCACCGCGGGGCTTCACCACGTCGGACCTGGCCGGCAAGGTACGCACCTTCCTGGGGGACGAGCAGTACTCAGCGAGCCGAGCAGCGTACGATCTGCGAAAGCTGCGCGCCAAGCAGTTGGTCGCCAAAGTGCCCCATTCCCGACGCAGCTGGACCCTGTGGCCCTGCGCTCCGTCGCGGCGCTCCTCCTGATCCGCGAGAAGGTCATTCGTCCACTCCTGGCCGCCGCCTCCAGCCGCACGGCCAAACGTGAACCTCGCGTCACCAGCTTGCTCGATGCCCGCTACCACGCCGTGCACAACGAAATGAGAGCCTTGAACCAGACCCTGGGAATCGCAGCCTGAACATCGTCAATCTTTTCACGATGTGGCCGCCTCTAGCGGCCTAGCTCTGCCCTGCGCCCATAAGTCGCTTGTAGCCAGCAGGGCGCGGTGGGGGGACTCGCGGAGTTGCTCCCTGGTCATGGCGAGATTGGGGATGGGGATGTAAAAGGATAGGGATTGGGCAAGGGTAGACGAAGGGTGAGTACGAACGACAAATTCGAGGTGTTTTGCGGCGGCAGAGCAAGGCCCGAGGGGGATTCAGTGCAACGCTACCGAGACCTGCGAGGCGACTCGGGAGTGGTCGCCTACGACACGGGAGCCGACTCTATCCGCGTGAAGTTCAAGCACGGCGGCACCTACGCGTACGATTACGCGTCGACGGGGGAGTTCCAGGTGGAGCGGATGAAGGTGCTGGCCGCTTCCGGGGAGGGCCTGGCGACGTTCATCAGCAAGTTCGTAAAGCAGAGCTACGCCCGGCGCGAGACGTAAGCGGCGGATCCCAGGGATGGAGCTCGCCTGATCCGCCCCGTCCTCGGGGGGTGGCTGGCGGACGCGGGCGTGGGGGCCGGCGGGGGGCGATCGCCGTTCAGGGGTCGGGACCGGTAGGGCGCAGCGAGAAGCCGATACACATGAAGTGGAGTTGCAGATAGCCCTGCCACAGGAGTTGGTGACCGGGCGGCGGGTCGCTCTTGCGACGCAGATATCCGCCCATGGAGGCGACGATCCAGACCGCGTTCTTCACCGTGTTGGGGGCGGGCAGGTCCCTGCGGCTCTGGGCGTAGGCATGGAGGACCTGGAGTTCCAGGTCGGAGAAGAGCACGTCGGGGGGCAGCTCGGGGTCCTCGCGTCCCAGGAGCGTCATGAGCATGATGCGCCAGGCGATGACGGCGTGAATGGCGACGGCGCGCCCGAGCCGCTCGGCACTTTTGTGGCCGAGCTCTTCGATCTCGCAGCCGCTCTTGAGCACGCGGTGCCAGTCCTCGATGCGCCAGCGCAGGCAGTACCACTCGACACAGCGCAGCGCCTGCTCAGGCGAAGCGAGTTCGAGGGTGCTCAGCAGGAACCACTCGATCGGCCGGACGCCGGCGGGCGGGTCCTCTTCACAGACCTGGATGATCCAGAGCGGGACCGGGGCCTTGTCATGGTGGTAGAACGGCGGCGCCACTTCGATCTTTCGATAGCGCAGGGTGACCGCGGCCGTGCGGGCCGGACGTCGGGGCCGGGCCTTCTGTTTGCTTCGCTTCGGACGTGCGCTCTGGCGGCCAATGACCAGCTCGAGCTTGAGGCGTGGCTCACGGGTGCGGACCGCATCGAAGAGGTTCTTCTCTGCTGTGGTGCCGCGGTTGTGCTGAGCGCGCACCAGCAGGTCGACCGAAGGATCGTGACGCCACTCGTCGAAAAGCTCGAAGAGATCGGCGTGGCGGTCCATCACGCTCACCAGGCGGGTATGGGGCATGGCCGCGGCGGCGCTTCTGAGGTCCCTGAGCCCCCGGATCCACGCATACGTCTCCTTTTCCTCGATCGGAATTTCGTACGCGGGACGGGTGTCTTGGGGGGACCGGGACACGGGCGCCTCGCACTGCAGGCGCAGCACGCCGAGCGGGACGCCCTCCTCATTCACCGCGAGCGTCGAATGCAGGTGCAAGCCGCGCGTGGTCGCGTCCGTTTGATTCGTGCCGATCACGCCCAGCCCCTCGCACTCGGCCAGGCCGTCAAAGTTCAGATCCGTACCATCCTGGATGCAGAGCACCGTAGGCTCGGCTTGCATGCGGCGCAGCGTCTGCTCGCGGTGAGGCAACAGGACATTCTCGACCGTGAGCGCCGACTCGTCCGGCTGGTCGATGAAGCGGTAGTAGCCTTTCACCAACGCACGGTCTCCTTGGGCCGCACCGGTGAAGGAGCCCAGCGGATTCTGAGCTTGGACGCGGGCGCTCTCGACCAGCCGCCGACTCCAGCGCGCATCGCCCAAGGGCGCACCGTCGAACTCCTGCTCTGCCCATTCGCCGCCCTCCAGGCCGGCGTCCAGCGGGAGCGGACCCTGGCCTCGCCGAAGCGGGATCCCCATCCGTGTTCGAAAGTCAGGAACCAACGGGTACACATAAATCTCTTTGACACTTTCCGCCTGCTCCCGGTCCCGGTCTTGCCGGCCGCGCCCCCGCGTGGTACCCACCCGCGTCCAGTTGGTGGCCTGAAAGCAGGTGCCCGCCACCTGGGCGGTATCGACAAAGGTCTCCACCAGCCAGGGCGCATACCCGTAGCGTGTTTCGAAATCCTCCGGCAGCTGTGCCAGGGCCCGGCCGAGCACCTGCGACGCCAGATTCTGGCAGCGCAGCATGGGACGGATGAGGAAGCGACTCAGCCCCACGACCCGGTCCAGGTGGGCTCTCCTGTCTTCCACCTCCCAGCCGATCCAGCGGTCGCGGGCGTGAAGCTGCAACGCGGCGGCCGCAAAGGCCAGCCCGCCGAGCCAGCCGTGGGCCGAGTGCACGAGGTAATGCAGTTGGCGCCCCACGAGGGGACCCGCGCCGCGGGGGTGTTCCCCAAGGAAGAGCTCGTTCCAGATGCGCCGCTGCTCTTCGGTCTCGACGCGCACCAGCGTGAGATCCCGAACGGCGCCGGCACTCTCAGGCACCCCTTGCGGCGGAGGCACGGGAGATCCCAGTCGACGAGGGTGCGGCCGGCCAGTCGAGGTGCGCGGCGGCGGAAGCACAAAATGCCCGCGCCCGGCCAGCGTGCGCAGCGCCTTCAGACAGCTGCTGCGCTGGAGGCGTCCGGCGGGATCGAAGAACTCGTACTCCGCGCAGAGGCGGTCGGCCAGCGCCGTGCGGTGCAAGCTCGGCTCCGCCTCGAGCAGGGCACCTACCCGCGCGAGGGCATCGGGCTCTGCGAGCCGCCGCTGGATCCGGCGCTGGGAAGCCATGCCCCAAGGATAACGGACCGAGCGGCGTTTGTCCAGCCCCACTTATGGGTAATGGGCAGCGCTAGCCTTCATGATCTGGGTCAAATCCAGTCGGGTTGAGCGGATGGCGGGCAGCCAACCGCTCGCAGTTCGATAGTGTCCGAGAGCGCTGCAGCGAGCTCCTCCAGGCGTCCTCGCCCAACCCTTGGACGGCCGCCAAGCCATCTTGAACGGTTAGTGCGTCGCCCGTCCCCACGATGTACCCGCCCGGTGCGGGTTGAAGCTCACCGGCTCGAGTCTGGCCGCGTCCCGCTCCGCGTCCAGCAACCGATAGCCGCACTGCCGACTCAGGTCGGACGCGTGCGGGGCTGTGCATCGTACGCGGGGTCCCGGGATGAGGTTGCTCCTGCGACAACACGGCCCACCCCCGCGCCCGCCTTGGCAGCCAGCGCCCCCGCTTTACCCGTCCTCGCCGCCGAGCCGCGGTGCCCGGCACGCTCGCAGAACTGATCCGTAAAGGGGGTGAACGAAACGCCAAAGGCGGTTGCGTAAAGGAGCAGGAGGAAGAAAGGGAAAGACCGCAGTCTGCGCGGCCTCCTGGAGAACCCTGGAGACTTATCGGAGGGCGTCACCGTCGAAGGCGTCGCTATCGGAGACCATGGAGGGTGCGGAGGCGGGCGTGGGGGAGGCGACGGGGGCACTATTAGGGGAAGAACGGTTGCGTCGCCGTGCACTTCGATTCTACTCGGGTCGGATTCAACGTTTTGGGACTTCGGGGATAGAGAAGAAGGCGAGGGACGAATGAGTTGACGGAACGGAGTACGGATATGGGATCATGACGTGATCGATCACGACCGTACCGGGCCGTGCCCGGGTGACACTCCGTAGCCACACTGACGAGCTCCGATGGCGGCAGGAGAGAGCCCCAGAGACGGCTCAGCGCAGCCGCTCCAAGCTGAACCCGATGACGCCCTGGCGCGACGGGTCCAGCGTGGGGACAGGGAAGCGATGGAGCAGCTCGTCCGGCGCTACCTGCGCGCCATTCACGCGATCGCGGCGTCGTATCTGTTGGAACCTGCGGACATCGAGGATGCGGCTCAGGAGAGCTTCCTCCGCGCGCTCGGCGCGATCGAGGCCTACGACCCCGGACGGCCCTTCGCACCCTGGCTCTACCAGATCGCCCGGAACGTCGCCCGCAAGCGGCTCGCCGTTTGGTCCCGCTGGCAGGAGGAGCGCCTTTCCGGCGAGCTGCCGTCGCGGCAGCCAGGCCCGGACGAAGTGCTGGACCGCTCCGAGATCCGGGCGCGGGTTGACGCTGCGATCGCCCGGCTCCCGGAGCGGCAGCGTACGGCCTTCCGGCTCTGCGACGTGGAGGGGTACCGGACCGATGAGGTCGCCGAGGTCATGGGGCTCTCGCCCGGAACAGTCCGCTCGCATGTGCACCACGCCCGCAAAGCGCTCCGGTCAGCGCTCGCGGAGGGGAGAGCAGAAGGGAAGAACCGGAGGATAGCGCCATGAAAGAACGATCGGAGGACGGCGTCCCGCGCCCCCTTCCCCGGGATTGGCTCCCGGATCCGCAGCCTGCGGAGAGATCCCCGCAGTGGGACGCGAGGGTTGAGCGGATCATGGCGGCGGCCGATCCCGAGCTCCGCAGGCTCTGGAGCCAGCGTGCGGCGGCCGCGGCTACCCCGTGGTCCGCGATCGGGCAATGGTGGAAGCACGCCACGGCATTGGCCGCGGCGGCGATCGCCCTTCCCCTCCTAATCGAACCTCCGGCCGCCACCCCGAACCCCCCACAGGATTCGCTCTCCCTGGGCCTGATCGCCGCGGAAGGTGATCCGGTCGCGCTCTGGCGAGCCTTCGGAATTCAGGCGGACCAAGTGCTCGCGTTGATTGCATTTCAGGCGCAAGGGGACGCGACGGGAAAGGGCATGCTCCCGATCACCCCAGAACGGGAAAACCGATGAACAAGTGGACCGATGGTGTCCGGTGGCGGGTTTTCGGGACCGCCGCCCTCCTCTTCACGGCCGGCGGCGCAACGGGCGTTCTGATGGATCGCGTGTGGTTGTCTCCGCCCCAAGCTGAGGCGACTCCGCTCACGGCCGAGGCAATGGTTGCCCGTCTGGGCCTGTCAGCCTCCGAGGCGGCCCGTGTCCAGGCGCTCCTCTATGATAGCTTGCACGCGGAGATCCATGCCGCCGTCCAGCAGGGTCCGGACTCGCTGCGGGCGGCAGTCCGAAACGCGCGGCGGCGTATTGAAGCGGCCCTGCCGTCCGAAGCCCGCCCCGAGTTCGGCGCTTGGATGGAGGAGCAGTACGAGCACATGATGGGCCGAATGGATGGAAGGCCGATCGACTCCGAAATGAGGCACGGCGGGGGATCGAGCACGGGCCTCGATGAAGTTCACGACGGCCGCCACTGACGCTGACGACCCCTGAGAGTGGTTCCCCCTCGCCGCATGCTCCCTCGGTCGAGGGGGCGGCTCCTTGCCGTGGATTTCGGAGGATCCGAGCGGGATAGGCGGGGCTTGATCGCGCACCTTCATCGCAGTCGTCCCGGGCTTAATCCTTAGGATCGTGATCAAGCATCTGGCACTACTCCGTCCCCTGTACACCATGTTCCGACGTCGACCTCGACGTCGAAACTCCAGTGATCACGTAACCCGCGGCTGGAGATGCATATGCCTGATATGCCCGTTTACCCCGGCACACCACGGTGGGTGAAGGTCTTTGGGGCGGTCTTGATCGCCCTGATTCTGCTATTGGTTTTGGTGAGACTCACTGGCATCGGCGGTCGCCATGGGCCTGGTCGCCACCTACCGTCCGGTACTGTTAGCGGCGAGCCGCTGCCCTCCAGCGCCATAGAAGATCACGTATCGCCCGAGGGCGGCCACTGATGAGCATGCGAGCCGGCCTGCGCAAATTTGCGCTCACCGTCCACCTCGCTTCCTCGGTCGGTTGGATCGGCGCGGTCCTCGCCTACCTGGCGCTCGGCGTGTCCGCTGTAACCAGCCAGGATGTTCAGACGGTGCGCGCCGCTTGGATTGCGATGGAGTTGACCGGCTGGTTCGTTATCGTGCCGTTGGCACTGGCGGCACTGCTGACCGGGCTCCTCATGTCACTGGGCACCGCGTGGGGCTTGTTCCGGCACTATTGGGTTATACTCACACTCGTACTGACCATCCTTTCCACCCTCGTCTTGTTAGTGCACATGCCGACTGTGAGCACCATGGCAGGTGTGGCGCGAGAGGTGGACAGTGCCGCCGACGGCCGGCTTGGGGGGGACCTTGTCCACCCCGGGCTCGGGCTTGTCGTGTTGCTCGTAATCACGGTGCTGAACGTGTACAAGCCGCGCGGCATGACCCGGTACGGATGGCGTAAGCAGGAAGAGCAACGTGCGGCGTCACCGCGGAAGCAGCAGGACGAGCAGCCGACGTACTGATGGACTCGCTTCGCGCCACGAAAAAGCCGCAAGAATTCGGCTTTTCATCGCGCGAGAGGCTGCTATGGTTTGGGTCCGGCTTTCTGCCGGATCGGGATATTTCGATGCCGACACGATGCCGGCTAAGCCTTTGAAGTCACGGCCTTTTGCCGGGCGTCCAAAGGGGTCGACGAGATCCGCTCCCCTGCATCAACCAGCTATATCGCCGCGTGCCCATCCGGCCAGCAGTTGTGAAGCGTGTGCCTACCCCTGACGGAGCGCGGTCATCGTGCGCACGTCCTTTCCTCCCGCTTCCGTTGCCAGTTCCCTGCGAGGGATCGTGCGGGGTCTCGATCCGGCCGTCCCGGTTTACTCGGTCGCCACCCTCGGGCAGCAGATGCGGCAGTCCCGCGCCGTGTTTACGCGTCGGTTCCCATTGACAATAGGCGGTGTATTCGCTGGTGCTGCGCTTCTCCTCGCGATCGTCGGACTCTACTCGCTCTGCGCACACGAGGTACTATCGCGACGACGGGAGTTCTCGATTCGCCTCGTGTTGGGCGCAACTCCGAGTAGCCTTCGAACGGTCGTTCTGAGGGATGGGCTCATACTCACCTTGGTGGGAGTCTGCGGCGGTGTGCTCACCGCGGTTCCTGCATCGCAGCTCGGGCGATCGCTTCTCTTCGGCGTTCCTGCCGTCGACCCCTACATCTACGGCGGCGTGGCGCTCGGCGTGTTCGCAGCTGCGACGGTAGCAACCGCGTTGCCCGCTTGGCGTGGCCCGGCCTCGAGTCTTGCAACAGTTCTGCGAGGCGACCAGGCCGGGTAGTCCGATGCGTATCGCCTCGCCACCGGTCGGATCACAGAGCCCGTTACTGTCTGGTCCTTACGATCGATGCCGAGCGGTACATGCAGAGAAACGTCATCCCGCGTAACTACGGGAACGGCGTCTACAAACTAGATCGGTGCGCGCGCGGCCACGCACCTGCCTGCGGCCATAATATTCAGTACGCGATTCCGTACGCCTCCCGCCGGGGATCCGCGCCCGTTCGTACCGTCCCCATTTCGCGATCGACGAGGATCACTTGGGCGCCGCCGAAGGTGGACCCAGACCATCCATCGATCACGTTGACCTCATGACCCCGGCGGGCGAGCTCGACCCGAACGGCCGGATCGATTCGGCTCTCGAGGGACAGCGTCGTCCCGGAACTGCTGCGATAGCGGGGCGCCTCCACCGCCTCCTGGGGAGACATGCCGAACAGGAAGATGTTGTTGAACACCTGGAAGAGCGTCTGCGTCTGACCGTCGCCGCCCGGGGTACCGAAGGTCATGCGCAAGCTGTTGTCGCTCGCGTCTGTCACCAGGTGCGGGGTCAGGGTGTGGTACGGCCGTTTGCCGGGTGCGACGACGTTGGGGTGTTCGCGGTCGAGAGTGAACTGACCGCCCCGGTTCTGGAGGACGATCCCCGTCGTCGGCTCGACGACCCGTGAGCCGAATGTCCCGAAGAGACTCTGAATCCAGCTCACGGCGTTGCCATCCTGGTCGACCGCCATGAGGTAGACGGTGTCACCTGCCCCGTCGCCGGGGTTGAAGGTGGTGCTGACGCCACCAAGGCCGGGCGCCACGGACTCGGCGGTGCGCGCGCCGAGCAGTGCCGCTCGGGTTCGCAAATAGGAGGGATCGAGCATGTCGGCGGCACGGGATGGCTCGAACTCCGGGTCGGTCACCCACCGATCACGGTCGGCGAACGCCAGCTTCTTCATCTCGACGATCGTGTGCAGGTAATCGGCGCTGTTGTGCCCCATGTCCTGCAAGGGGAAGTGCGGCGCCATCGCCATCTGCATCAGCAGAGCAACCCCCTGTGAGTTGGGCGGCATCGAGTAGATCCTTCGCCCAGTGTACTCGACCGAGAGTGGGTCGACCCACGATGCGGTATGTGTCACGAAGTCGTCTGCACGCAGATAGCTCCCCTCAGCCTCGAGGAAGCTAGCCAGCACCTGGCCGATCGAGCCGCCGTACAATGCCTTCGGCCCCTCAGCTGCGATCTGCTTGAGAGTACCCGCAAGGGCGGTGTTGCGCAGAAGCGTTCCCTCCTGAGGCGTGACGCCGCCCGGCGCGTAGATCGCCTGGCCGGCGTCGTTGAGCCGCGTCGCGCTGGTGAGATCATTGGCCAGGACACGGGAAACGACGAAGCCGTTCTCGGCATACCCGATCGCTGGCGCGAGCGCGTCCTCGAGCGATATGGTGCCGAACCGCTCTAACGCCGCGGCCCAGGCAGAGACCGCACCCGGCACGGTGATGCTTAGCGGACCGCTGCCTGGAACGTCGTCGAGCCCGCGTTCGGCGAAGAATTCCGGCGTCGCGAGCGCCCCTGCCCGGCCGCTACCGTTCAGCCCGTAAACCTCCTGCGTGTCGGCCGAGTAAAAAAGGCCAAAGGCATCCCCGCCAACACCATTCATGTGAGGCCGTACGACCGCGAGTACGGCAGCCATGGTCACAGCGGCATCGACCGCATTTCCACCGGCACGGAGCACGTCGTATCCGGCCGCCGCCGCTTGCGGATGCCCGGCGACCACCGCCCCGTGTGTGCCGGACACGTCGGGCCGGTTAATTGGGGCGTACAGGTTGTACGGTTCACCGTTTGCGCCCGCGGGCGCGGGACCGGCGCTCGCGGGCGTGGACTGCGCAGGCCCGCAGCCAGCAGCGACCGTCAACAGAATGAAGGAAAGTGCGAGAAGCACCGACCGAGCGGGACCTGCTGGACGTCGTCCCATGATAACCCGTTTGCTGAGAAGCACGCCCGGAGCGGCTGCATGCGTGCCTCGAGGTCTGAAAGGAAGCTCGGGCGGGGCTACGGCCCCGCCCGGCGACGGGATCAGTTGGTCAGGTTGGGGTTAGAGTCGACCTCACCCTGGCCGATCGGGAAGCACTGGTCGGCGTGACCAGCAATATAGTCGTCACGGCCGTCCTCGAACCAGCGTCGTCGGTCCCAGAAGCGGCGCGCCTCCAACCACAGCTCGGAGCCTCGCTCGTACTTGAGCAACTCCCAAGCTTCGTCGACCGAGCCCGCGCTAGCCGGATCCATTTCCCTGAAGTCCCGGGCCCGGTTGATGTGAATGAGCATGCCATCCACATCGCCGTTGCGGAGCGCCGCCTCCGCCTGGATCAGCGCCATCTCCGTACCCTTCGCCAACGCGACGTCATTGCCGCGTGAGGTGTACTTGAGTGCACGATACCAGGGTGTCTTGGAGTCGCGTCCCATGCGCGGTGCGCCTCCGGGGTCGAGCGCGACCTCCCAGGGCACCCGGGAATCATCTAGGGCGTGTTCACACTAATCGGTCGCCGGACGTAGCGCTTCAACGATGAGGGCGAAGTGGATGAATGCCGTAAACATGACGTCGAGCTTCTCGAACCGGGAGAAGATGCGGCGAAAACCCTTCAGGCGGCGGAACAGCCGCTCGATCTCGTTGCGGCGGCGGTACAGGATCCGGTCGTAACTCCAAGGCTGGACCCGCCCACTCTTGGGAGGTACCACGGGCGTGAATCCGAGGTCGAGCGCCAGCTGCCTGGTTTCGTCCCCCTCGTACGCCCGGTCCATGATGAGTGCGACCGCTGCGTCGGGTGAGGGGAGTGTGCGTAGCAACTCGCGGCCACAGGGCCCGTCTCCGTACTGCCCGGGAGAAAGCGAGAATGTCACCGCCGTCCGGGCATCCGCGGCAACCAGATGAATTTTGGTGGTCCACCCGCCACGCGAGCGTCCGATGGACTGCGGGCCGTTTTTTTTTCTGCGCCCGTCCCATCCGGGTGGACCTTCACAATGGTGCTGTCGATGCAGAGCGCCTCGACCCGGATCTGGATGATCTCCTCCTCCTGCAGCGCGGTGAACACCCGGTCCAGGACGCCGGCCTTGGCCCATCGGTTCATCCGCGTGTAGATCGTATGCCACCGGCCAAATCGCTTCGGCAAACCGCGCCACTTGCAGCCGTGCTCAGCTACGTACAGGATCGCGTTCAGGACATCGAGATTAGAGACCGCGACATTCCCCCGCTGCTTCGGGAAGCAGCCCTCGATGCGTCGAAACTGCTCGTCGGTGATGGTCATGCATTAAATTAACCATTGCACCGTAGTGTGAACAGGCCCTAGCTTACTCGGCGGTTCTAACCCTTCCGTTTTTTACAAAACGGCCCCCACCGCGCGCGAGCTGATCGAGTCGTTCGCCGCTTTCAATCCGCACGCGACCTTCCGGCTCAATGATGAGCCGATCGAAGCCTCGGCGCCCGCCTGGAAGAAGTGGCGCGCCGACGACAAGCTCGTCCCCCACTGGTACGACCGGGCCACCTTCCGCGAGCTCGTCGCCCACTACATCGCCTCTGAGCGTTACGGCGCCGATCCGGTCACGGTGCGGGCGTTCGTAGCCGGGTTTCGGGGCCTCACCTCGACCGCCAAACAGAAGGCGGTGACCAACGGGTTCCAGCGGGACTACCTGCATGAGCTCGTCACCGACAACGGGGATCTCGATGAAGAAGCGCTCGTGATCCTCCTCGGCCGGATGCGCACAACCTCCCGGGCTCCCAAACCGGCTGCGCTCGGTGTGATCGGCAAGGACCACATCACCCGCTGGATGGTGGATCATGCCGGAGTTTCGGAAAGCTCCATCCGCTATCAGAAGAAGGCGGGGATCGAAGGTGACTCCCCCTATGTGATCGAGATCGCCTTCGGGATTCGCGAGGACACCAGCATGAGCCGAAGGATCGTCACTGGCCTCAACTGGTCCCCGACGCTGGACGTTCCCGCTCGCGAGATCAGAGACATCCTCCAGGAGATGCGCGTCGACCCACACGATCCGGTTGTGATCGTCGTCCATATGGCTCGGCCGAGCTGGAAGTACACCGGCCGGGGGAAGGAGACGGTCGAGCTATGAGCGAACTCAAGGGGGATCTCCAGGCCGCGCTTCGCGGAGCAACCAAGGAGTGGAAGAAGGCGAAGAAGCGGGAGGATCGGGTTGGCCAGTCCCGACTCCGGCGGATGCAGACACATTCGTCACCCCGGTACACCATCCGGGAGGCTGCCTTCGATGTGATGTAGCAGGCGTACAACCACGCCAGCTCGAACGGTCGGTTCTACGCGAACGCTCGGCAGATCATGTACGCCGCTCGGCCGCTCGTCTTGAAGGCCACCGGCGGGGAAATCTGGAAGAACTCGGCGTACTTCACCCAGACCCTTCTGAAGGACTACGTCGAGGACTTCGCGCCCGACTGGAGGCTCGTCTGGGACGCGAGGGGCCATCTGCGCGAACCCCATACCGGGCGGACGATCGGGCTCGGTGGGCTCGAGGTGATGAAGTACGTCGAGTCCTGGACGAATGGAAAGTTCGAGGCAACTCCGAAGTCGACGATCCCCGCCAAGCTCCAGACGAAGGGGCCGCACCTCCGCTTTGGCGCTGCCTTGTTTATCGAGAAGGAGGGGTTCGACGAGATCCTCCGTGACGCCGGCCTCGAAGAGCGATACGACCTCGCCATCTTCAGTTCGAAGGGCCTCCCCATCAAGGCGGTGTTCGACGTCGCGCGGCCTCTCCACCACTGCGGGATCAAGATCCTGGTCGCCCATGACTTCGACCTCGCTGGATTCAAGATCGCTCGCACGATGCGACAGGGGACCCGGCTCACGAGCGGGGTTCCGATCATCGACATCGGACTCCGGTTACCGGATATCGAGGGCCTGGACTCCGAGCCCGTCGACTACAGTCAGCAGAAAGACCCTCGCCCGTATCTGCGTCGGTGCGGCGCGACCGAAGAGGAGGCCGCCTTCCTGGTGCAGACCGGCGACCGCCGCGGGTGGGCGGGAGATCGCGTCGAGCTGAATGCGATGACCTCCGAAGAGCTGATCGACTGGCTCGAACGGAAACTCGACGAGCACGGAGTCGGAAAAGTGATTCCGGACCGGGAGGAGCTCTCCCGGGCGTACCAGCGCGCCGTCTTCCGGAAGGAGCTCGAGTCTGCCGCTGTGAAGATCGCGAGCCGGCTCCCGAAGGTGGACGTGCCCGACGACCTCCCCGATCGGGTGAAGCGCTATCTCGATGAGTACCCGGAGGCTTCGTGGGACGAGGCCGTAGTCGAGATCTTGGCCGATGAAGACTGACGTCAGTTCCGAGCTGCACCGCGCCCGGTCGCACCTCGGCCTGGCCGCCGAGGCGATCGAGATCGCGATCAAGGAGCTCGCTGATCCGTACCTGACACCGATGGCTTCGACGCTCGCCAATGTACAGCGGGCCGAAAAGGCCGTGCGGAACACCCTGCTGGTCAGGCGAGGCGGGCGGCGATGAGCACGAACGGACGAGTGCCCTTCGACTATGCGGAGGACTATCGAGCCGCGGGGTGGAGTGGCACCCTGGCGCTTCCACCACGGCAGAAGAAGCACCCACCGAAAGGCTTCACGGGCGCCGATGGTGGTTGGCCACTCCCGGCGGATATCGAGGCGTGGCGTGCTCAGGGGCTGGAAAACATCGCTCTCCGCCCCCCTCCAATCGTGATCGGGCTCGATGTCGATTGCTACGACGGGAAAGAGGGCAAGGAGACTCTCCGGCGCCTCTGTGAGCAGTGGGGCACTCCCGATCGAACATGGATCAGCACCTCGCGTCGGGACGGATCAGGGATCCGCTGGTTCCGTGTGCCGCACACAATCGAATCATGGCCGACCGAGGCGGGTCCGGGGATCGAGATCGTCCGGTTCGGACATCGCTACGCAGTCGCCCCTCCAAGCGTTCATCCGTCCGGCGAGCGGTACCGATGGGTTCGGCCCGATGGCACCGACGCTTCCGAAGGGGAGATTCCGAGGTTCGGTTACCTGGCCGAGCTGCCGCCGGGCTGGCTGGAAGGCCTGACGGGTGTTCAGGCGAACGGAAAGCGAGATCCGGGGCACGTGCGGCCGGGAAGCCGGGCAGAGGTTCGGGAGAATCGCAAACGGGCGGCAGAATGGATTGCGGGCCTCCCCCGTGGGGAGCCGTGCTCGTGCACCGGCCAGCTCGCTGCGGACGCGCTGGCCGCGGCTCGGCGGGAGTCGGGCAACGCGTACGATCACACGCGGGATTGTGTGTTCGCCCTGCTGCGGGCTGGAGAGCAGGGGCACAGGGGCATCTCCGGGATTCTCGAACGGGTTCGGGCCGAGTACGTCCAGACCGTCGGAGTCGACCGCGGCGGAAAGGCGATCGCTGAGGGTGAGTTCGACCGGTTCGAGCTGGATGGCGCAGCGAAGGTGATGGCCGATCCGTCGAAGGACGCGAACCGTTGTCGAGAGGCATCTCGGGATGTGTCCACGGTGGACACATCCGATCTAACGCAGGATGGGCTCGCGCTCCGGCTCGGAGAACTCTGGAAGGATGAGGCGCGGCACGTGGCCTCGTGGGGACGGTGGCTCTTCTACGATCGCGACGTCTGGCAGACGGACGAGTGCCTCGAGCACATGACCCGGACCCGCGACTTCCTCCGCGGGATCTCCGAGCAGATGAAGCAAGACGAGCCCGGTCGGGCGAAGCTGCGGCAGGCGGACACCGTCGCGAAGGTGGTGGGGCTCGCCCGATCCAACCTCGAGCAGCGCGCCGACGTCGAGATGTGGGACGCCGACCCCTACCAGCTCGGACACTCCAACCCGGAAAAGAGATGACGATCGAACTTCGGAGCGGCGCTGTCGTGGCCTCCAGGCCGGAGCACTACATCACGAAGCAGACGGCCGTCACGCCCGCGGAAGCGGGAACGCCGCACCCGATCTGGACGGGTTTCCTCGAGACCGTCACCGGCGGCGATCAGGAGCTGACCTCCTACCTCCAGCGGATGGCCGGCTACTGCCTCACCGGGGAGGTGAAGGAGCACGTCATGTTCTTTTTCCACGGTACCGGCGCCAATGGGAAGTCGGTGTTCGTGAACACGCTCGTCGGGATCTGGATGGACTACGCCGTCACCATCGGGACCGACATGCTGATGGTGTCGAATTCGGATCGGCACCCGACCGAGATTGCCCGCCTCCGGGGCGTCCGTATGGCCGTTGGCTCGGAAATCGAGATCGGGCGCACCTGGGCGGAGTCGAAGATCAAGGCACTCACCGGTGGGGACCGGCTGCAGGGCCGGTTCATGAGGCAAGACTTCTTCGAGTTCAACCCGCAATTCAAGCTCGTCGTCGTTGGGAACCACCGGCCGTCCCTGCGGGGCGTCGATGAGGCGATCCGCCGGCGACTGCACCTGGTTCCGTTCACGAAGACGATCCCGCCGGAGAAGCGGGACCATGACCTACCCGAGAAGCTCGAGGAGGAATGGCCGGCGATTCTGCGCTGGGCGATCGATGGCTGCCTCGACTGGCAACGCCGGGGGCTCGACCCGCCCGACTGCGTGACGGCCGCCACCACGGAGTACCTCGAGTCGGAAGACTCGTTCTCACTCTGGTTGGAGGAGTGCTGTTCGACCGACGACCCGAACGCGTGGGAGGCCGTGGGTAGCCTCTTCGCCTCCTGGAAGCGCTGGACGGAGCGGGTGGGGGAGTTCACCGGGACGCAGAAGCGGTTCTCGCAGAACCTCAAGGATCGGGGCTTCGACGACCAGAAGCGCACGGGGGGGATCCGCGGCTATCTGAGGCTCCGCCTCATTGACGTCCCGGAGGCCCGAAGGTGGGAGCCATGAGCAAGTTAGGCACTTCCCCTAAGCTGTTACAGTGGCAGATGTGGCGGATTCTCTCTTATAGGGCGTACGCGCGCGTACACACACATACGGCCTATATGGGAAAACCTGCCACATCTGCCACTAATCCGCGCAAACCATTATCGCGAATAGACATGAAAGCGACTACCACGACCGTTCGACACATCGATGTCGAGTGTCCCGGCAACAAGCTGATCCGCGTCTCGATGTTCGCAGACGAGGTCCGCATCGAAGGAGGCTTCGCCGCACCCTGGCATCCGGCGTTCGGCCAGACGGTGACGCTGCCAATCGAGAAGATGGACGAGCTTGTCGAAGCGCTCCGGTCGCTGAGTGAGCCCGAACCGCCGAGGGCAGCGTGAGGGGGGGTACACCGAAAGGGCGCCTCTGAAAACAAGGGGGGGTGCCCTCCCGTGACGAAGGACGGAAATGAACATCACGAAAACCGAAGTCCGCACGATCGACATCGACTTGCCGGCCGGCCGTTGCCTGCGGCTTACCCTGTCGGCCGATGAGCTCGAGGTGCGCTCGGGGTGGTCGGGACCCTGGCGCGGCGACCCAGCGGCGGGGGTGTCGCTGCCAGCGTACCTGCTGGACGAGTTGATGAGCGCGCTACGGGCGCTCAGTGAAACGCCGGGGGGCGCATGAAAGAGCGAGCAAGATACGCCATGCCTACGGTGGGCGCGGACAATCCACACGGACGCTCCGCATGCGAAGCGCTTCGGCAGGCTCAGCGGCATTTGCAATCGATCCTGAGCGACCCGGATTCCGGCTATCTCGACGAATGCAGCCCGGCTGATAACGCGTTGATTTACATCGACTATGCGCTATCTGCATTGCTGACACCTGTCGCGTCCAACGAGGAAATACAAGCGGAGAGTGCGAAGGGTCTTTTCCCGATACTCGAATCTCTTCGTCCGAACTTGCTTCTTGCGCTCGACGACGATGACGACCCTCGATGATGACGGCGATGCCAGGAAGGGTGGGTGAAATCCCTGCCCGGATGCGCATGCTAGACCGGCGGAGCAGCTTCACGTGTGCGAAACAAAGGAAATCCTTTGAAAAATCCGACTAGACCGAAGACTCCTTCGACCCTCAGCCGGGAAGCGCAGGGTTGGTGGCGCAAGCTTGTGGAGGAATACGCGCTGGATGACCCGGCCGGCTTGCTACTGCTCCAGACCGCCCTCGAGGCGTTCGACCGAATGCGCGGCGCTCAGGAGCTGATTCAGAGCGAGGGGGCGACCGTCACGGACCGGTTCGGCCAGCCGAAACCGCACCCGGCGACCGTAATAGAGCGGGATTCACGCGCGGGGATGATGGCGGCGCTACGCGCACTGAATCTCGACATCGAGCCGTTGAACGACCGGCCCGGGCGGCCGGCGGGGCGATAACACCGGAGGAGCTTATGCCTACCAATCGGAAACGACGCAGCCGCAACATGAGGCCGAGAGTTGGCGACCAGCATTTAGTGCAGCTCCTGACCGGCAACGATCACTTCGATGATGCCTTTGGTAGGGGCGACAACTTCGACGAACAGTGGGCGCGCGAGGTGTGGGCGGAGCGTCGGGAGGAGCTGATCAGGTACTGGCGCCGCGGCGGTTCCGTCCCGTTGGCAGAGGTCGCCGCAAAGCCGTGGCATGACTATGTGGCGTGGATCGAGGGTTCGGCGGACACGATGCCCTGGGCCTGGTGGCGATTCGATGCGCCCGAGCCACGTCCGCCCCATGAGAGTGAACGGGTCTACCTGCGCCGCCACGGGCTGTTGGATGGGTGAGATTCGCATGAGAACATTGCTCCGACGCCTGCGTGAGGTTGTTGACATTGTCGACCTGCACCTCTATGGCGGGGCACTGCTCATCGCCAGCGGGGTGGCGACGTGGCGGCCCGGCGCGGGACTGATTGTCTTCGGGCTGATTCTCCTGCTGATCGGCTTGGGCTTGCCTGGATGGACGGTGCGCCGGTATCGCCCACGCGATGGGCGCGACTGATGGACTGCGGCCCTGACCCCTTCACCGAAGCCGTCGCGCGCGACCTGGTGGGCTCCTTTACCTGGCGTCGTTGGCGCTGGCTCTGTGAAGCCGTGCTCGAACGTGCCGAGCTGGTCGGCGAGACACCGCACGCGGCGATCGAGACCGCGGCGCTCACGGCGAGCTTCCTCGCGGTAGCGGACTGCGGTTACGACGCCACCCGTGCGGAGCTACTCCGTACCGGCCGGCGGCATCTCGAGTGCGATTTCCGGGGTTATCCAGCTCGTGGCCGAACCGCCGAGCACGTGCCGCTCGAGGTCCTCGATCTCGCCTCTTGACCTTCGCTGGTCGCCGGAACGGGAAGGGTAGGCGAATCATCCCAAACCTTTGTCCCGGGGACAAGAACATGATCGAGTACGCAGCCAGAATCGGCAGCGCGCACGCAGGAGCGCCAAAGCGGGTAACGCCTAAGCCGACAACCAGGAAGCCCAGGTCCGAACCGGCAGCACCGGCCCGGACGGCTTGGATCGATGACACGTCCGATCCGTTCGCCCGGAGCGCCATCCACGAAAGCGCTCACGCCGTCGTCAGCGCTCTGCGGGGCGGTAAGATCCGGTCCGTGCGGCTCTACGCCGATGAGTCGGGCGAAACGCTCTGCACCGTGGCTGATCCGTACGTCTACGTCGCTGGTGCGATCGCCGAACAGATTGGCGGGTTCGGGCGGAGCACGGGCTCACGGGACGACATTCAGCAAGCAGGGTTTCAGCTTCGGTTGCGGTTCTCGACGGACCGCATCGGCTTCGAGACCCAACGTATCAGCGACGTGGTTGAGCAGTCGCTACGGCAGCACTGGGGCGCCGTTCGGGCGTTAGCGACCGAGCTCCTCACTTCCGGCTTCCAGCTCGACGGCGCGCGAGTTCATTCAATCCTTCGAACGCATGGAGTCAACGCACGATGAGCACTTCGACACTGACGAAAGCCAAGAGCATGTTCGATCGGCTGCTGACGACGCCGGCCGGTAAGGAGATGGTTCGCCAACTGGAGGCGTCGGAGGCTCGGCAGGCGGCGCGAGATCGGCTGGCGGATCGCCTGGCGGAACTGCCGGCGGAGTGGAAGGCCGACCAGGCGAAGTTACGGGCTGAATTCGAAGCGGCGACCGAGCGCCGGGACGCACTGCAGGCGGAGCTCAGGGCCGCTGAGAAGGAGCGCAGCCAGGCAGCCAGGGCGCTCGCTAGGGCCCGCCAGCGCGCTGACCGCGAGCGCGATCGGATCCGTCGCGACCTGAGCACCGATGCAGATCCGGAGATCGGCGCGGTGATCGCTGCGGTGAAAAGCTATCGCGAGAAGCTGGTTGCCACGCCGTTCCCGAAGGGCACTCCGCGTAAGCCGCGATTCCGCAGCCGCTGGCACCACTCGTTAGAGCCTGTCGGCCCCGTCGCCGAAGGGCGCGAACGCGAGCTCCGCGAGCTCGACGATGCGGTCAAGGTCGAGTTGCCCGCTCTGCGATTCGCTCCGGACCAGGGTGAGATCGCGGAGCGGCTCGACTACTGGAGGTCGCGCGCCGCCGCGGATCCGAAGCTGTCGACGAACGGGAAGGGTGGGTAGCCCGCGCGTCGTCCGATCCCCACGAGGCAACGCCCCGGAAACTCGCCGGGGCGTTCTGCTGTCAGTAGCGGCCGTTTCTCGCTGAAATGCCACGGCGGCGGCGGCGTTGCAATGGCTCACCCTTTCGGGACGTACAGGACAACGCAGCGGGCCTCGTGGGTATCCCTAAGAGCCATCCCGCACATCGGTCTCTGAAGTACGGCGGCCGCTGACTGTGACACTCGTCGGACGGGCCCCACAGGTGCCTAACGGGTGCGACATTGCGCGGCCAACGAGTGACGTTTATCCGTTAGGCGCATCGTATGGCATCCCTCCGCCCGGAGTCCCATATGCACCGAACGACCTTTGTTGCAGTCCTCTGCATCCTCGCGGCGGCGACCGGATCGGCCGCGGCGCAGGATTTTCCGGAGCCACGGATCGGCTTGTCGGACCCATCTTCAGCCCGAGTTATCACTTCGTTTGCCGGAATCCAGTGGGGGGCAGCCGAAGGAGAGATCATCTCCCTACGCGGTCGGCCAACGACGGAAAGACCTGCGGGGGCGGGTGCGAAGGGAATGGTCTACGAAGACGAGCAGATAATTGGTCGCGAGTCGGCCGCCGAGTTCGTTGTGCACCCCGAGCAGGGCCTGATCCGAGGTATGTACTTCGTCGCCTTCGGCCGTGGACGCGACTGTGAGACGGCGTTCGATAGGCTCGTGTCGGATATTTCGGCTCGCTACCCGACGATCGAACCGACGGTCAGAAAGTCCAACGAATCGTCACTCGACCTCTGCGGAGGCGTGAGTATAGGCAGGGCTGACGCATGGGCGCACTGGGCGGAACCGGTCCCGAAGGGTCTCCTCTCCGAGTTAACTTCGGATCGTGGATCGATAATGGTCTTGCTGCCACCCGAGGATAAGGTGATCTCCGTCTACTACGATAGCCCAGCCGCCGATGCGTGGAGCGACGAGGCGGCCAAAGAGAGGCGCGAGGCTGTCTTCTAAACCCATCCTCGGAGCCTCGCGAGAGGTCACGGGTAAACACGTACACCCACGTACCTGCGCGGGTAACCATTGACACACGGCGCGAGACCTGCATTTATAGGGGCGGCCCTCAGAGGGCTCAGGATTAAGACTATAAACTATGGAGGACACGATGAACGCCACGCTGCTGCACCATCGGGCGACCGAGCAGGATGGCGTGCCTGACGACTTGGCTGCCTTCGCTTACCGCATGCGCAGCGCGGGGTATCGAGTACGGGTACCTCGACGTGACCCGAACTTCGTGCTCCCCGAACCGTTCCCGGTCGAGAGCAACGGCGAGTTACCTCACGAGACCATTGTGCGACTCCGTGGCGGCCAGCATTGACCTACTACTTCCTTGATACCACAGCGCTGATTTACGCGTACGTTCCAGGATGCGAAGAAGTCCGAGATATTGTGGCCCGCTCTCGCAGAGACGAGGGCGGGTCGCGTGTTTTGGTATGCGACATCGCCTTCTTGGAGGCGCTTCACTTCCTGATCGCTCGGGCCGAAAAGGGGCTCTACAACCGAGAGTTACTTCCGGAAGCGGCGACGCGGCTCAGGGGCGACTTCGACGACGTTTCGCCCGCCTACGCCATCGTCGAGGTCTCCGCAGTGATCAGCAAGGCGTACGATTGGATGCAGCTTTACAGCCTCACGCCGCGCTCCGCGGTGACCCTCCAGGCGGCTTGCGTCTCACAGGAAATCCTCTCCGACGCGCAAGTGTGCCTCGTGACCACGGACGAGGAGCAATATCGTGCGGCAGATGAAGCGGGGTTCTCGGTCTGCCGCCCTTGGTTGCTCAACGCAGAGGAGGCGCTACCTGAGCCGTAGCCCCACCCAAGCCTGGGCCCGCATGGCGAAGTACCTCTTTCGCCAGATGGATGCGCACCCCTCATCCAGCAGCTCCGCGACGAAGGCGAGCGCCCAGCCCTGAACACCCACGAGAACGTCGCAGCTTGCGCCCCGGGCCAAGTGCGACGGTAACGAAAAGCCCCCTCGCTTGAGGGGGCTTCGCCGTTCGGGATGTCGCGCGCGAAACCTTCAGCGGGAGGCCGGGCCGCCGACGCCATTCTTGGAAGCGTCGATGCAGGTCCTACAGCGACGGGTGTTCAGGGTCTTGCTCTTCTCCGTCTTAGCCGGCCGATACATCTCGCCACACGCGGCGCACGGCCGTGGTTTGCAATCGCGCCAGTGATCGAAGCGGGCAAGCGGTTGCCAGTCTCGATAACCTTCAGGAGTTCTATACTCTTCGAACTGCTTGTGGAGGAGGGTCCGACCGAAGGGTTCGAACGGCGCCCGTCCCTTCGAGGATAGTTGCTCGTCCACCAGGGCCTCGAAGTCGGGCCCGGGTTCCGGTGGAGGCGGTGGGTCGAGTCGGTCGAGGCGGCGCTGAAGATTCGAAGCGAAGACGACTCGCTCCTCCTCTGTCTCCTCCTCCCGGAGCTCCTGTTTGGCGACAGCGTTTCCCTCTGAGTCGAATGCGACCAACAAGTCGCGACCCCACCGTCCTTCACCGTCGAAAACGTAGACGCCACGGGGATGGGGCTGCTCCGAACCCTTCGCCTCGAGATCGACATCCTTGGTGTACGCATCACTGAGACGATTCAGAGACGAGGCGATCTGGGTCAGCGCGAGGGTGACGGTTGGGTTCATGGTGCCCATACCCGTCCCTCCGTCCGTCTCCCTGGGCGGATCCCATGCGGGAGGTTCCCTTCCAAAGACTACTTCTGCAATGGTGTCGGCGTCGTAGTCCTTCCACCACCCGCCGCGGCTCTCTGCCTTAGCCACAGCCCAGCGGAAACCGCCCTCGCCGCTCGTCTGGTTGTGAAGGGAGTCTCCGACTTCGGCACCCACGTCCGGGACGTCCTCTGTGAACTTCCAGAGCCGGTATCGCTCGCCCGTGTTCGTATAGCGCCCCCAGCCCATCCATTTGATCGGGTAGGCCATCACGCCACCTCCTTCGATCGCGGACGGAGGTGATCCTCGATCTCCGACTCCCGCTCTCGGATCTGTCGCTCGAACATCGCGACGACCTCAAGCTCCCCGGCCCGTTCTGCCAGCTCACGACCGGTCATGAGGACCAGTCGGCTTAGTTGAGCCGACATCAAGTGTCAACACCGATTACGGATGTCCCGCTTTCACCGATTGAAATGTCCCACTTTCGGTGACGAGCCGGTTACGTCGTAAGCTCCTTCTTTCTCTGCCGTTTTCGTGGGGGAGACGAGGCGGAGGCCGAGTCCCCGTCAGGGTGAAGCTGTTTCCATAGATCGGAGTGAGCACGCATGCGGAAGCTGTTGCCACGGATGTTGACGATGTGACAGTGATGAAGGAGTCGGTCGATGAGCGCGGCGGCCATGACTTCATCGCCAAAGATCTCGCCCCACTCCTCGAAGCTCTTGTTGCTGGTGAGCACGGTGGAGGCATGCTCATAGCGGCGGCTCATGAGCTGAAAGAAGTGCATCGCACCGGTGCGGGAGACAGGCAGGTAGCCGATCTCATCGACCACCAGAAGCGACGGGTGCGTGAGCGTTTTCATCCGGTGCAGGAGCTTGCCCGCCGCATGGGCCTCCTCGAGGCTCGTAATGAGATCAGCCAGGGTGCCGTAGTAGACACGGCGGCCATGCTGAGCGGCGGCGATCGCCAGTCCAATCGCGAGGTGCGTCTTCCCGACGCCGGGCGGTCCGAGGAAGACAACGTTTTCCTTCCGCTCGACGAAGCCGAGCGTGGCCAGGCTCTCGATCTGCTCGCGCTTCAGCGACGGCTGGAAGCCGAAGTCGAAGTCGGAGAGCGTTTTCACCGCGGGAAGTCGGCTGCTCCGCATCGCTGCCTGGAGGCGGCGGTTGTTTCGCAGGGCGATCTGCGCTTCCAGGACGGAGGAGATCGCTTCGGCAGCGCCGAGGCCGCTGTCGACGCGGGAAAGCACGGCATCGAGTCCCTCCAGGGAGCCCGGCATCGAGTCCCTCCAGGGAGCCCGGCATCTTCAGATCGGCGAGCTGCGCGCGGATCTGGTCTCGGAGGCTCTTCATCGGGCACCTGCCGCGATCGCCGCGTAGGTCTTGAGCGGCCGGCGCTCAACCTGGATCCGAGGAAGCGGCAGGACCTTGGGTGACTCGGTCTTAGGCGGCAGAATCAGCGACTGGTATGGCCGGCCGGCAAGCGCCAAAAGGGTCGTCTGCTCGTCCCGGGTGAATCGCTCCAGCGGCTTCTCCTTCGTCGTGCGATGCTTACGGACATTGGCGGTACCGGAGAGCCAGATATGAGCCTGAGCGTTCAGGTCCTCGTCGCTGACGAAGTCACGAGCGTAGATGAAGCTCTCGCGCAGGTAGCGAATCGGCCGTTCGACTTTGCCTTTCGTTTTCGCCCGGTACGGACGGCACGCGCGAACTCGGAACTGCCAGTGGGCGGCGAAGCGGAGAAACTCCCGATTCTCGAGTAGTTTGCCGCCTTGGTCCCGGAGATCCCGTGTGATGACGCTGGCCATCTGGTCGAAGAGGATCTCCCGCGGTACGCCGCCGAAGCAGGCGAACGCCTCCTCCAGACCGGCGAACAGGGTCTGCATATCCTGCTTCGGATAGAACCGCAGCCAGAGAAGCCGGGAGTAGCCGAGAACGACCAGGAGCGCGTATCGCTTCCCCCAGGGGAAGGTGAACTCGGCAAAGTCGACCTGCGCCTGGTGCCCCGGTTCCGTCTCGAAGCGCACCAGCGGCTCAGGAACAGGACTCGGACGGGAGATCGCCACGTAGGCTCTAAGCTGGCTGATTCCGCCGGTGTACCCGGCCGCCTTCAGCTCGTCGAAGAGCCGGACGGCGGTAAGCTCGGGATAGAGCTCAAGGCGTGCACTGATAATCGGTTTGAACGGCTCGAGTTTCGACGGCTTCTTCTGCCGCACCGGCTGGCGCACCTGACCGGTCTCGACATCGCGTTCGAGCTGACCCTCAGCGATCCAGCGGTTGATGGTGCGACGGTTGACTCCGAGCTGACGAGCGATGCTGGCCTTGGGAAGGCCCCGATCCAAAAAATGTGTGATTAGCACGCGAATCTCCCACTTGACGGGCACCTTCCTCCCAGTTGAGGTGGAGGTGCCAAGTTGAAGAGGAGACGCTGAAGCGGCTACTCGAGCCGCTCAGCGTCGTGATCCAGGGTGGGACATTTCAGTCGGCGAAAGTGGGACATTACGATCGGTGCTTACATCAAGCTCAGCTCCGGGATGTACAGCCCGGCATGCTTGTCGCCGGCGAGGCGACGAATTGCAAGCAAGGCGTGGATCTGGTCGAGCTGCTCCTGCTCGAGTTCGCGCTGCACCGACTCCGCTCCGGGTCCGCCGCACTTCGCCTGCGCCAGGAGGTGGGCCACGTCCTTCTTCGCGGCTCGTAGATCCTCGTACAGCATATACGCGATGACAGCGGGGGGACCTTCGTAGCCTTCCGGCCGCCGGCGGCACGGGGGAGCATTCTGGTCCTGCATGGTGATGGTCTCCTTGACCCGAGGCGGCGGGGCAGGGCAGATTGAGAGTGCCCGCGGCCTCGGGTCGTTGGGTGAGAAGGCGTCGACCTGTGTCCTTGGCGGGGTTCGGGTCGGCGCCTTGTTTATTGCCCTGCGAGTCCATAGATATAGTGACGTAGACCGCAAGTCAATACCGCCAGTGACGACAATGGACTTCAAGCAATCGATGGACGCGCTCGGCATCACCGCGGAAGACGCAGCCGAGTTGCTGGATAGGCCCGCTCAGAGCATCCGGCAGATGCGGCTCGACCCTGATCACAGAAACTACCGTCCACCGCCGACAGACTGGCGGGAGCGGCTGGCCCAGTATGCCCGGCAACGGGGCGGGGAGCTCGCCTCGATCGCGAACACTCTCGAACAGGAGGACCGATGAACAGCCTCCGCACAATGCTGTACCTGCTCGCGGCTGCTGGGCGACGTGAACGCCGTCCGCCGCGGGACCGTGGGCCGTAGGATCGGCCGGCGGGTTGCGGGCCGGGTGACGGGCAGGTGGCTCGGAAGGTTGTTCCGGTAGAACGCATACGTGACGGGTTGAGAGGTTTCGTGTGTCCATCTCTGAGATTGTCGCCGTTGTTCTGGGTTGGGCTCTGGGGCTGCTGGGTGGTCCGATTGCCGACTATCTTCGACGCCGTAGGCGTCGAAGGGATGTATTGGAGGCGTGCACGTCAGAGCTCCGGGAGACTCGGTACTTGATGGCCTCTGTCGCAAGTCGCTTCAACTCACAGCTCGGAGCGATAGACAAAGAGTTCATCGATTGGCTCGAACCAATCGAGCAAGAAGAGGCCGCCATCACGGGCGACACAACGGCGGTGGATATTCTGCCGCTGCTGAGGGAGGCGGCCATTGGAGGGGACCCTGCCTTGGGAACTAACCATCTCCAGCAAGGGCAAGACTTAGTACCACAGCAGTATTCCCTCCCTATGATGGAATCGGCCCTTCCGGACCTGATACTTCTTCCTCCGTCATTTCGCCAGCGCGCCTTGGCGGTTCGACAACAGATCGGTTTCTTGAATCAGAACAGTGCTGACCAACGCGCCTGGCACGAAAGAACATTCGATCCGAGCCTGGACAACGTCAATCGGTCCATCGTGACTAGAAATCTTGAGGAGAGCTACCGGACCACAGCCCGAAGGGCGCGAAACGTCGCGGATCGAATAACGGACCTGATCGGCCCGCCTCAGGTTGAGCTTCCGTCGCCGACTCCGATTGCAAGGCTCTACCAACGATTCGGAAGACCGAGGCGGGGGGGCGCGATTTGACAAGAGGACAGGAGTTTCATTCATGACTCGACGACCGCAATCAAGACCGGTGACACTGGACGGATGCCCTGGCACCGGATGGCTTCGGGTACGTCAGAATCTCGGCGCGCTCACCTTTGAGGGTGAGGCGCGGATCGACATGTCCGATACCGGCGACCTTAGCAATGAGTTCGAGGGCACCGCTACCTACAATGGCCCGATCGTGGACTACAACGGGCGGGTCTCGAGAGTCCGGGCCGCCGACGTGGAGATCACGAGGAAGGAGAGGCGCGGCCGCCATTTGGTGATCACTCTTGCCGGGGATGCATCCGGCATACAGTATCGCCTCCCCGAGAGGCGGGAGATTCACCCCTGAGGACCATGAGTGGTGTGCTTGACCTGTTCGGCCAAGACGGCGGAGCGGCTTGAGGGGGTGGTTCCAGTAGCGGGCTCCCGGCGTTATTTTCCAGGTGCGGCCCATCCTGTCCGGATCGGGCCGCATGTGCGTACCAGGGCGGGTTCTGTGCCCCATATGTGCCCCATACGCGAAAGGGGAGGCTGAAACGAACGCTTTAGTGCACTGCCTATCTACTTCCCCGTAAAAAGTTTGGGCGCTTAGCTCAGCTGGTTTAGAGCGTCTGGTTTACACCCAGAAGGTCGGGGGTTCGAATCCCTCAGCGCCCATTCTTTCGAAGTTCAAGCCCCGCAACGGTTACCGGCCGTTGCGGGGCTTCGTTCATCGCTGGATTCAACGACGCCTAACGCCCGATATATCGGTCTGTATCGGTCCGGTTTGGCACCAAGTCTGGCACCAACTCCCGAGAGAGCCTAGCCGGGAGGGAAGGCGCGCCGGCTCTGAAGAAGCCGGAGGAGCATAGACCTCCCGACTTCTCGGGTACGGTAGCTCGAAAGACACGGACCTTGGCACCACTCGGCTGGTGGACATACCTTGCCCCCATGCCCCGAACCTGCACTGTCTGCCGCCACCCCGAGCGGGCCGCGATTGATCGCGCGTTAGTGCGCGGTACGCCTTACCGACGCATAGCGTCGCAACACGGGCTGACTGAACCGGCCGTCCGCCGTCACCAGCAGGCGCACCTCCCGAAGCTGCTCACGAACGCGAGCGATGCGCAGGAGTTGACGGACAGCAATCGCTTGCTCGCCGAGCTGCAGGACCTCCACGAGCAGACCCGCCAGATCTTGAGCCAGGCATTGAGCGAGGGGGAGCGCGCCATTGCACTGCGGGCGATCGGTGAAGCCCGTAACAACATCACCCTCTTCCTGAAGGTCACCGGCGAGCTGGACCGGGCGCCGGCGGGCGATCTGACCGCGCACCCTGTGGATCGAGCTGCGGCGACTCATGGAGGACGCCCTCGCGCCATACCCGGAGGCGAAGCTCGCGCTCGCTGAGGCACTGGACCGTGCAAGCGGCGAGTGGGATCGCCGCGGTCCTCGATCCCGCTCGACTGGCGAGGAGGGCGGGGCTCGATCCTGATCCCTGGCAGCGCGACCTGCTGCGCTCGAGTGCCTCCCAGACCATCCTGCTCTGCAGCCGACAGTCGGGGAAGAGTACTACCAGTGCGCTCCTGGCAGTGGAGGAGGCAGCGTACCGCTCGCCGGCTTTGATCCTCATCCTGGCACCGGCTCTCAGGCAGAGCCAGGAGTTGTTCCGGAAGGTGAAAGCACTGCTCCCCGTCGCGGGCGACATGACGATCAAGCGGGAGACAGCACTGACGCTGGAGCTAGGCAATCTGCTTACCCGGTAAGGAGGGCAGCATCCGCGGTTACAGCAGTGTGGGGCTGCTGGTTGTCGATGAAGCGGCCCGCGTATCGGACGACCTGTACCAGGCGATCAGGCCCATGTTGGCGGTCAGCCAGGGGAGGATCGTGTTGCTGAGCACCCCTTTCGGTAAGCGGGGGCTCTTCCACCACGAGTGGACGGAGGGTGGCCCGAGCTGGTCGCGGATTATGATCCCCGCCGAGCAAGTGCCGCGGATCTCACCCCGGTGGCTGGCGGAGGAGCGAAGCAAGATCGGCGACTGGTGGTACCGCCAGGAATACGGCTGTGAGTTCGTCGACACGCAGGATCAGGTGTTCGGTTACGAACATGTGCAGGCCGCGATCAGTGACGACGTCGAACCTCTCTTCGCCGCATGATGACCGACCCCATGACGATCGCCCAGCGGCCACGCCCAGCAGCTCCTCTCCCTCCGCGGCGGCCGGAGCCGGAGCCGAGCGCCAAGTGGTTCGTCGGTCTCGATCTGGACAGGCGGCCGACTACACCGCACTCGCAGCGCTCGAGCAGCTGA
Organism: Gemmatimonas sp.; assembly: GCA_009380025.1. GTDB lineage: Bacteria > Gemmatimonadota > Gemmatimonadetes > Longimicrobiales > Longimicrobiaceae > WHSP01. Next base: position 16,037 of record WHSP01000002.1, on the reverse strand, counting down.
GGACTCAGGGGCGCGTGACGAGCTACGACTGTCGAGCCCTCGAGCGTTGCTGTTGGGTACGCCTTACCCGGTGGTCGTGGATCACGTGCAGGCGCTCCGGGAGCGGGGTTCTCTACTGGAGCATCCGCTGGTGGTGGACGCGACCGGGGTCGGCCGGCCGGTGGTAGATATGCTGAAGAAGCAGGGGGTCCGCCGGCTGGTGGATATCACCATTACCGGGGGAGATTCTGTCACCTCGAGCGGTGCCAGTTATCGAGTACCGAAGCGCGATCTCGTCGGGCTCCTGCAGGTGTTGCTCCAGAGCGGGAGGCTCAGGTTCGCTGCGGGGCTCCCGCTCGTCGATACGCTCGTACGCGAGCTACTCGCTTTCAGGGTCAAGATCAGCGCTGACACCGCGCACGACAGTTACGGTGCCTGGCGGGAAGGTTCACATGACGACCTGGTGCTCGCGGTCGCGCTGGCCGCGTGGTACGCTGAGAAGGGACAGACGGGACGTGTCGTCTGGGCAATGGCACCGACGGCCGGTAGGGGCTGACGTCGGGTCAGTTAGGCGGGATTTCAGTTAGGCGGGATTTCTAGCTTTCTTCCCGGGCGCGTCGCTCGACCTCGATGAGGGCAAGACGCAAGTATGCCGGCGGGACCCGCTCCCCTCGCTCCCATCGGCGAACGCCCCGCATCGTGACGCCCAGCGCCTGGGCGAGCCGTTTCTGCGTCCACCCTAGGCGCTTCCGCGTCTCCAGAACGAAAATCTCCGCCATCTCCCCCTCCCCGTGTCATTCTTTCGTGGCTGTAGCGTTTAACCGAACGCCGGTCCAATGTTCCCGCACACGCTGCCCCCTTCTTTGGAGGAGACCGAATGACATCGATGAAACGTGTGTCCGCTGCGCTGGCGTTCGTGTTCGCCGCCGCGTGCAACGACGTGACCGGTCTGGGCGAGTATGAAGGCGTGCGGGTGGTGGCGGAGATCGATGGGAGGACATCGATAGCCGTGCTGACGGCTACCGTGCACAACGGGAGCGCGGTCCCCATTACGCGATACGCCGCGAGGGTTTCTGGGTTACCCTACGAATGTCCGGGGCCCCTGCATCGTTATAAAGGATTTTTCCGGTGGGAGTACGCGGATTATACGGGCGTGTGCCTGGCCATCGGTGTTGGACCCTTTGACACTATTGCACCTGGCGAGAGACGCGTCCTCGTATCGAGGGACATCAGCGGGTTCGATCCGGGAGTCTACCGGTTCGGCATGAACCTTCGAGGGTCAGAAGGCGACCTGCTGCCGGAGAGGGCGCGCATCTCGAACACGTTCCGAGTCGAATGAACGCACCAATGATAGCGAAATGGTCGGTTTCTCCTCCTTCTCCTCTTGGGCCTGCCGCTGGTGGCGGCCTGCAGTCTTCTGGATGATTCGACTGGACTGGGGGAGTACGAAGGGGTGCGTGTGACGGCGAGTCTCGAGGGGGACTCGGTGGTCCGGACGATCCGCAATGGCAGTGCGGTTCCCATCACACGACACTTCCCCCACTGCGACGCTGAGCTTTACAACCGCGAAGGCGATTCATCGTGGGAGCTTCCCGAGGGCGCCGCCTGCCTCGACGTCTCTACTGCTCCTGTGGAGATTGCACCCGGTGAAGAGCGCGTATCGAGCTGGTGGGGCCTGAACCAACTCGAGCCAGGAGACCATCGATTCGAGCTCAAGCTTCGCGGTCCGGACGGAGAGCTGCTGCCGCAAGCCGCGCGAAGCTCGAACTGGTTCCGCGTCGAATAGGCCCCGCCGGTACCGAAATCAAATAAGGGACTCCCTCAGCGGGGGCCCATTTTTGTGCCAACTTTCCGACAGGACCACGAACAAGTGGAAGAGAGTTGGCGAGAGAGGCGAGAGTCATCCCCAGCCTCCCGGAACAGACTCGGACACCACGGAAATACCTCTGATTCTGGCGCCCGCTGAATCGTGCGCGGGCTTACGCCGTGACGTTCTGCGAGCCTATTCCAAATGGCCGTACGAGGAATGTGGGGATCGTCAATCCGTAGCTGGCGGCGCTTCGGCCACGAAATCCGGCCGACCTAGCCAACCCTTCAGCGCCTTCTCCAGCAGTCCGAACACGCGGTCGATGATACTGCGGCGACGTTTGCGCTCTTTGCGACGACGGCGGCGGTAGGCGGCGCGCAGCTCCGTATCCATCTCCCACTTGGCCAGGCGTTCTTTGTGCTTGGCCTCCGCTCTTCACTCGAGCTCGGGATCGACGCCGCCCGCCCCCATCACCAACCTGCGATAGGCACGCGGACCAGGATTAGGGGGGCTCGTCAGGGTCGGACATTCTTCCATGATGGACGCCCCACCTACGCGACGCAATCTCCGTCGACGCCGATCTATTCCCGGCAACCTCCCCGCAGTGACCCATATGTGACCCTTGGGGACGAAAAGGCCGCCCGTAGGCGGCTGCTAAGTGGCGTAAGTCGTTGTGGTTATTGAGTGGGCGCTACAGGATTCGAACCTGTGACCTTCTGGTTTGGAGCCGTAAGGTCGTTCTACTGCCGCAACGGTTTTTGCGTGACTGGTGCCAGTCGTGGTGCCAGACTGGTCGCCCTCGAGGGCGATCCATTAGGGACCCCGCCAAAAAGCCCAAAAAGTAAGAAGTCGTTACATAAAGGTGCACGTATGCGCCCTCATTATCTCGTTGTCAGGTAACGAGATAATGAGGGAGACACGTGCCTCTTCCTGCACTTTCTGTGCGTTGTTTATCGTGCTTGTGGATAGCTCAACCCAAGGCCACGAGGAGCAGATGAACACGCCATCGAGATCATTATTAGACGCAACCCTGCCGCGGTTGCTGCGGGCCGAGCAGGTTGCCGATTCCCTGGGCGTCAGCGTCTGGATGGTCCACGAGTGGACGCGGTGATGCGTGCGTAGTCGCCCGACGCTGGCAGAAAAAGGGGCTCCCGCTTAGGGAGCCCCTGATAGTTCGGGATCCATCGCCGGAGGGAACTCGACCCAGAACGAGTTTGAGATGCGCGCCCGTTCGGGGAGCGGTTCATTATCGGGCCCCCAAAGCTCGAAGTTGAATCGATATTCCCCAGGGTCAAGTATGTGGGTCGACCACTTCCCCCTACGACCTCCTGGCTGGGTGCATAGTCGACGATAACGATATCGCACGAGTCGTGCTCGAATGCATAAGCCCACGGATGCCCCCACCCTTCACGCCGCTGGAGACCTCCGGTACATCCGCTATAAGACGTGATTGTAAACGGACTTTCGTTTCGGAATACAGTGAACACGCTGTCCCCTTCGGCGTTTGCGATGACGCTCACCCCTTCGTACTTGCCCTTGGGTCCGGTGCTATCGCTACACGCGATGGCAGCAACGGGTGCGCCAATCAAGGCGAGGCGCCGGAGCCACCTACAGTGCATAGGACGGAGCATGGAAGGTCCTCCTATCATTTTTTAGTCCACGCGAAGAGATTCGACTCGGAACGTGTTCGAGATGCGCGCCCTCTCCGGCAGCCGCTCACCGTCTGGCCCCCGAAGATCCATGTTGAACCGGTACTGGCTCGAACCAAAGACGCTCACGTGCCACGGCTCCAATACGTAGTCCTCGCCAGGTGCTATGGGGTCAGCGCCGAAAAGATACGAGTATCTGAGATCGCACGGGTCCTGGTAACCAATATCGATATACGCAACACCCGGATCATATTCCCACCCATACTCCCACCGGAGCAATCCTTCATAGTACTGAAGGTCGCCATGGCATTGGGGCGTCCGCGTGATGGGAACTGCGCTTCCGTTGTGCACGGTAGTCGTCACCATCTCGTCCTCGACCTCCGCCACAACCCGTACGCCTTCGTAACGCCCGAGTCCGGTCACGTCGTTGCACGCAGCGGCCAACACGAACGCCAGCGCAGCGAACACACGTTTCATTGATGTCATTCGGTCTCCTCCAAAGAAGGGGCGAGGTGCGCAGGAACATTGGACCGGCACTCGGTTAAACGCTACGTCCACGAAAAACTGACACGGGGAGTTGGGAGGGGGAGATGGCGGAGATTTTCGTTCTGGAGACGCGGAAGCGCCTGGGGTGGACGCAGAAACGGCTCGCCGAGGCGCTGGGCGTCACGATGCGCGCCGTTCGCCGATGGGAGCGAGGAGAGCGGGCCCCGCCGGCATACTTGCGTCTTGCCCTCGCCGAGCTGGAGCGACGGGCCCGGGAAGAAGACGCCTAACGAACGACCCTAGCCGCTGGGCTACCGCACGATCCGCGGGTACCCGGCGTGCTCGCGCTGCACCAGCTCGTCGTGCAGGGTCCACCCCCGAACCCCAGACGGACGATGGCGGGATTATCCTGTTTTTATGCGGCTTGTCTGTCCGTGTGTGCCGTTGCGGTGAGCTAATGGTGAGCGAGCGGATCGACTTCGTGGCTCTTCCGGGTGCCCCAGACCCGACTCCATCGCCCCTCACCGAACTTTCGACAGACGACCTAGTCTAGGCATCAATGATCCGCCCCGGTATACGACGTCTGTCCCGCTGCGGCGATCAGGAATCCTGAACCAAACGGGCGATGGATTCGCGTCTTCCCCGATGGGTTAGCCATCTAGCCGGGCCTGTGCTCTTTGTGCCTGGACGTCCCCATGTCCTTTCAATCCTGCCTGAGCAATCGCGCCGGCTCGATCCCCGCCACGCGCCGGGCAGGGATGTAGCAGGCCGCCAGGGCCACCAGCGCGAGGCCGATTGCCACAGCGCCGAGGGTCGGGGGGTCGAATGGAGAGATGCCCACCAGCACACCTCCGATTATCCGCGCCGCGAGGAGGACGCCCGGGGCGCCGATGAGCAGGCCGAGGAAGACGAGCACCATGCCCTCGCGGACGACGAGCCGGAGCACCCGGCCATGCGCCGCCCCGAGGGCCAGCCGCACGGCTACCTCATGGCTCCGGCGAGTGACCGAGCCGGAGACCACGCCGAAAAGCCCCATCGCTGCCAGCAGCAGCGCGCCGAGAGAGAAGCCGGAAATGAGCACCGCACTGACGCGCTGCTGTCGAACCGAGTCACTCACGACTTGGTCCATCGAGCGGATGTCTGCCACAGCGAGCTCCGGATCGATCTCCCAGATCGTCGCCTGCGCCTCCGCGGCCAGGCTCAGGGGCGAGCCGTTGGTCCGTAGTGCCCACGACAGGGTCGGCCTGAGGAAGTCCGCAGTTCGAAGGTAGACCTGCGGGCGGTCATCCCGATACACGTTGTACAGGCGTGCGTGTTCGACCACTCCGATCACTCGGAGCGAGTCGTCGAAGAACATCAGCGTTGCGCCGATGGGGCTGCCCGTGGGAAAGAATTCGGCCGCGAGCGTTCGGTCGATCAGAGCCTCTCGAACTCCCTCGGTCGGAGTTTCCTCGAAGGCGCGGCCGGCGAGGACGGGAATTCCGAGTGCCTCGAAATAGCCGGGCCGCGTCCGCACCCGGTCAACCAAAGGCCGGTCGTGTTCGGTCTCCCCGGTATTGCCGGGGGCGCCGGGGAAGCCCACGGTCGTCTGGGATGCGTCGGCCGAGAGGGGCAGCGCCCCCGCCGCCCCTACAGACCGCACGCCGGGTAGTGTGGATAGCCCCGCATGGATCCGCTCGTGGAGTGAGCGGACCGCAGCGGTGTCGGGGTAGCGGGCCTGCGGAACCGGCACCCGCAAGGTCAGCACGCGCGACGGATCGAATCCGGGATTCGCCCGCAGCATCTGTTCGAAGCTCCGCAGTACGAGACCGCCAGCACTCAATAGCACCAGCGAGAGCGCTACCTGCACCACGACCATGGCTCGGCGCATCCGCCCATGACCTCCGCCGCCCCGCACGGCCGTGGCCGCGAGCAGCGTTGCGAGGCGCGTGCGGGTCGCCCACGCGGCGGGCACCGCGCCGGCGAGCAGCCCCAGCAGTGCGCCGACGCCGATGACAGTCCCGGCTACTCCCCAGTCCACGGCGATCGAGTCCCGCCGCGGTAGGTCCAGAGGCGCAAGCGCGACCAGCGCCCGCGTTCCCCACACTGCGACGAGAGCGCCTCCCACGCCACCGAGTGCCCCCAGCACTCCACCCTCCAGCAGCGTAGCCCGTACGAGCGCGAGCCGGTCAGCTCCTAGAGCTCGAGATATCGCGAACTCACGCTCCCGTTGCGCCGCTCGCACCAGCAGCAGCGTCGCCAAGTTGACCATCAGTACGACTACGAGGAGCAGGCCTGCGAGACCCAGCATCACGATCGCCGGACGCACGCGCGAGACGAGGTCCGCTTCCATTGCGACCGGGTACAGCCGCAGGCCTCGGCTTTCGAAGTCTCGCTCGTCCACCATTCTGCCGACGGTCGCAACCGCCGCCTCCACTGCCTCGGGTGATGATCCGGGCCGTGCGCGCAGCAGTCCCGCGTACGACCCCGCACCGGGGTTTGTCTCGGCGAGATTCAGGTCAAAGGTCGTGTAAAGATCTGCACTCTGCGGCAGCTCCAGAGAGGCGTGCTGAACGAACGAGAAGTCCCGGGCCATCACCCCGATCACCTTGTACGGTTCGCCATCCAGCCGGATCTCCTGGCCAACGATCGAGGGATCGGCACCGAAGCGCTGGCTCCAGAGCCCGTATGTCAGCACCGCCACCGCCGGGCGGCCGGGCCCGACTTCGCTAGGCGTGAAGCCGCGCCCCAGCTCAGGTTGGACGCCAAGAAGCTCGAAGAGGTTCGGCGACGTGGTCATGACAGCCACCTCTTGTGGCTCGCCATCCGTGGTTCCACCCGTCAGCGTCACGCCGTCGTCCCTCTCGACCCCCGCGACTTCCTGTATCACGCCCGCATCTTCCAGGGCTACGACGTCAGTCCCCCCGAGCCACCCGCGATTCAGATCGAAGATTGGTCCATAGTCCCGCCACACGAAATACAGGTTCTCGGGCTCGTCGTATGGCAGCGGCTCGATCAGCACCTTGTCCACCACCGTGTAGACTACGGCGAACGCACCCAGGCCGACCGTCAGCGTTCCTACCATTGCAGCCACGAACATCGGCGCCCGCCTAAGGCGCCGCACCACCAGCTCCGGGTCTCGGCCCCAATTCCCCACCCGCCGCCAGGTGATCCCCGGCCGGACCCGCTCTCCAACACCGTTGCGAAGCGAGTCAACCAGCGAGCGCAGCCATATCCCGCCGAGCGACAGCACGCCGCCTCGCCGGAACGCCGCTCGGCAGCGGTCGCGGTATGCTTCCAGTAGCCCCTCCGCCATCTCTTCCCGAAAGTCCTCTGGATACAACCGCAGCAGCAGCCGCAGCCAACGTTCGGACCTTCTCAACCAGCGCTCCTCGCTCATATCGCGCCCTCCTCCAGCAAGCCGCCCAATTGAGCCGCGCGCGTGAGGGCCTCGAGCCGCCTCGCCTCCGCCTGCGCAACTCGCCGACCCCGCGGTGTGATGCGATAGTAATTGCGCCGTTCGTCGCCTGCGTCCGGTGCTTGCCGTCGCTCCGCGGCCGCGATCAATCCCTGTTCCTGCATCCTTCGCAGCGCTCGGTACAGCGTCCCCACGTCGGGCGCCATCGCCTGGCCCCGCGCCTCTGCGTCCTGGATGATTCCGTACCCGTGGCGCTCCCCGGCCGCCAGGCTCAGCAGAATGTGGAACTCGACTGGCCGCAACGGCAGAAATCGCTTGATCGGCCGTTCGTTATCCATTCCTTTCCGACTCCTCGATATTAGCGTGACGCATATATGCGTCACGCAAAGACGGCTGTCAAGGAATTTGCTCGCTGCGAGCCGGCCATCCGATCCCGCCGCGCACGTTGGCGATCTTCGGCGGCTCCAGCTCCCGCGGGAGGTCTAACGCCCGGATACAGGCGAGGGCTTCGAGGCGCCGCCGGCCACCCAGAAGGTTACGGGACATACGGCGCGCGATCTCACGCGTCGAAGCACACCGGAACCTCGCGGGGCCGCCCCTCCGGGGTCTCGTGGACGAGGCGAACTACAAGCTCGCCCGAGCCCTCCCGGGCCCAAAGCTGGACCGAGCATGCCGAGATGGCGGCCCAGGAGCTCGATTGCGCGGCCCCGGGCGCGTATCCGGCGGGCGCTTCGGGCTCCAGCAGGTGGTGGTCGTGGCTGAGGTGGCCGTGGCGCTCGCGCTGATGGTGGGCGCGGGGCTGATGGTACGCAGCCTTCGCGCGCAGCTCGACGTCGATCACGCTCGTCGTGGTGTCGGCGCTGATGCTGACCACCGCCGTGCTCGCGAACTTCCTTCCCGCGCGGCGTATGAAGCCTGCCAACCGCCGCTCTCGCGAAGACCAGAACCGCACCGTCGGAGACCGCCGTCGCGACCTTCTCAGCGCCTCCGCCCCATGGCCCTCAGATGCTAATCGCCTTGCTGCCGGATCGCCGCTCCAGATACATCATGAAAAACGTTCGCGTGACGAAGATCGCCGTGAATATCGATGCCACGATCCCGATCGCCAGGGTAACTGCGAAGCCACGCACCGGCCCCGTCCCGAACTGGTGCAGCACGAATGCCGTGAGCAGCGTGGTGATCTGTGCGTCCATGATCGCCGAAAGCGCGTTGCTGAAGCCCCTGCTCACCGCCGCACGAGGGCTCTGATCACCGGCCAGTTCCTCCCGGATCCGCTCGAAGATGAGTACGTTCGCGTCCACGGCCATCCCGATGGAGAGGATCAGGCCGGCGATTCCCGGAAGCGTCAGCTCCGCGCCGATCGCCGCCAGGGCTCCCAGCACGAACAGGGTGTACAACGAGAGCGCAGCCACGGCCATAACGCCGGCGATCCGGTAGTAGAGCAGCATGATCATGACGACGAAGCTGAGCCCGATCAGAGCCGCCTCCTGGCCCCGGTCGATCGAGTCCTGGCCGAGCGACGGGCCAACGCTCCGCTCCTCGACGATGTCGATCGGGACCGGCAGCGACCCGGCTCGCAGGACGAGCGCCAGGTCCCGCGCTTCGTCCAAGGAGCCTCCGCCCATCTCGATCCGGCCGCTGATAGCGATCGCCTCTTGGATGATCGGAGCGTTCATCACGCGGTCGTCAAGGACGATCGCCATGAATTTGCCGACGTTCTGACTCGTCCCCTGCTCGAAGATCCGGCCTCCGGCGCGGTTGAACTCGAAGGATACGATCGGTTGTCCCAGCTGGGGATCCCGCAGCGCCCGGGCGTCGACGAGGTGCTCGCCCGTGATGAGCTCTCGCGCATCCAGCAGGTAGAGCACTCGATATCCTTCCACGGCGGCTCGCTCGGGAACACCCCACCTCAGCTCCACGCCGCGCGGCAGCGCCTGCTGAACCTCAGCCGCCTCGAGGTACCGTTCAATCGTGACCGCATCCTGCTCGGCAACCAGGAAGATGCCTTCCGTTCCGCCTCCGGCTGGCAGGAGACGATCACTGAATGCGCGAGTGGAATCGGCCTGAGCGCCCGGTTCGGAGGGCGGCGCCGCAGCGCTTTCAGAGCCGCCGGCGGCCACAGGATCAGCGGGAGAAAGTTCCAGCGTCGGGGCTCCTCGCCGACCTTCGGGCGCCCCAACGGGGCCGGCCTCGGCTGAAACGGCGGCGGCGGCCCGATCGATCCTAGGCAGAGCACTCTGAAGGTCCGCCATCGACCGAACGATCTGGAACTCGAGGAATGCCGCGCGCTCGATGACCTGCTTCGCCCTCTGCTGCTGCTCCCGATTGACACCGGGAAGCTCGACGACGATCCGATCCCGGCCGGCCTTCTGGATGCTCGGCTCGGCAACTCCGAGCTCGTCGATGCGGCTGCGGATCACCCGTAGCGCCCGGTCGATCGCGTCCTCACGCTGCTCGAGGGTCAGCGCGCCTGCCGGATCACGGATCGCCAGCGCGAGGTGGGTACCTCCCCGCAAGTCTAGTCCCAGAATGATCCCTCGGTCGTTCAGGACCCAGCCGCTCGAGAGTACCAGGCCGAAGATGATGAACAGGCGGAAGCGGATGTCGTTCAGCATGCGAGATCCTCCTCCTGCTTCCACCCAGCCAGATAGGGTCGGGGCAGGCGGGCCGGACCCGCTCCGGCTGGCGCGAGCACCCGGGAAGTCGAGGAACGCGGCGGAACAGCGCACGTCGGTCGGGGCAGACGCCACGACCAGATGGTGATATGACTCATCGGAAGACTTCGAGAAACGGGTGGCGCGGACGGGGCAGAACACGGCGGTCCGGTCGACCCCCTGCTGTCCGCTCAGCGGTGCGTTGAAGAGCTACCCGTTCTTCGAGGGAGGGGCTGTGGTGCGGTAGGAGACGCGGTCGAAGAGCGAAGGGGGAGGATCTCGCCGCTCGGCGGAACGGACGAGGCCCGGGCGAGCAGGCTGTAGCACAACGAGGCGGATCGGCGGCGGAGCCAGATTGCCGACGGGTGTCAGCAACGGGCGTGAGGCCGTCGACGGGGATACGATCACCGCCGTCGAAGCTGGCGCTACGCCGTAGCTGTCTGCCGACCTGGTGCTCTCGGGGCGGGGACCCGCCAGGGCGAACAGCGCCCAGGCAACGACGAAGAGGCCGATCCAGCGGATCGTGCCGATTGCACTACGGCCGTGAGTCACGAGCTCGGTGGGGTGTGCGCCCATGATCACGAGGGTACCCTCAGTATCCACGTTGAGTCAACCCCGCTGATCCCCGGGCGATCGGAGAACCGCCGGCCGACAGGCAGCTGAGCTGGCTACCTGTTCCAAGACGTGCGCGTCCTCAAAAATAGCTGTCCCGTCTGCGTCCAGGGCGATGCCGTCCGTATGGACGACCAGGCCCGCCTCGAGCGAGGGCTCATCGTCGCCGATGCGCCGTGCTACTGACGCCCCCAAGTCGAATCTACTCGGGCGCGGATGGCGCGGATCCTGTCGTGAAGGATCGAATCGCGCGCGAAGGATTCTCGCTGGTTACGCATCTCGAGGTTCTCCCAGTCCGAACCATCCACAGGCAGGATCCTTCTGCGCCCCGCGATGTTCAAGTGGAGGCCGCTATGGTAGGCAGTGCTGTCGCCGAACACGGTGATTCGCCGACCGAGAATCGAAATCTGACGCTCTCCGAGCGCCTCTCGCTCCTCGTGCGACACCCGTTCCTGAAAGTCAGGCTTGAGGGTATCGATACGGTCTCTACCGAATGTAGTTCTGGTGCCCTGCGGCCACGAATCAACGTACAGCCGGGGATCATGATAACCGGAGCCCAGCAGCGGGTGATCGTCATCGAACGCCTCGTGAACGTCGTGCGGCGAAGGCTCGACCTGAGGATCAGGTAGCACGGACAACCTCCTCCTCGATTCAGTCGGTCGCACTAGAGACGGCTCTCCGCGATCCCCACCAGCAGCGGAAGGGAATGCGGGAAGGAAACGAAGGGTCACGATTTCCAGCTGTCGAGGTCTCGTTTGAGACATCGGATGACCCGACGGGATGCTCTCAGTCGACCGGTAGGCGCTTCCAAGCGCCAGGAGCAGGAATCCATTGAGAAGCAGAGACCCAGTCGCTCCCGCTGCCTTTGCCCTCCGGGAATGGAGGACATCCCCCTTCCTGGGAGATCTAGGCTCGATCGTCACACTCGGAAGGCTCATGCCGGACCTCCAACGGGTCATTGGCAGCTCTTCGACACCTGCCTCGATGGCGAGGCGTCGCTTCAACTCGAGGTACGGCACCTATATCGGCGCACTACCGTCACGGTCGGCTCGGCCAGCGCTCAGACGCTCCTCGCTCTACGCTAGAGTCGCCTACGGGCCAGCAGGAGCATATTTATCCACCGACCCTTCCGGCACATCCTCATTCACTCCGCAGCGTCACCGCCGGGTCGACGCGGGCTGCACGGCGGGCGGGAATCCAGCTGGCGCCCGAGGCGACGAGCAGGACTCCTCCCGCCGCAACAGCGGTCACGAGTCCAAGGCTGACATCGGGGAAATCATCCATCTGCTGGAGCATCGCGCCAAGACTGGCAACGCTCAGCGGCAGGCCGAGCAGTAGTCCGAATAGGCTCAGCCGAACCCCATCGCTCGTGAAGAGGCGGGTGACCTGCTGCGGAGTCGCACCGATGGCAAGCCGCACCGCGATCTCCCCGCGCCGTTGACCGACCGAGAACGCGACCACCGCATAGAGACCTAGCGCTGATAGCAGCAGCGCCAGCGACGCGGCGGCGGTCAGCGCGCTCGAGATCACCACGATCCAGAAGCGCTCCGCACGCTCGATCGAGGCGAGCGTTCGCATCTCGACGATCCGTCGATCGGGGAATTCCTCCAGCACCACGCCGCGCAACGACGGGATCATCGACTCCCCAGCGGACGAGGTCCGAATCGAGAGCTGGAACCCGCGGTTCGGATCGACAATCTGGGTGTCGGGAGGTACCCAGACGTAATACTCGTTCTCACCGTCCGGGCTCATCGCCACGGCGTTGTAGTCCAAGACTCCAACTACCTCCAGCACCCGGGCCGCCTCGCCCTCTACGCCGGCAGCCTCGATACGCTGGCCGACCGGACTGGATCCGGACCACAGGCGTCTCGCGAGGTCGTCGCCGATCACAGCGGGTGACGGCATCCCTGGCACTCGCTGCATGTCCTCGGGGAGCAACTCGCGGCCGAGCGAGATTGGAAACCCCATCAATCGGAAGTATCCTGGCGAGACAGCGTTCCCGGTCAGCAGGACGGGATCGGGGTCTGTCCCGGCCCGATTCCCATCACTTGCTTCGGTAACCCGCTGCCGATCGAATGGCCGACCTCCAGGCGGATGGATCGCGTCAACGACTCCAGGCACTTCTCGAAGTCTTGCCAGCATGCGTTCGCTGTCGGGGATCTCGTCGAGAGGTCCGGCCGATTGAGGGGGGCCTGAGGGCTGGGGCAGCGCGCGTGAGCCGATCGTCATCTCCACGATGTTCTGGCCCGCAGGATTAGGACGAGCACGCTGGTAGGCAATCGGGATCACCAGTAGGGCGGCGGCGACGCAGACCGCGAGCGGCTGGGTCAGCCCGATCTGGGCGACAACGAGAGCGCGCTGCAGTCGGGCCCGACCGGCGGCAAGCGCTGCGGCCGAGTCTTTGAGCGCGCTCCCGATCCCGACGCGGGTCGCGTGTAGCGCCGGAGAGCCGCCGAATACGATGGCCACGCCGAGAGCGATGCCGACCGTGAAAACGACCGCCGGCCAAGCCACGACGATCTCGATCGGGAACGTCGGAATCAGCCTGCCGATCCCAACGGCCGCGAGCCAAACGACAGCGAGCGAACCGAGTGCCGCCGCCACCGAGAGCGTGGCGGTCTCCGTGAGCAGCTGCCGGAAGATGCGCGCACGCGAGGCCCCCAGCGAGAGCCTCACGGCAATCTCCCGCCGCCGTGCCAGCGCCAGGCCGGTGAGGAGGCCGCTGACGTTGGTGCAGGTAACGAGCAGAATCAGCAGCCCGATGACTCCGACCACGACGCTGACCGTTCGGACGTCCCGCTCGAACTGTGGATTACGGTTCTCAGCCAGCAGTGGGACGACGTCGGCCGAGGGATCGACCGCGACCGCGATCTCTCGCTCAAGCTCTCCGGCGGTGCGCTCGGCGATTACGGCAACGGCCGCTGTTGCGGATTCGTGCGACGTTCCCGCCCGCAGGCGAGCCGCGGCGTTGTAGATCTCCGCCTGCGGCGCTGTTTCGGGAACCAGCAGCGAACGAGCGGCGACGGGGAGCCAGACGCGCGGCTGCCCTATCCAACGGTCGCCCATGAAACGAGGCGGCGCCACACCGACCACCGTGAAAGGGATGTCGTTGATCGAGACCGTCCGGCCGATAGTGCCGGGATCGGCCCGGAAGTACCTCGTCCAGAGGGTGTGCTCCAGCACGACCCGCTGTTGGTTGCCCTCCGACCCCGCGTTGGCCAAGCCGGGTCCGAGGAGGGGCCGAACACCCAGGACAGAGAAATATTCATCGGTGACGAAGGTGGCCGTCACCGCCGGCGGCGGGGGCCCGTTGCCCGGATCCAGTGCCGCGAGTTGCGTCGTCCACCCGGCGACCCAGCTGAACTGGTCGTCGAGGCGTTGATACTGTTCCAACTCCTCCAGTGAGAGATTGCGCACTATCCGCCCACCAGGGGGGAGCGCTTGCGAGCCGCGGATGCGGACGAGCGACTCGGATGGCTGGATGCCGGGGGGCGGCTGAACGGCATAGGTGTGGAGTACCGTGAACATCACCGAGTTGACGCCGATCCCTAGCGCCAACACCGCGAGGATCGTCAGCGTGCTCAGCGGTTTGCGCGCGAAATGGCGAACCGCGTAGCGCACGTCGGCCACGAGCGTCTCCACCCATCCCGTCCCCCGCGCGATCCGCCCTTCCTCCTGCAAGTAACCTACGTTGCCGAATTCCCGGAGCGCCTCGCGACGCGCGGCGCCGCGGTCCAGCCCGCGAGCCATCAGCTGTTCGGTCGCGCGCTCCAAGTGCTCCCGCATCTCATCCTGCATCTCCCGCTCGATCCGCCCACGTAGCGCGAACGATCTCAGCCCCAGTAGCACCCGGCGGATCACGAGCGCCCCGCCTCTCCCGGAGCCACGCGGAGGATCGCCTCGAGCGCACCCGCGAAACGAGACCAGCTCGCCCGCTGGTCCTCCAGCTGCTTCCGACCCGCAGCCGTCACCGAATAGACCTTGGTCCGCCTGCCGGTCTCGGACTTCGCCCATCTCGCCCGCAGTAGCCCACGCTGCTCCAGCCGGTACAGCGCCGGGTACAGGGAGCCGGCGTTGACGTTCAGCACGTCGTTCGAGATCGCCTGGATGCGCAACGTCAGATCGTATCCGTTCGTCGGCTCCGACTGCAGCAGCTGCAGGACGATCAGCTCGAGGGTTCCGGTGAGGAACGAGGTATTCGTGGGAGCCATGGCGGGGTGAGCAGTAGGTGGTCTAGTGGTGCTGTGTTCACAGTACCCCCCATATCACTAGGCTGTCAAGTGGTTCGAGCGTTTAGGGTTCCGCTCCGCCTGGGGGAGGTCCGGCGATCCCGTCGCCTGGTACCCTCGCTCTCCTTGACAACTTAGGCGTTGGCCGGTAGCGTTCTCTTAGATCTCTTTAGAGAGAGGCGCCGATGCCCGATCAAGCGGATCTTCTTCCCGGATCACTCGACCTCCTCATCCTCAAAGCCATTTCCCTCGGCAAGCTGCATGGGTACGGCGTCCTGCTTCGGATCGAACAGATCAGCGGCGGAGCGCTCCAGATCCAGCAAGGGGCGCTCTATCCCGGTCTCTACCGGCTCGAGCACCAGGGGTTGATCAAGAGCGAATGGGGCGTATCCGACAACAATCGGAGGGCGAAGTTCTACCAGTTGACGGCCGCGGGCCGGAACCGTCTCGGCGAAGAGTTCGGCGCTCGACCCAACTCCCCGGTACTCCTCTTCTCGTCCGCTTCGCGAGATCGTCGGCAGTCTTACCTTTGAAGACGACGTAGCGTTTTTCCTCAGCTCCGAGGGGACATGGTTAACTTTCCAGCTCTCGAACGGGAACTCCGGGAGCACCTGACCGCGCTTGCGCCGGATCAGCAGCGTCAAGTGCTTGAGTACGCCCGGGCCCTGGGTGCCGGGCCACGCCGCGGTGTTCCAGGCGGCGCATTGCTCCGCTTTGCCGGGGCGCTGGAACAGGGCGAGGCCGCGGAGTTGAGGAGAGCCGTGGAGGACTGCGAGACCATCGACCCGAATGGCTGGTAGGTTCTTACTCGATACGACGGTGATCATCGATCTGCTCGCCAATGACGCGGGAGTTCGGCGCGGCTTGGCGGAGGCCGATGAGGTGTTCATTTCCCGCTATCGCGGTTGGCGAGCTTCTGTACGGGGTTCGCCTTTCGGCGCGACCTGACGAGAATCGAGCGAATGTCGATGAGTTGATCGCGGCCAGCACCGTGTTGGTGTGCGATCTCGAGCCTGCTGATCGATACGCGGAGATCAAAGGCAGAGCTCAGGGCGAAAGGCCGTCCGATCCCGGAGAACGACATCTGGATTGCAGCGATTGCCCGCCAGATGGACTTCGCTTGGCTGCACGAGACGATCACTTCGCAGCAGTAAGCCAGCTTGATGTTGTTGCCTGGTAGCAACTCCAAAATCTCGCGGGAGCCATCGCAAATCTCGGCCTGAC
>WHSP01000029.1 GCA_009380025.1 Gemmatimonas sp. | reverse complement strand
ACCAGATCACGATCAGCATCGACTCGTACAACGACCGTCGGACCGGCTTCGAGTTCGCCGTGAATCCGGATGGAGTAAAGCGCGATATCGCGATCTACAACGACGACCGCCGGGACTCGTCGTGGGACGCGGTGTGGGAGGTGGAGACCGTCGTCGATTCGTTGGGCTGGGCCGCCGAGTTCCGGATTCCCCTCTCGCAGCTGCGATACCGCGACGCTCCGAGCCACGCCTTCGGCTTCGGCGTGATCCGGGACATCGAGCGGCTCAACGAAAGCGTGAGCTGGCCCGCGATCGATCGAGACACGCCCGGCTTCGTCTCTCAGCTCGGTCTGATCCGAGGGTTGGAGGGGTTGACTAGCTCGAGGACGCTCGAAGTCACTCCGTATACGGTCTTGAAGAGCGAATCACACGCGACGCTGGAGGCAGACCCGGGGCGCACCGAGAGCATCGCCCTCGGTGCAGACGTGAAGGTCCGCGTCACGCCGAACCTGACCTTCGACGCAACTGTGAACCCTGACTTCGGTCAGGTAGAGGCGGATCCCGCCGTGCTGAACCTCTCTGCCTTCGAGACCTTCCTGGGAGAGCGGAGGCCCTTCTTCGTCGAGGGAACTGGGCTCTACCGCTTCCAGCTGAACTGCTACATCGTCGTCGACTGCAACACGAACGAGGGGCTGTTCTACTCCCGCCGAATCGGTCGTACGCCCTATCTCTTCAACGAGCACGGGGAGGCATCGACGCCGGCGGCGACTCCGATAGCGATCGCGAGTAAGGTCACAGGCCGTACACAGAGCGGACTGTCCTTCGGCCTGCTCGATGCCATCACCCGTTCGGTCGACGGCGTCGATGGAGTAACGCTGGAGCCACGGACCAATCACGCGGTCTTCAGCGCCGAACAGGATTTCCGGCAAGGGGACGCGGGCGCGCGTCTGATCGCGACGGCGGTGAACCGAGCCGACGCGGAGGCGACCTCGCCGTACCTGCACTCCGAGGCGTACCTCTCCGGCCTCGGCGTACGAAATCGGATGTTCGAGGGGAACTACGAATTTGCGGCCTTGGTGGCGGCCTCGCGGGTAGCGGGAACGAGCGAGGCGATCGAGCGGACGCAGCGCAACGCAGTGCACTACTTTCAGCAACCGAACGATGACATCGTCGAAGATCCGTCCCGCACGTCCCTCGGAGGTCATTCGGCGCAGGTCAAGTTCGGGAAGTACGGGGGTGGCATCACTCGGTTCGAGACTAGCATCGTACGGCATTCGGCCGGGTTCGAGCCGAACGACCTGGGCTACCTGCGCCGAGCCGACCAGCAGGATTGGAGCACCTGGGCATCGCTCCGCTTCAACACGCCGACGTCCATCTACCGGTGGGCCCAGGTCAACGGGAATCACTGGCAGACATGGAACACCTCCGGGACGCGTTTGGAGGGCGCCGTCAACTTCAACGGCCATATGGGATTCCACAACAATTGGGACATCCATGCGGGCGGGACGGTCAGAGGGCTCTGGAACTCTTTCTGCGACCGCTGCACCCGCGGTGGACCCGTACTCCGGGTTTCGCGAGGCCTCTATCCCTGGTTCGGTCTCAACGGCGATAGCCGCCGGACCATCAGTCCCTCCGTCTGGGTGAACCTCGGATTCGATGACGAGGGACAGACCCGCACCGTCTCGATCGAACCTTCTCTGAACGTTCGTCTCTCGACGGGTCTCGACGCACGCATCGGCCTGAACTTCGACCGCAACCACGACCAGTCACAGTGGTTCGGCAACTTCGAGGACGCCGACGGGGTGACCCACCACACCTTCGCGCGACTCGAACAGCGAACGATGTCGATGACCCTGCGGGTCAACTACACGGCCGCGCCCGACCTCACCTTCGAGTTCTATGGCGAGCCCTTCGTCAGCACGGGCACGTACGGCGACCTTCGCCAGCTGAGCGCGACTCCAGACGCAAGCGCTTACGCCGATCGATTCGTTCCCTACACCCCATCCGAGCCGGCACGCACCGGGTTCACGGTGAGAGAGCTGCGCACGAACGCAGTGCTCCGCTGGGAGTACCTCCCCGGCTCCACGCTCTTCGTCGTCTGGGCACACGGCCGCGAGCGGTCGGGAGACGAGCCCTCTTCCCTCGGCTGGGCCGATGAGTACCGCGAGCTATTCGACCTCCAGCCCGACCACACTTTTCTTCTGAAGTTGGCCTACTGGTTCAATCGATAGAAGGCCACCCCATCAGGCGGCAGTGGTGACCCAAAGGCGCAATCTCCGCCGCCGGTGCCGCCGGCGAGCGACCGGACTACCTCATCCGCCTTGTCTTCCAATTGCCGCACAAGCGTGGCGCCCATGTGACCGGACCCGTACGTGTCTGTTTGTCCCGCCGATGATCTTGATGCGATCCATTCACACAATGACATCGGAGGCGAGAATGTTCGACAGGGCAAGTCGTGTGGCCTGGCAGATCAGTTTGTGCGTCGCCGCGTCCGCGCTTGGCACGACGTCGGCGCACGCGCAGCAGCCCGGCTCGATTCGCGGTCGGGTCGTCGGTCCCGATGCCGCACCGGTGTTCGGAGAGACTGACCGAGCGGGTGACGGCTGTGGGGGTGCGGTATTGTTAGGTGCGGTTAGGCCGGCCCCCGTCGCGGGTGATCTCTAATACGCCTTCAATCTCGTCCTGCCCGCCGAGGGGAGAAATGAGCTGATCGAGCGGTTGCCGACATCGGCCGGGGAACGGCCTCACCCGGTTGTCGACGAACAGAGACGGAATAGCCACAAGAGGCACAAGAAACGACAAATTGATGTTTCTCGGGTCGCTCCAACCACGGGGACGGTCTCGTGCAACCCCGTGGCCTACGAGCCGTAAGTCGCTCCCACCCCTCGCTCGTCCGTTCTTGTGCCAACTTTTGTGCCTACCCCACCTCCGAAAATTGACCCCACAAGAGACGAGGCCACGATTCTGCGTTTGTTCTTGCTCGATTAGCCACGCCGTCGTCGCCTTGTGCAGTTTCCAGTACCAGCTATGATTCGGCAGTCAATTAGTACCCGATGGCGGAAGTACGGCAACGTATGCTTGTCAACAGAATCGTCATTCCCGCGAACGCGGGAATCCAGTGGCTGGGAGCCTATTGAGCAGCTGGATCCCCGCTTTCGCGGGGACGACGCCGGCACTTTCGACTTCCACATAGGCGGACTTCTGACACGAAGTACCGAGGTCGCGTAGAACGCCTAGCGGCCCGTATTAGCCACCACGCACTACACGATGGTCCCCAGCTCCGAGTCCCCGAACAATACGGAGCTTCTCGAGCGTTTCCGTGAAGGCCAGCGCACGGCTCTGGCCCGAGCGATCTCGCTCGTCGAGAACACTCGACCCGGGTTCGAGGACGTCCTGCACGCGATCCACTCTGACCTTGGACGCGCGACGCGGGTGGGGATTACGGGCCCCCCCGGTGCCGGGAAGTCGACCCTCACGACCGAACTCGCGAACCGATTCCGGGCGCGAGACGAGCGCGTCGGTATCGTGGCTGTCGATCCGAGCTCACCGTTCACCGGCGGCGCGCTGCTCGGTGACCGGATCCGGATGAACTCGCTCTCCACCGACCCCGGAATCTTCATCCGTTCGATGGCGACCCGGGGGTCCCTTGGGGGGCTCGCGACGACTAGCCAGGAGGTCGCCGACCTGCTCGACGCGTTCGGCTTCGATCGTGTGATCCTCGAGACCGTCGGGGTCGGCCAGTCGGAGCTCGACATCGCGGAAGGCGCCGATACGACGGTGGTCGTGCTCGTGCCCGAGTCCGGTGATTCGATCCAGGCAATGAAGGCGGGGCTGATGGAGGTGGCGGATGTATTCGTCATCAACAAGGCCGATCGACCGGGCGCGGATCGCCTTGCCCGGGAGCTCGAGGTCATGCTGCATATGCGGCTCGGCGAGACACAGCCAGCCGCGGCGGGGCACCACGGCGTGAGCCTCCGGAGCGTCGGTCGGGCAGCGCGGAACCGCGCGCAGGAGGCGGCTGACGAATCGGGAGGTTGGGCGATCCCGGTCCTGAAGAGCGTTGCGAACACGGGCGAGGGGCTGGACGAGCTCGTTCAGACCCTGGATCGCCACGCGGTGTACCTCGAAGTGAGCGGTGAGCTGTCGCAGCGACGGCACCGGCGGTTTATCGAGCGAACGCGAGCGGCGGTAGATCGTGAGCTGAAGCGTCTCGCCTGGAAGGTCGGATCTGGTGAAGAGATCCTGGCGGACGCGCTACCGGAGCTCGAGTCGGGAAGGGAATCACCGTATTCGGTGGCGGCGCGGATCGTGCGCGAACTCGGGGTCCGACCAGAAGCTAATGAGGGTCGATGAGTATAGCGGAACGGGATCATCCACCGGCCGAATTGCTGGAGCAGATCAAAGCGACAACAAGGGAGCTGGAGGCCCTCCGGCAGGCGCTGGATGCCTGGTACGAGCGATACGACGGGACACCCAAGCGCGACGCGCTGTTCACCAGCGTCTCGGGTGCCGAAGTCGAACCGCTCTACACTCCCCTCGATCGACCCGGGGTCGCTCCCGAAGAGGCCGCTTTCTATAACCGTCAGGTCGGCTTACCGGGTGAGTTCCCCTTCACCCGCGGCCCCTACACGACGATGTACCGGACCCGGCTCTGGACCAAGCGCCAGTTCGCCGGCTTCGGCACCGCCGAGGAGACCAATCTCCGCTACAAGTTCCTACTGGAGCGCGGGCAGACCGGTCTCTCCGTCGCCTTCGACTTCCCGACCTTGATGGGCTACGACTCCGACCACCCCCGCTCGCTGGGCGAGGTCGGTAAATGCGGGGTGGCCATCTCCTCGCTCGATGACATGGAGACGCTCTTCGACGGCATCCCGCTGAACGAGGTCTCGGTCTCGATGACCATCAATGGACCCGCGATCATCCTCTTCGCCTTCTATGTCGTGGCCGCGGAGAAGCAGGGGGTCTCGCCGGACAGGATCAGGGGGACGGTACAGAACGACATCCTGAAGGAGTACCAGGCGCAGCATGCCTGGGTGTATCCGCCGGAGCCGGCGCTGCGGCTGATCATCGACATGTTCCAGTGGTGCGCCGAGCACGCGCCGAAGTACAACCCGATCTCGATCTCCGGCTACCACATCCGCGAGGCCGGCGCGACCGCCGCTCAGGAACTGGCCTACACGCTCAGGAACGGCTTCGAGTACGTCGAGCGTGGAATCGCCCGCGGCCTGGATGTCGACGACTTCGCTCCACGTCTCTCTTTCTTCTGGGATATCCACAACGATTTCTTCGAGGAGGTCGCGAAGCTTCGTGCGGGTCGCCGGATCTGGGCGAAGCGGATGCGCGAGGTGTATGGGGCGACGAATCCGGAGTCGTGGCGTCTGCGGACCCATTCGCAGACGGCCGGCGTGACGCTGACGGCGCAACAGCCAGAGAACAACATCGTTCGCGTTGCCTACCAGGCTCTGGCGGCCGTACTCGGTGGAACGCAGTCACTGCACACTAACTCGATGGACGAGACGCTCGCGCTGCCCACGGAGAAAGCGGTCCAGATCGCCCTCCGGACGCAGCAGATCCTCGCCTTCGAAACCGGCGTGCCCAACACGATCGATCCGCTGGCCGGCTCCTACTATGTCGAGGCGCTGACCGACCGTCTGGAGGAGGAGGCGGAGGAGATCTTCACTCAGGTTGAGCGCCTGGGCGGCGTAGTGCCGGGGATCGAGATGGGGTACTTCCAACGTGAGATCGCGCGGTCCGCCCAGCGCCAGCAGCAGGAGGTCGAGTCCAGCGATCGGGTCATCGTCGGGGTCAACGGCTTCACTGTCGAAGGCGAGGAGCTCGAGATCCCACTCCTCCGGGTCACCGAGCAGACGGAGGACCGGCAGCGGGCACGAATGGCCGCGATGCGTCGTCGCCGGGACGAGGCGGACGTGTCCCGCACGCTCGAAGCGCTCCGCACGGCCGCCCGGGATGGGAACAATGTCCTGCCACCGCTGCTCGACGCAGTTCGCGCCTATGCCACCCTCTACGAGATTAGGCACGCGATGGAAGAGATCTTCGGCGCCTATCGCGAGCCGGTGTTCTTCTGAGGGAGGTTATTGGCTACCTGTTAGGCGCCCTACGGGTTGCTCCGAGGCAACAGTTCCCTCCTTCATGACGTCCGATTTAGAGCAGAACCGAAGGTGATCCCTCAAACTGCTCCCTTGATCGTGGTGACATCCGCGTGAGTGGAATGACCGCGGCATCTTCCGATAGCTTCCGACGGGTCACCGTAGGCCGCTGAGGATCCCGAAACAAACCAGCTCTTTCAGAGAGACCATGATGACACGAAGGTCAGCTATTGGGTATCTCGCTCCTCTCGCAGGGATCTGGCTCGCTGGATGTCAGGGCGCCAACGCTGATCCCGATGTCATCCCAGCAGCCGCGAGTGTGGACCCGGGCACTCGGATCGAAGAAGCGCGTTTCCTCAATGTGGGCGGTATCGATCAATGGATCACGATCCGTGGAGATGATACCCGGAACCCAGTCCTGCTCGTGCTGCATGGAGGCCCCGGCGATGTTCAGTCGCCCCACGTTGACACATATGCCGCATACGAGCGTGACTTCGTTCTGGTTCAATGGGACCAGAGGGGCGCCGGAAAGACGTACGGCAGATATCGAGAAGGAATACCTCCTCCCACGTTGGACCAGCTTGTCACGGATGCGATCGAACTTGCGGAGGACCTGAAAGACCGGTTCGAGGGCAATGGCGTTGTTGTTCTGGGACACTCATGGGGCACCGCCATCGCCACCGGAGCCGTGCTTCGGCGGCCCGACCTATTCTCGGCATACGTGGGCACGGGCCAGATCTCGAGTTGGGCGGAATCTGTTCGTTGGCAATTCGATTTCCTCAAGGCTAGATCCGAGGAAATGGGGGATCAGGAGCTGTTGCGAGAACTTGAGGCTATCGGCGAGCCAGACCCAACGGATACCGCCCAGTACTTCGGATTCACCCGGTCTCTGAGGCAACATTTCAATGCCAGTGACTCCGCTTGGCTCGCGCGGTTACGCGACCTGCCCGCCGGTTTGGTGTCGGCGGCGGAGCTCGAGGACATCGAAAATGGGATGATGTTCTCGGGGCGGGCGCTCTTGCCCTTTCAGGTGCGCGAGAACTTGTCCACGGTTGCTTTGACCTTCGAAGTGCCGTACTACGTGATCCAAGGGCGCGACGATATCTCAACGCCCACGAGGCCTGCCGTCGCTTACTTCGAGAGGATCTCGGCTCCGGACAAAGAAATCGTGATTATCGACGATGCGGGTCACTTTGCTCTCGTAACCCATCAGGAGCAGTTTATCGAAGCGCTCCGACGGCTGCTTCCGTCGTAATGTGCCCCCCTGAACGCCTAGCCACCGCGTGAATGGGAGGCAGGGCGGTTTCACCTTTTCGGAGGCTGAAGGCTCGACGCAAGTGAGGCGTACTTTCGTAAGCCGCAGGGAGGGGCGAGGAAGCGTAACGCAGAGCTGCGCGATTTATCAACGGCCCATTGGGCCTTCTGCGACCGCGGCCATTCTTTTCCGATGGACGCCGTGTGCCGTGCGGGCGAGACGCCCGCGCACCCAGGGGGTCTACGATGGGTTCACCACCGAGGGGAGGTGTAGCGTGGAAGCTACGGACGATTGGTGGACCTCCTACTTCGACGAAGTCTTCCTCCGCATCTACCGGCCGGTTCTGAGCGAAGCGCGCACTGCGGCCGAGACCGACGGTATCGAGCAGCTCCTCCCACGGTCGGAGTGCAGGCGGATTCTGGATGTCGGCTGCGGATGGGGCCGACATTCGATTCTGCTCGCTGGTCATGGCTATGACGTGACCGGCGTCGACCTCTCTGAATTCCTCCTCGGTGTCGCCTGGCGCGAGGCCACGGAGGCCGGGGTCGAGGTGGAGTTCGTCCGGGAGGACATCCGCGAACTTCGATTCGATTCCGAGTTCGATGCCGCGATCTCCATCTTCTCCAGCCTCGGGTACTTCGGGAGCGATGAGGGGGATGAACGCATCTTGCGCGGCGTCCACAACGCCCTGAAGCCGGGCGGTCGACTCCTGGTCGACACCATGCATCGCGATGTGGTCGCCAGGCTGTTTGTCGAGCGTGACTGGTGGGAGACAGCCGATGGCGACCTCGTCCGGGTCGAACGGGAATTCGACGCCGTCGAAGGAATCAGTCACGACGCCCTCCACTGGAGGTCTACCGACGGTTCCACGGGCGAGAAGGTCCACCATGTGCGTGTTCGGAGCGCTACGGAGTGGAAGGTGCTTCTGGCACGCTGCGGGTTCGAACCGACCGATTGGTTCGGCGGGTGGGACCTCGAACCGTTCGACCACACTTCCGGACGCCTCCTCGTCCTGTCCCGAACGACCTGACGCGCCGGCCGGTGGTCAGGTTGCCGCCCGTTCGGGCCCGCACGTAAGTTGCGCCGCCGGGCGCGAGGCTTCTGATGGGCAGGAGGGAAGATCGCTACCGCTCCGGAAGATGCCTCCGAACTGAACGGGTTTCGCGATGGAAGAGCGAAAGATCAGGGTTCTGGTTGCCAAGCCTGGACTCGATGGCCACGACCGCGGCGCCAAGGTGATTGCCAGCGCGCTGCGTGATGCGGGCATGGAGGTGATCTATACCGGGCTCCACCAGACGCCGGAGATGATCGTCAGCGCCGCGATTCAGGAGGACGTCGACGTTGTCGCGATGTCGATCCTTTCGGGCGCTCATATGACGCTCTTCCCGCGCGTGCGCGAACTGCTCGAGCAGGAAGGCGTCGACCATGTACTGATCACGGGGGGCGGGATCATACCGGAGGAGGACATCGCCGAGCTTCAGAAGCAGGGGGTGGGCCGGCTGTTCGGCCCCGGAACTACGACGAGTGCAGCGGTAGAGTACATCCGAGAGTGGTTCGCGGAGCACGGTCGCGATCGCGAGATCGTCGAGTCGTGAAACCGGGGCCGGTCGAGGAAGGGAAGGAAGCAGCGGAGCAGCCAGGGCGCCTGGCTGCTTTGAAGTCGGAGCTCCACGAGCTGGAGGTGCGCCTCCGCGAGGGTGGTGGAGCGGAGAGGATCAGCCGGCAGCACAAGCAGAACAAGCTGACCGCGCGGGAGCGGATCTCCCTTCTGCTAGATCCCCGTACACGGTTTCAGGAAATTGGGCTGCTCGTCGCCTATGACCGGTATGAAGGCGAGGCCCCCGCAGCCGGAGTGGTGACTGGAATTGGTATTGCCGCGGGTCGCGAAGTCGTGGTGGTGGCCAACGACGCCACCGTGAAGGCCGGCTCCTGGTGGCCCGAGACGATCACTAAGATCCTTCGGGCACAAGAAGTGGCGATGCGCTGCCGGGTTCCCATCATCTACCTGGTCGATTCGGCAGGGGTTAACCTTCCCTACCAGAGCGGGGTTTTCCCGGGCCAATACGGTGCCGCCCGGATCTTCTACTACAACTCGATCATGCGCCGCTACCTCGCGATCCCCCAGATCGCGGCGGTGATGGGTCCGTGCATCGCCGGCGGGGCCTACCTTCCTGCCCTCTCGGACGTCATCCTCATGGTCGAGGGCACGTCGTTCATGGGGTTGGGCGGGCCCAACCTCGTCAAGGGCGCCACGGGCCAGACGACCGACGCGGAGACGCTCGGCGGTGCGTATTCCCACAATGCGATCTCTGGTGTCGCCCACTACCGGGTCCCGGACGATCGGGCCTGCCTCGCGCGCATCCGCGAGTTCGTTGACGAGCTGCCAAGGACGCCACCCGCTTTCGCGCTCTGCGACCCGCGTCCTCCAGCCTCTCCCGAGTCGACGATCCACGACATCCTGCCGGACGACCACCGCCAGCCCTTCGATGTGCGAGACCTGCTTCGCTGCCTTCTCGATGGCGGCGAGCTGCACGAGTTCCAGGCCGACTTCGCACCGGAGATGATCTGCGGCCGCGCTGCCGTCGAAGGCGTCGCGATCGGCGTGATCGCAAACGAACGGGGGATGCTCCGCGATCCTCACGGCGGAGCTCCCAAGTTCGGCGGAATCGTCTATGCCGACAGCGCCGAGAAGGTGGCGTACTTCATCGAGACGATGAACCGCCACCGCATTCCCCTCCTCTTTGTGCAGGACGTTTCGGGCTTCATGGTCGGCGTAGAGGCGGAACACTCGGGGATCATCCGCTCCGGAGCACGCTTCGTCGAAGCGATGGCGACCGCGACGGTCCCGAAGCTCGTCCTGACCATCAATCACGCCTCGGGGGCCGGCTACTACGCGATGGCCGGCCAGGGGTTCGACCCGGATTTCATCTTCAGCTGGCCGACCGGAAGGATGGGTGTCATGGAGGGCGACTCCGCGGTGATGGCGCTCTTTGGCCCCGAGCTCGACCAGTTGAAGGCGCAAGGCAAGACGCCGGACGACGAGCTACGGAAGAAGATCGAAGCTGTTCGGGCGGACTACGAGAGCCAGCTCGACGCAAAGTACGCGGCCGCCCGCGGATTCGTCGACGCCGTCATCGCTCCCGAAGAGACCCGGGCGACCCTCGGCCTCGCGCTGCGAACGGCGATCAACAATCCGGGACCTCATCTGGGCCCGTTCGGTTTGGGCGCGGCTGGATGATGCACCCGATCCGAATCGCTAGCGGCCAGGGTTTCTGGGGCGATCAACTCGACGCCCCGAAGCAGCAGATCGAGAACGGGCCGATCGACTACCTGATGCTCGACTACCTGGCCGAGGTGACGATGTCGATCCTGGAGAAGCAGCGCTCGCGCGATCCATCGCTCGGGTACGCACGCGACTTCGTTCCGCTGATGGCTGAGGTCCTTCCGACAGCGGTCGAGCGGGAGGTCCGCACGATCGCGAACGCCGGTGGCGTGAACCCGACGGGGTGCGCAGAAGCCGTCCTGGAGGCAGCACGCGAGGCAGGTCTGGCGGGCAAAGCGCGTATCGGCGTGGTTACGGGTGACGACATCCTACCCAGGCTCGATGAGCTCATCGAGCAGGGCATCGAGCTCAGGAACATGGAGACGGACGAGCCGCTGACAGCGGTGCGGGACCGGGTGCAGAGTGCCAATGCGTACCTTGGCGCGCGCCCGATCGTTCGCGCTCTGGCTGACGGAGCGCACGTGGTCATCACGGGGCGTTCCACCGATACGGCGCTCACGTACGCCCCGATTATCCACGAATTCGGCTGGGCTTGGGACGCCTACGACCGCATCGCCGCCGGCATCGTCGCCGGCCACATCAACGAGTGCGGCGCCCAGGCCTCGGGCGGCAACTGTCTCATCGACTGGCAGCAGATCCCCGACCTGGCACGGGTCGGCTACCCCATCATCGAGGCTTCGCCGGACGGCACCTTCGTTGTGACCAAGCATTCCGACACCGGCGGGAGGATCTCCGTCGCGACCGTCAAGGAGCAACTTCTCTACGAGATGGGAGATCCGCGAAGCTACCTTACGCCGGATGCGATCGCGGACTTCACCACGGTCCGGCTCGATGACATCGCTCCCGACGCCGTTCGGGTTTCGTCCGTTCGAGGTCGCCCTCCAACTGATATGCTCAAGGTCAGCATTGCCTATTCGAGCGGCTACAAGGCCGTCGGTACTCTCGTCTACGCATGGCCGGATGCCGTCGAGAAGGCGCGTGCCGCGGATCGAATCCTCCGCGAGCGTCTCGCCCGACTTGGCCTCCACTTCGACGAGGTGCTGACGGAGTTCGTCGGATGGAATGCCACCCATGGGCCGCTCGCCGGCGACCCACCGTCGGATCTGCCCGAAGTGACGGTCCGCTGGGGCGTTCGGTCCTCCGATCGATCCGCCGTAGATCGCTTCAGCAAGGAAATCGCCCCGCTCGTCCTCGCCGGCCCCCCGTCTGTCACCGGTTTCGCCGAGGGGCGCCCTCGCGTTCAGGAGATCGTGGCGTACTGGCCGGCCTTGATCCCGAAGGCCGAGATCGAGCCATTCCTCGACGTCGTGGTGCGAACGGCGTGACAGAACCGCATCGATGAGAGTCACCTTCCTCGGTACAGCCGCCGCGCGGCCTACCCTCTCCAGAAACGTCAGCTCCATCACCGTCCAGCGCGAAGGGGAGCTCCTGATGTTCGATTGCGGTGAAGGTACCCAACGCCAGATGATGCGCTACGGCACTGGCTTCACCGTCAACGACATCTTCTTCACCCACCTGCACGCGGATCACTTTCTCGGGGTCATCGGCCTCCTGCGCACGATGGGGCTGCAGGGTCGGACGGAACCGATCCACCTATGGGTGCCGGAGGGGTCACAGCCGATCATGACGACCGCTGCCAACCTCGGCGTCGAACGCGTCGTCTTCCCCGTCCAGATCAACGGTCTGTCACCCGGGCAGACCATCGACCGCAACGAGTATGAGGTCCTAGTCTGCCGTACCAAGCACGGCGGCCTCAGCCTCGGCTACGCGATCGCCGAGAAGCCCCGACTCGGCCGCTTCAACCCCGAACGGGCGCGTCAGCTCGGACTCCCCGAGGGCCCCCTCTGGGGGAAGCTCCATCGTGGCGAGACCGTCACCATCGACGGCTGCCCTGTCGAACCGGCAGACCTCGTCGGCGAGCCTAGACCCGGTCGCAAGATCGTCATCTCCGGCGACACCCGTCCCTGCCGGGCCACCGCGGAGCTCGCGCGCGACGCCGATCTCCTCATCCATGAGGCCACCTTCGGCCGCGATGAGGCCGACCGCGCCCGCCAAACCGGCCATTCCACCGCCCGCGAAGCCGCCCAGATCGCCCGGGAAGCAGGCGCCCTCGAACTCGTCCTTACCCACATCTCCCCTCGCTACGGCGATGATGCGCGTTCCCTCGAACGCGAGGCCCGCAAGATCTTTCCCTCCGCCAGGACTGCTTTCGATGGCCTCGTCGTGGATGTCCCGTACCGAGATTGATGGTCCCTGCAGAGGCGCAGAGGACGCAAAACAAAGACGGCTCTCACGCGAAGCCGCGAAGAGCGCGAAGACTACGTGAAGCGAAGAGAAAGAAAGAAACGGTAGGAAAGACAACGACAACGTCGGATTTTCTTGATCTGCAGAACGCAGGGGAAGTCTGTGCCCACCCAGCAGTTCTCTCTGCGTCCCCCTCGTCTCTGCGGTGAACTGCCGTTTTGACGGCCCCATCTCGGCACACGTCCTGCGGGGAGCCCGTGCGTCAGGCGAGGCGCTTGACAGTGGAGGGCGTCTCACTAGATTTCGGCGTTGTTAGCACTCATGGTAAGTGAGTGCTAACAGGGCACTCGTTCCTCATTTTCACACACGGAGGGTCACACGCTTATGGCCACCGCGACCGATCTCAAGGTCAAGCCGCTCGCCGACCGAGTCGTAGTCAAGCCGCTCGAGGAGTCTGAGCAGATGCGGGGGGGGTTGTACATTCCGGACACGGCGAAGGAGAAGCCGCAGCAGGGGGAGGTGGTAGCCGTCGGGCCGGGGAAGCTGTCGGAGGAGGGGAGGCGCATCGACCCGGAGTTGAAGGTTGGTGACAAGGTGCTGTACGGGAAGTACAGCGGCACGGAGGTCACTCTCGACGACAACCAGTACCTGATCCTTCGCGAGTCGGACGTGCTCGCGGTGATTTGAGGATATTGCTTTCGACAAGTGGATCGAAGGTAGATCGGCAGAGACAAGCTCAACATAGAGGAGGAGATTCATGGCAGCGAAAGAGCTGAGGTTCAACACCGAGGCGCGCTCCGCATTGAAGAAGGGGATCGACAAGCTCGCGGAGGCGGTGAAGGTGACACTGGGCCCAAAGGGCCGGAATGTGGTGATCGACCGGAAGTTCGGGTCGCCGACCATCACGAAGGATGGGGTGACGGTCGCAAAGGAAGTGGAGCTGGATGACCCGGTTGAGAACATGGGTGCCCAGATGGTGAAGGAGGTCGCGACGAAGACGAGCGACCTCGCGGGTGACGGGACGACGACGGCGACGGTTCTTGCGCAGGCCATCTTCCGCGAGGGGCTGAAGAACGTGACCGCCGGTGCGAACCCGATGTCGCTGAAGCGTGGCATCGACAAAGCGGTCGAACGGGTGATCGAGGAGCTGAAGAACTTCTCGCAGGAGACGGCGGGCAAGAAGGAGATCGCGCAGGTCGGGACGATTTCGGCGAACAACGACGAAGAGATCGGCGACCTGATCGCGGACGCGATGGAGAAGGTCGGTAAGGACGGCGTGATCACGGTGGAGGAGGCGAAGGGACTCGAGACGACGCTGGAGACGGTCGAGGGAATGCAGTTCGACCGGGGTTATGTCTCGCCCTACTTCGTCACTGATCCGGACCGGATGGAGGCGGCTCTCGAGGATCCTCTGATCCTGATCCACGACAAGAAGATCTCGACGATGAAGGACCTTCTGCCGATCCTGGAGAAGGTAGCGCAGATGGGCCGCCCGCTGCTCATTATCGCCGAGGACGTGGAGGGCGAAGCGATGGCCACGCTGGTGGTGAACAAGCTTCGCGGCACGTTGAAGGTGGCGGCCGTCAAGGCGCCCGGTTTCGGGGACCGCCGCAAGGCGATGCTCCAGGACCTGGCCGTGCTGACGGGTGGGCAGGTGATCTCGGAGGAGGTCGGCTTCAAGCTCGAGAACGCTGTGGTTTCGGACCTCGGGAGCGCGAAACGGGTCGTGATCGACAAGGACAACACGACGGTCGTCGACGGAGCGGGCGCCGAGGACAGCATCAAGGGTCGAATCAAGGAGATCCGGGCGGCGATCGAGAAGTCGACGAGCGACTACGACAGTGAGAAGCTGCAGGAGCGGCTCGCGAAGCTGGCCGGCGGCGTCGCGGTCATCAACGTCGGTGCGGCGACCGAGACGGAGATGAAGGAGAAGAAGGCCCGCGTCGAGGATGCGCTGCACGCCACGCGTGCTGCGGTTGAAGAGGGCATCGTCGCCGGCGGTGGTGTCGCGCTGCTTCGGGCGCAGAAGTGTCTGAAGGATCTCAAGGTAGAGGATGCCGACGAGGGAATCGGCGTCAAGATCGTCGCGCGGGCCCTCGAAGAACCGATCCGCCTGATCGTTCAGAACGCCGGTGTCGAGGGGTCGATTGTCGTCGAGAAGGTGCGGTCGAACGACGACGTGCAGTTCGGTTACAACGCCCGGACCAACGTGTACGAGAATCTCGTCAAGGCGGGGGTGATCGATCCCACGAAGGTCACGCGCACGGCGCTACAGAACGCGGCGTCGATCGCTGGGCTCTTGCTCACGACCGAGGCGGTGGTCGTCGAGAAGCCGGAGACGGAGAAGTCCGCACCCGCGATGCCGGGTGGCGGCATGGAGGGGATGTACTGAGGAATAGTGAAGGGTGAAGGGTGAAAGAGAAAACGCTTCACTATTCATAATTCCCTATTCTGGGCGAGTCAACCGATTCGGGTTGACTCGCCCAGCCCCAGGCACTAGGCTTGAAGTCGTTATGATGAACGAAATAGAGATCAGCCCGCGCGCGACGACGCGAACCGTAACTACCGGGGCCCCCGCTCGGGGTGTCGGGAGAGGTCGCGTGCGGTAGGCTGGATCCTTCCAGATTTTCAGCGCGGTCTCTCGGCGGTCGAGGGGCCGCGCTCTTGTTTGGGGGTATGCCGTCGGTTCACTTGTTCGCAAGCAAGCGATCCAGAATGCCAGGGGATTCGAGATGACGCAGATCGTCGACGCGCCGGGCGAGGTGCAGGTGAGGCTACCGGACGGCTCGGAACGGCGCTATCCAACGGGAACGACAGTACTCGAGGTCGCGGAGTCGATCGGTTCGCGACTCGCGCGGGCCGCGCTCGCCGCGAAGGTGAACGGACAGGTGGTGGACGTTGCACGTCCTCTGGAGGAAGACGCGACGGTCGAGATCCTTACCGAGAAGAGCTCTGAGTCGCTCGATGTTCTCCGCCATTCGGCGGCGCACGTGCTAGCGACCGCGGTTCGTCGGATCCGTCCTGAGGCAAGGATCGGCTTCGGCCCCGCCATCGAAGATGGCTTTTACTACGACTTCGAGGTGGCCGAGCCGTTCACACCGGAGGACCTCAAGCGGATCGAGGAGGAGATGGCGAAGGTTGCTGAGGCCGATGATCCGTTCGAACGGGAGGTCGTCGATCGGGCGCGTGCTCGGGAGCTCTTCGCCGCCGACCCGCTGAAGCTCGAACGTCTGGAGGAGCTCGGCGACGGTGAGGTGATCACCGTCTATCGGAACGGGCCCTTTCTCGATCTGTGTCGCGGTCCGCACGTTCCGGACACCGGTCGGATCAAGCACTTCAAGCTGCTGAATACGGCCGCAGCCTACTGGCGGGGCGACTCGAACCGCCAGACCCTCCACCGGATCTACGGAACGGCGTGGCACTCGAAGCGGGAGCTCGAAGACTACCTGCACCGGCTGGAAGAGGCGAAGAAGCGTGATCATCGTCGGCTGGGTCGCGAGCTCGACCTTTTCTTCTTCCACCCGACTGCGCCGGGTTCCGCTTTCTGGACTCACCGCGGCACCATCATCTTCAACGCACTCGTCGGGTGGATGGTGGAAGTACTGCTCGAAAACGGCTACGACATCGTCAAGACGCCGTTGCTGTTCAACAAGGGGTTGTGGGAGGTCTCGGGGCACTGGGGCAAGTACCGCGAGAACATGTTTCTCGTTCTCGACAACGAGACGGGCGAGCACGACTTCTCCCTCAAACCGATGAACTGTCCTTCGCACCACCTGATGTACACGGCGAAGAAGCGTTCCTACAGGGACCTGCCGATCCGCTACGCTACTCAGGACGTACTGCATCGGAACGAGGTCTCCGGCGCGCTCAGCGGGCTCACGCGCGTTCGTCAGTTCCAACAGGATGATGCGCACGCCTATCTCGCGGAGGAGCAGATTTCGGACGAAGTGGGCCGGATGGTCGGCCTGCTCGATTACTTCTACGGCGTCCTGGGGCTCGAGTACACGACGAAGTTCGCCACCCGGCCGGACGTCCGGATCGGTGACGACGAGATGTGGGATCGTGCGGAGGGAGCGCTCCTGGCCGCGCTGGAGTCGACGGGCTTGGCGTACGAGCTCAAGCCCGGCGATGGAGCATTCTACGGCCCGAAGATCGATTTCGACGTTTCCGACTCCATCGGCCGCAAGTGGCAGCTCGGTACGATCCAGCTCGACTACGCCAACCCCGATCGGTTCGATCTCGGGTTTACCGGCGAAGACAACCGAGAACACCGCCCGGTGATCATTCACCGAGCAATCTTCGGCTCGTTCGAGCGCTTCATCGCGATCCTGATCGAGCACTACGCCGGGGCCTTCCCGGTCTGGCTCGCGCCCGTGCAGGTGGTCGTCCTGCCGATTTCGGACGAGCAGAACGAGAGCGCGCGCCAGTTCGCCGGGGATCTCGCCGCCGTCGGCATTCGCACCGAGGTCGATGACCGGAGCGAGACGCTGAACTACAAGATCCGGGAGGCCGAGACCCAGAAGGTCCCGTACATGGCGGTGATCGGCGGTCGTGAGGCAGAGGCGGGCACGGTGGCCGTTCGGGTCCGTGGGGCGGGGAGGAAGCAGGAGATCGTTACACGTCAGGCGTTTGCCGGCCGGGTCCGAGAGCAGGTCGATTCGAAGACCCTGCGCGTCGGGTTCAACGGACCTCGTGAGATGTAGGTTGCCACGATACGGGGTTGACCGTCCGACGAAGCCTATCTACATTCGAATCCACAATCAGGCAAAGCAGGGGCCGAGTGCCCCTCACCTTTCGGCTCGAGTTTTCGCGATGCCGCCGGGTTCCAGAGACAGCGCTCCCCTCCCCTCCTCTACGACGGGTGGAGGGGCTGCCTGCTGTCTGGGGCCCGCTGAGAGCGGGCCTTTTTTTCATCGACCTTTTCCGCGGAGAGCGACGGCCATCAACGAGCGAACGCGTGTCAACCAACAGATCCGGATCAGCCCGGTCCGGGTGATCGACCCGGCGGGTGAGCAGCTCGGAATCATACCGATCGAGAAAGCGCTCGAAGCGGCAGAAGAGTTGGGGTTGGACCTGGTGGAGGTTGCGCCAACGGCACGGCCGCCCGTCTGTCGGATCATGGATTACGGGAAGTTTCGCTACGAGGAGCAGCGGAAGGCCCGCGAGGCGCGGAAGAAGCAGCACCGAGTCGAGCTCAAAGAGGTCAAGATGAGGCCGGGGATCGAGGATCACGATTTCGATTTCAAGGCCCGACACGCGCGACGGTTCCTGGAGGAAGGGAACAAGGTAAAGGTCACGATGATGTTCCGGGGTCGCCAGATGGCGCATCCGGAAATCGGTCGGGTGGTGTTAGAACGGATGGTCGCGGAGGTGGCGGATATCGGGAAGGTGGAGTCTCACCCGATGATGGAAGCGCGAAGCATGACGATGGTGCTCGCGCCGCTGAAGTGATCATCCTCACGGCTCGAAACCAGGACGGGATTATTCGGTGCCGGTACGCCGGCGCGATCAACGAAGGAAGGGGCGAGACATGCCGAAGATGAAGACGCACCGAGGTGCGGCCAAGCGGTTCAAGAAGACGGGCACGGGGAAGGTCAAGCGGCACCACGCCTTCACGAGCCACATCCTGACGAAGAAGTCTCCCAAGCGGAAGCGCCACCTCCGGCAGGGTGAGATGGTCGCGAAATCGGACGAGAAGCGGATCAAACGGCTTCTATCGAGCTGATCTCGCAGACCCTGATCCACCTGAACCCAGCTGGAAGATCATGCCACGCGTAAGCATGAACGTCGCGCGTTTGAAGCGCAAGAACAAGATCCTGAAGCACGCGAAGGGCTACTTCGGTCGCCGGAAGAACCTGTACAAGACGGCGAAGGAAGCGGTCGAGCGGGGTTGGCGATATTCGTATCGCGACCGCAAGAATCGGAAACGGGACTTCCGCCGGCTCTGGATCGTTCGGATCAACGCCGCCGCGCGACAGCACGAGTTGACGTACTCGAGGTTCATGAACGGGCTGAAGCTGGCGGGGATCGAGCTCAACCGGAAGCAGCTCGCCGATCTGGCGATCCGCGACCCGGACGCGTTTGCTCATCTCGCCGATCAGGCTCGGGCAGCCCTCTAGGCGCCGACAGACGGTTGGCTGGCGCCGGGAGAGCGGCCCTCTCCCGGCGCTTTTTCTTTCAGCCTCCGGAAAGTGATGGTCTTTCCTCCAGCCTTCGTCACGCGGATGCACGCCATGCTCGGCGATGAGGTCGACGAGTTTCTGGCGGCGCTGGCGAATCCGCGCGAGGGGTTACGGACCAACTCTTTGCGAAGCTCGTCGGACCAGCTGGGATGGCTCCTTCCGTTCGAGTTGACTCCGATTCCGGGAGTGTCGGATGGCTGGTTCATCCGGTCGGGGGAGCGGCCTGGCAAGCACCCGTACCACGCGGCGGGCCTGTACTACGTCCAGGATCCCGGGTCGATGTTGGTGGCCGCGGCGATGGATCCACGACCCGGAGAGCGGGTGCTCGATCTCGCGGCGGCGCCGGGGGGAAAGGCGACCCACCTCGCCGCGCTGATGCGAAATGAGGGCGTGCTCGTTGCGAACGACGTGGCCCGGGGGAGGGCCCGCGAGCTGGCGGGGAACCTCGAGCGCTGCGGAGCCCGCAATTGCATTGTACTCTCGGAGACAGCCGATCGGCTTGCGCGTCACTTCGGAGCCTGGTTCGATCGAGTGCTCCTCGACGCGCCGTGCTCGGGCGAATCGATGTTCCACAAGAGCGCCGCTGCGGTCGCAGACTGGAGCCCTGAGTCCGTTGCTGGATGCGCACGCCGCCAGGGCGACCTCCTGCGAAGCGCCGCCGACTTGACACGTCCGGGGGGCTTGCTGGTCTACTCGACGTGCACTTTTTCGCCGGAAGAGAACGAAGCGATCGTCGCCGCCTTTCTCACCCGAGACCGCCGATTCGCGCCCGTCGAGCTACCAGTTCCCGAGCGGGCGCAGAGGGTCGGCGAGGGGGCATACCGACTCTGGCCTCACCGAAACTTCGGGGCGGGTCACTTCGTCGCTGGTCTGCGACGGTCGGACGCGAGCGAAGGGGACGGACCGCTGGGGAAGCCTTGGCGACTCGCGCCGAGCAGGGACGCCCTTCGTCGCCTGGCGGAGTTCGCTGCCGAAACATTCTGCGAGGGTGTCTACGATGTTGCTCGAGTCGAACAGCTTGGACGCGAGATCTGTGAGCTCCCGGCGGATTCGCCGTCAATGCGCGGATTGCGCGTCGTGCGCGCCGGCCTCTCGCTCGGAACGCTCGAGCGGGATCGGCTGAAGCCGGCGTACGCCCTGGCGCTGGCCGTTCCGCCCGAAAGCGCAGCGCACGAAGTCGCCCTCGAACTGGAGGATGAGCGGGTCGAGGCGTATTTGAGGGGCCATCCGATCGAGGCGGAGGGGGACCCAGGATGGGCTCCGATCATGGTCGAAGGGTTCGCCCTCGGCTGGGGAAAGCGCGTCGACTCGACAGTGAAGAACCACTACCCCAAAGGACTTCGGTGGACCGGGTGAAGGGGTAGCTAATGGGAGGGCGTCGTTTCAAATTGTTCTGCCCGAATGGACTGGATCGAGGAGACGAATGGCGAACGATTTGATGCAGCAGCTCGCGCTGCTCGAGAGAGAGGGGAGCGAGGCGATCGATGCGGCTGTCGAGGCCGGCGACGTCGAACGCCTACGCGTCGAGCTCCTCGGGAGGAAAGGGAGGCTTACGGGAATCCTTCGAGGGCTGGGACAGCTCCCCGCAGATCAGCGCCCTCGGGTCGGTGCGGAGGCGAATCGAATCAAGGACGTTCTGGCGGCCCGGCTCGAGGAGCGAAAGGAAAGAGCCGTCACGGCCGTGTCGGACGAAGCCCTGATCGATCTCACCTTGCCGGGCCGAGCCCATTGGCGTGGAGGGCTCCACCCGGTTACCCAGGTGGTCGAGGAGGTTTGCGGGATCTTCGAGTCCCTCGGATTCACCCGGGTGCGCGGGCCCGAGGTCGAGACCGTCGAGTACAACTTCACCAAACTGAACACGCCGCTCGATCACCCGGCCGCCGATATGCACGATACGTTCTATCTCGCGGACGGGGTCGTGCTACGGACCCATACCTCGCCGGTCCAGGCACGGGTGATGGAGGAGTTCGAGCCACCGATCCGAGTCGTGGTCCCGGGGACCGTGTATCGACGCGATCCGTTCGATGCTTCCCACGCGCCGGCGTTCGAGCAGATCGAAGGCCTCGCGGTTGACGAAGGGATCACCTTCATCGACCTGAAGGCCACCATCGCGGAGTTCGCCCGGCGGTTCCTCGGGCCGCAGACGAAGACGCGGTTTCGTCCATCGTTCTTCCCGTTCACCGAACCATCCGCCGAGGTGGATGTCTCCTGTCAGATCTGCGGTGGAGAGGGCTGCAGCGCGTGCAAACGGACCGGTTGGATGGAGATCATGGGTGCAGGAATGGTCGACCCCGCCGTGTTCGAGGCAGTCGGCTACGACCCCGAGCGGTACACCGGCTTCGCGTTCGGCATGGGGCCCGCTCGCATCGCCATGCAGCGCTTCCGCCTGCCGGACATCCGGCTGCTCTACGAGAACGACATGCGGTTTCTGGAGCAGTTCGGGTGAGGAGCAACGCGAGCGGTCCATCATTGGCCGGGGCAAGAGCGGGATCGGGCAGCCGTCCATGCCCGCTCGGAGTCGGACTGCGTCCAGAGATTTCGATTTTTCGGAGATGAATATTTCCTACCGCTGGCTGCGTACCCTGGCCCCCGATATCGACGATTCGGCAGCTCGGATCGCGGAGAGACTCGGGATGCTCGGCGCACCAGTCGACGAAATCTCGGAGCTTGGCGGCGGGCTCGGCGGGATCGTCATCGCCCAGGTGAAAGAGGTTCGGCCGCATCCGAATGCCGACCGGCTCCGCCTCTGCGAAGTCGATGCGGGCGGGGACACGCTCCAAGTCGTGTGTGGGGCGCCCAACGTCGAGGCCGGGAGGTTCTACCCCTTTGCGCCTGTCGGCTCCTCTCTTCCCGATGGAATGAGGATTCGAAAGGCCAAGCTCCGGGGAGAGGTCTCCGAGGGAATGCTCTGCTCGGCAAAGGAGCTGGGCCTCGGTCGCGACCATGCCGGTCTGCTCACCTTGTCGGGAGAATGGGAGCCGGGAACGTCGTTCGTGCAGGGCATGGGCCTCGAAGACACGCGCCTGGTCCTCGACATCACGCCGAACCGCCCCGACCTGCTGTCCCACCTCGGCGTCGCGCGCGAGCTGGCCGCCGGGGGCGAGGGTAGCCTCCGCCTCCCCCCATTGCTGGACGAAGACGTCGAGCTAGAGATCGCGTCGGCGGAGCGGGAAGGGGCCGGGGGAAAGGTTACGGTCACCATCGAGGATCCGGAGGGTTGTCCGCGATACATGGCGGCCGTCGTCGAAGGCGTCACCGTCGCGCCATCCCCGGAGTGGCTCGCTACACGATTGAGGTCGATCGACGTACGCCCGATCAACAACGTGGTGGACGCGACGAACTACGTTCTCCACGAGCTCGGTCAGCCCCTCCACGCGTTCGACCTCGATCGGCTTGCGGGCCCCGAGATCCGTGTGCGTCGGGCCCGGGAAGGCGAGTCGCTTGTGACCCTTGATGGGGTCGATCGCAGGCTGGACGCTGAGGCGCTCGTCATCGCCGATCGGGATGGTCCGGTGGCCCTCGCTGGCATCATGGGCGGGGAGGACAGCGAGGTCACGGAAGCTACCACCCGAGTGCTGCTGGAGTGCGCCCTGTTCGATCCGCTTCGCGTCCGGGGGACGGCGCGTGCTCTGGGCCTCTCGACTGACGCGTCCCATCGATTCGAACGGGGCGTTGACCCGACAGGGCAGCCTCGTGCCCTGCATAGGTTGATCGAGCTGATCGTCGCGGTCGCGGGGGGAACCGTGCGCCCGCCTGCGGTGGACGCGAAGTCCTCGACTGCGAAGCGCATCCAGGTGCTTGTGCGGGGGGCGCGAATCGCTCAGGTCCTCGGGGTCCAGATGACCGGCGAGGAGGTGGACGAGCTGCTGCGCCCGATCGGGTTCTCGATCGAGGCGACACCCGATGGCTCGATGGTGGCCGTTCCCGCCTTCCGCCCTGACGTCACGAGGGAGATCGACGTCATCGAGGAGATCGCACGGCGCCGCGGCTACGATAGCTTCGGGGTGGAGCTGAGCTTCTTCCGGCCAGGGCACGTGCCGCCGGATCCCCTACTCAGCCTTGTCTCGGACGTTCATGCGCTATTCCAGCGCTGGGGTCTATTGGAGGCGCGAACTGCTGCGTTCGCTCCGGCCGGTTCGGACCGGGTCCCGCTGCTGAACCCGCTCTCGATGGAGGAGAGCCACCTCCGGGGAGACCTCGCCGACGGGTTGCTACGCCGGGTGGAGCACAATTGGGCGCACGGAGTTCGCTCCGTCAGGCTATACGAGATCGGAACGGTGTTTGGGCCCGCCGGCTTGGTACCCCGCGAGGAGACGCGTCTCGCGGCCGTGTTGACGGGACCCCGACGGCCATCTCACTGGAGCGGTGGAGATGAACTGTGGGACTTCTGGGATCTGAAGGCGCTCCTTCTCGACGTCGCCGAATTGGTGGAGGCAGACGTTCGCCCACAGGCAGAAGGCAGCGATCGACTGTCGGTTCACAGCTCCAACGGCGACGTCCTCGGACAAGCCTCGCGAGTCGACCCCGCCCATCTCGACGCCCCCGCCTGGGCCGAACCGGTCTACGCGCTCGAGCTGACGCTCCGTCCCCCGCCGCCATGTCCACCGAAGGCGTATGTAGAGCTTCCCGCGTTCCCTGCGGTGGAGAGGGACCTCGCCCTGGTCACGCCGGCAGGCGTGGAGGCCGGCGCGATCGAGGAGTCGCTTCGCGCACGGGGAGGGTTGTTGCTCGAGCGTGTAGCGCCGTTTGACATCTACGAGGGAGAGGGGATCCCGGCGGGGACCAGGAGCATTGCATGGCGCCTGAGGTTTCGACACCCGGAGAGAACGTTGACCGACGATGAGATCGACGCGATCGTTGCGGCCATGCTGAGATCACTCGAGGAGGAGCACGGTGTCAGGCGAAGATAGGGACGAGAGCGCGGTGCTTCCGCGCGAGTGGGAGCGCCTGGAGCGCTCAGCCGAAGAGGCATCGGCAACGCTAGGGCAGTGGATACGCCGCGCGCGCAAGGCCGAGACAGAAGTCGAGCGGCTTCGGCATGCTCTCGAAGAAGGAGGCGACGAACGCGGGGAGTCGGGCGATCTGGCCGAGTCGCTGAAGCAGGCGCGAGCCGAGAACGCTGCTCTCGAGAGCCGGATGCTTCAGGCGCGCAAGCGTGTCGTACGTTTGATGCAACGACTCTCGGCGCTGGAGGTGGACGGATGAGCGACTCGAGCGGCGATCGCCAGAGCGTAATTGTCGAAGTCGCCGGGCAGCGGCACGTATTGCGGTCCCACGTCTCCCCGGAATACACCCGGAAGGTCGTCGCTCACC
Organism: Gemmatimonas sp.; assembly: GCA_009380025.1. Classification (GTDB taxonomy): domain Bacteria; phylum Gemmatimonadota; class Gemmatimonadetes; order Longimicrobiales; family Longimicrobiaceae; genus WHSP01. Next base: position 12,049 of record WHSP01000029.1, on the reverse strand, counting down.
TCGAGGAGACCATCCGCGACCTCGACATGGAGAGCCGGCTCGATCCACACCGCGCAGTGATTCTTGCCGCGCTTACCATCACCGATGAGCTCTTCCGTTCGCGCAGTGAGCTTTCCAGGCTACGCGACGAGGTCGCGCGGCGCTCCACCCGCCTTGCCTACCTTCTCGAAAAATCCGTCGCCGACGAACGAGGCTCCAACCCGGCGGAGGAGTCGCGGTGACCGCCTATTAGGCCGGCGGGATCTGGCCCGGTCCCCTCGGGGTTGCGCCTTCCTCGCGGCGCTGTCTATGTTTTTCCCAAGTGGTTTCCTGCCCCGTGCGCTCTCCTGTGCTGCGCCTGGCCTGCTCAAGCACTACGGCTGGACTGTCGGTTTCTTCAGGATTTCGCGTCTCCGATGCGTTCGGACACGTTCATCATTGATCCGTCTCGCGGGCGTCACGGGCTTTCGATCGCAGTTCACACGGGGCGTCGCCCCGTGGCAACATAGAAAAATCCATGGAAATCGTGCTGACCGCTCTCGTAGCGGTGCTGGTGGCGGTCATCTTCGGCTTCCTCGGCGGCCGATCGGCGGAGCGAAGCCGCCTACAGCGGGCCCGTGCAACGGCCGAGGATGAGGCCGAACGGATCGTCACTACGGCTCGAAATGAGGCGGAGAACCTGAGGAAGGCGGAGATCCTCGCCGGAAAGGAGGAGGGGTTCCGCGCCAAGGAGGAGTGGGAACGAGAAGAGACGCGTCGGCGGGATGAGATCGAGCGCACCGAGCGGCGAATCGAGGAGCGCGAGGAAGCGCTCGACCGCAAGTTCCTCTTGCTGGACGAGAAGGCGCAAGGCCAAGAAGAACGTGCAGAATCACTGCACAAGCAGGAGCGATCGCTGGAAGAGCGGGAGTCTCAACTCGTGCACAAGATCGGCGAAGTGCAGCAGCGGCTCGAGTCGCTCGCGGGCCTGAGCGCGGACGAGGCCAAACGCCAGCTCATGCAGGCGCTCGAAGAGGAGGCGAAAGCCACGGCCGCACAGCGGATTCGTGAGGTGAAGGAGGAGGCCCGCCGAGACGCCGAAAGGGAGGCAAAGAAGATCATCTCCCTCGCAATCCAGAGGATCGCGGCGGATCACACAGCCGAGACGACCGTCTCGGTCGTCTCCCTGCCATCCGATGAGATGAAGGGCCGGATCATCGGCCGCGAAGGCCGAAATATCCGCGCCTTCGAGCAAGCGACCGGCATCGACGTCATCATCGACGACACCCCGGAGGCGGTCGTTCTGTCGGGCTTCGATCCGATTCGACGCGAAACGGCTCGCATCGCTCTCGAGAAGCTGGTCGCGGATGGTCGGATCCACCCGGGGCGGATCGACGATCTCGTCGCCAAGAGTCGAAAAGAGGTGGAGAACGGGATGCGGGAGGCGGCCGAGGAAGTGCTCTACGAGCTGGGGCTGCACGGCCTTCATGCAGAGGTCGTCAAGGTGCTCGGGCGCCTGAAGTTCCGCACTTCATACGGTCAGAATCAGCTCCAGCACTCGAAGGAGGTCGCTCTTCTGGCCGGCAATATGGCCGCGGAGATGGGATTCGACGTCTCCATGTCCAAGCGGATGGGGCTCCTGCATGACGTCGGCAAGGGTCTGACGCACGAGCACGAGGGCACGCACGTCGAGCTGGGCTATCAGCTGTGCAAGAAGTACGACGAGCCGGATCAGGTGCTCAACGCGATCAAAGCCCACCACGACGAAGAGCCGCACCGCTATCCGGAAACGTTCCTCGTCACGGCTGCCGATGCGATCTCCGGGTCGCGCCCAGGAGCACGGCGGGAGAACTTCGAGACTTACGTCAAGCGCCTGGAGCGACTCGAGGAAATCGCAACTTCATTTCCCGGCGTCGAGCGGTGCTTCGCGATCCAGGCGGGCCGTGAGCTCAGGATCCTGGTTACGCCGGAGGAGGTTTCGGACGAGGAGATGTCGCAGTTGAGCGAAGAGACGGCGCGAAGGATCGAGCAGGAGCTGCAGTATCCGGGTCAGATCAAGGTCGTGGTCATCCGTGAGACGCGAGCGGTCGATTTCGCTCGGTGATGATGTAGCGCCCGCGCGGCCCTTGATTCAGCCGAGGACCTTGCGGATCTTTCCTGGATGCGGATTCTCTTCGTCGCCGATGTCATCGGTAGCCCTGGGCGCAAGGTCGCCAAGGCGCTGCTACAGCTCATTCGCCAGGAGTCCGACGCCGATCTCATCGTCCTGAACGGTGAGAATTCGGCCGGAGGCTTCGGCATAACCCCGGAAGTCTACGCAGAGCTTCGCGGCCTAGGCGTGGACGTCGTGACGACCGGGAACCACGTCTGGGACAAGCGGGAGACCCCCGCACTCCTCGAGAAGGAAGAGAGGCTGTTGCGACCGGCCAACTATCCGCCCGGTAATGCCGGTCGCGGGGTGGTGACCGTGACAATCAATTCCACCCGAGTGGCGGTTCTGAACCTTCAGGGCCGCGTTTTCATGCCCCCGATCGACGACCCCTTCCGCGCCGCCGATCGGCTTCTCGAGGAGCTCGAGGGTTCGGCGGACGTCGTGGTGGTCGACTTCCACGCGGAGGCGACCTCCGAGAAGCAGGCGTTGGGTCACTACCTCGACGGTCGTGTTTCCGCCGTCGTCGGAACGCACACCCACGTCCAGACGGCGGACGAGCGGATCCTGCCGAAGGGGACCGCCTACATCACAGATCTCGGGCTGACCGGATCCCTCGGTGGAATCATCGGCATGAAGGCGGAGATCTCCATCCAGCGCCAACTCCTACAGACTCGAGGCGAGCGGCTCCAACCCGCGGACAGCGAACTCCACCTCCAGGGCGCCATCGTGACGGTCGACGTGGAGACAGGGAAGGCGCGATCGATCGAGCGGCTGAGCGTTCCCTACGCGAGATCCCTGACGGGGGTGTTCGGGAAGTTGTAAGATCTGGCCCGTAGCGCCGCTCGAGGCTGGGCGCGTCGCAAATGCAGAAGTCACTACAGGGATCGAATTTCCGTCATTCTATGGCTCGCATCATCAGCGGAACCGACATCAGTCGAGAGATCAGGGCAGGGATCGCGGAGGGCGTCGCGGCTTTAGGGGAAGAGGGGATCAAGCCGACGCTCGCCGCAGTCCTCGTTGGCTCGGACCCCGCGAGCGAAGTGTACGTCAGGAATAAGGCGCAGGCGTGCCAGCGGGTCGGGATGGGGAGCCGCACGTTGAATCTCCCCGAGGACATCGAGGTCGATGAGCTGTTCGGCGCGATCGACGGGCTGAATGCCGATCCCCAGATCCACGGCATTCTCGTTCAGCTCCCGCTCCCGCGCCACCTGCCGTACAAGCAGGTTCTGAACCGGGTCGCGCCTCACAAGGACGTAGATGGCTTTCATCCGCTCAACGCCGGGCTTTCTTTCGTGGGAGACCCGGAGGGCTTCGTCCCCGCGACGCCAGCCGGGATCATGAAGATCCTGGAATGGGAGAAGGTCCCGACGCACGGGAAGCACGCGGTGATCGTCGGGCGCAGTCTAATCGTCAGCAAGCCACTGGCGTCACTCTTGATGGCACCTGGCCCCAACGCGACCGTGACGTTGACCCACAAGTACACCGTTGACCTGGCGTCACACACACGAATGGCCGACATCCTGATCGTGGCGGTGGGGAAGCCAGGTCTGATCACCGCGGACATGGTCAAGCCCGGCGTGGTCGTGATCGACGCGGGTACGACTCGAGTGGTCGATCCCGAGGGGAAGCCCCGCTATCGGATTGCGGGAGATGTGGATTTCGAAGGGGTGAGCGAGGTGGCGGCGGCGATTACCCCCGTGCCGGGCGGGGTGGGCCCGATGACCATCACGATGCTGCTGTCGAACACCCTCGAAGCCGCTCGGCGGACGAGCGGTGCGACTTCTTCTACGCTGCCGGAGGCCCTGGTCGGAAGCGGGAAGCGGGGACGTCGGTCGAGCTCGTGACTGCGTGTCATGGAGAGTACGTGAAGGAATCAAGATGACGTGGGACCTCTTTTCATCGTCCGATCAGGCTCGCCGGGTTACCCGACCCGACCCGCGTAGCGGGGGGCGTGCGACATCTCCCGGCACCGCGCGGGACTCCCTCGGGGCAGCGCCCCGCGAGGAGTGGTCGGTTTCGGAGGTGAACGACGCCGCCAAAGAGCTGCTCGAGGGCGGCTTGCCTCCCCTCTGGATCAGCGGGGAGGTTGCGAATTTCACCCGGGCCCGTTCCGGTCACTGCTATTTCACGCTTCGTGACGACCACGCGCAGCTGCACTGCGTGATGTGGCGCGACGAAGCACGTCGCCTTCCTACTGCGCCCGATGAGGGGATGGCAGTACGGGTCCTGGCCAAGGTGACGATCTATCCATCGCGCGGTGACTTCCAGGCAGTGGTCACGCTTCTGGAGGGGAAGGGTGAGGGTCTCTGGAAGCTCGCGCTGGAGAGACTGCGTCGGAAGCTGGAAAGCGAGGGCCTGACCTCCCCCGCCCGGAAGCGTCCACTTCCCCGTCACCCGATGGCGATCGGCGTCGTCACCTCTCCTAGCGGTGCGGTCTTCCACGACATCGTCAATGTAGTACGGCGGCGGGCGCCGTGGACCCGTGTCGTGCTCGCGGGGTGCCGGGTCCAGGGCGAGGGGGCAGCCCGCGAGGTCGCGACGGCGATTCGACGCATGGGTACGTCTGGCCTGGTCGACGTGATGATCGTGGGCCGTGGGGGCGGGTCGGTCGAGGATCTGTGGGCGTTCAACGAGGAGATCGTCGCACGTGCGATCGCGGCTTCGCCCGTTCCGGTCATTTCCGCCGTGGGCCACGAGACGGACGTGACGATCGCCGATCTCGTCGCCGACCTACGCGCGCCGACGCCCTCGGCGGCCGCAGAGTCCGCCGTACCCGATCGTGCCGCCCTCATCCGCGACCTCGAGCGCGATGGCTGGCGGCTTCAGCAGGCGATCGCGACGCGGCTGGGACGGGCACAGGATGCCGTCGACCGCGGGTACGTCCGGCTGATCGACGTGGGCTCACGGATGACAGTGGAGCGCCGGGAACGCGTGAGAATCGCCGCGAGGCAGCTCGAGTCGATCTCCCCGCTGGGTGCACTGGCCCGCGGCTTCGCTGTGGCGCTGGGAAAGGACGGCCACATCCTCCGGGGCAAGGACGCCTTCGTCCCGGGTACGGCTTTCGACCTCCAGATCGCCGACGGTTCCGTCGCCTGCCGTGTGGACGACGAAAGGCTCGAGGCTCCCCCCGTGGAGCAGGAAGAATGAGTGCGGACGAACAGCCGACCCTGGAAGAAGCGCTGAATCGCCTTGAACAGATCACGCGTTCTCTCGAAGGTGGGCAGGTCGAGCTGGACGACTCGCTGGCGCTCTACGAGGAAGGGATCCGCCTCCTACGACTGGCCGAGGAGGCGATTCGGACGGCCGAGCTTCGCGTCGAGCGGCTCAATGCGGACGGCTCGCTGAGCCAGTCGCGCGCCTTTCGGGAGGGGAGTTGATCGAACCGCGGGACTGTCGAGGGCGCAGATGGTGGCAGTGACGATCGCGGCCTACCTCGATGACGAGCGCGGACGGGTCGATGTCGCGCTGAAACAGCTGCAGGGACGGATGACACTGGGATTTCCCAGCCACCTGCGGGAAGCCGTCGAGTACGCCCTTGCGACGGCCGGGAAGCGGATCAGGCCGATTCTCTCCATGGCGGCCTACGCTGCGTGCCGCGGGACGGTTCCGGACGAAGCCGTCAGGCTCAGCTGTGCGCTCGAGCTGGTCCACACCTACTCCCTCGTGCACGACGACCTGCCCTGCATGGACGATGACGACCTGCGCCGAGGCCGGGCGACTCTGCACCGCGCATTCGGATCCAGGCGCGCCATGCTCGCCGGAGCGTCCCTCCTCCCCGCCGCGATGGAGGTCCTGGACTCGGAGGGTCAGGCCATCGGGCTCGACGTCGCCGAGCGGGCCGTTCTGGTCGGCGAGCTGGCGCAGGCCGCGGGCGCGACGGGTATGGTCGGCGGTCAGCTGCTGGACTTGCAGGCGGAGGATCGCCGCGTGGAGCCCGACGAGCTCGAGTGGGTGCACCGGCGAAAGACCGGCGCTCTGCTGACGTGTTCGCTCCGCATCGGGGTTCGCGCGGGACGTGGCGACGACGAACTGCTTCGCGCGCTGACCTCGTATGGGGCCTCCCTCGGCCTGGCTTTCCAGATCACCGACGATCTCCTCGATGTGGTGGGGACCTCGGCCGATCTCGGGAAGACAGCTGGTCGGGATGTGGAACTCCGCAAGGCGTCGTACCCCGCGCTCTTTGGGGTGGAGGGATCCAGGGCTCTGGCGCGCGCCAGAGTCGCGGAGGCCAAGGAGGCGTTGGCTGATCATGATCTTCCGCGCTTGATCCAGATCGCGGACTACGTCATCGAACGGACGCAGTGATCGGGGATGTCGTTGCGCTGAATCCGCCGCTGGTGCTCGCCCTGTTCGCGATGTCCAGCGTCCAGATCTTCAAGTTCGTCGTTGGCTGGATTCACTACGGCCAGGCGGATTTCAGGCGGCTCGTTGGCACCGGAGGAATGCCCTCCGCCCATTCGGCTTCAGTCATGGCGCTGACGACTGCGGTAGGCTTGGGGGCAGGCTGGGGCTCCACCCTCTTTGGCGCCGTCGCCTTTTTCTCCCTGGTTATCATGTACGACGCAACGGGGATCCGCAGGGCGGCCGGCCGTCAGGCTCAGATCCTCAACCGCATGTTGGAGGAACTCAAGGACTACCATAAATTGGAGCCAGTACGCTTGAAGGAGCTGCTGGGACACACCCCCCTCGAGGTGTTGTTGGGTGCCGCCTACGGCATCTTGATCGCGGTGCTGTTCCACCCGTGAGACTTTTGTAGGAGTGATCGGCCCTTGTCCCTTCTCGAGAGCATCCATTCTCCCGCCGATGTACGGGCCCTTCCGTCGGACCGCCTGCAGGACCTGGCGGAAGAGGTTCGAGAGCGGATCATCGACGTGGTTTCCGCCCACAAGGGTGCGCACTTCGGCTCCAACCTGGGGTCCGTCGAGCTGACAATCGCGCTCCACCGGGTGTTCGATACTCCGCGCGACCTCCTCGTCTGGGACGTCGGCCATCAGGCATATCCGCACAAGATTCTTACCGGCCGCAACGAGGCGTTTCCTTCGATCCGTAAGAAAGGGGGGCTATCGGGGTTCCTGCGACGTGACGAGTCGGAGTACGACACGTTCGGCGCCGGCCACGCGGCGACGTCGATCTCGGCGGCGTGCGGGATGGCGGCCGCGCGCGACATCCGAGGAGAGGAGTACGAAGTCATCGCGGTCATCGGTGACGGTTCGATGACGTGCGGCCTTGCCTTCGAGGCGATGAACAATGCCGGGGACACGGATCGCGACCTCGTCGTCGTCCTGAACGACAACCAGATGTCGATCTCCCCCAACGTCGGCGCCATGCATGCGCGTCTGACGAGCATGCGGACGCACCCGCTCTACAACCGCATCCGGGAGGAGGTCAAGCGCCTGATCCACTCGGCGCCGAGGATGGGATCGTTGGGTGGGCTCGTCGAGCACTTTGCGGTACGCGTCGACGACGCCGTCAAGGGCATGTTCGTGCCCGGAATGATCTTCGAGGAGCTCGGCTTTCGCTACATCGGCCCGGTCGACGGGCACGATGTCGAGCAACTCGTCGAGACCTTCGCCGACGTGCGGAAGATGGAAGGTCCTCGGCTCGTTCACGTGCTCACGACGAAGGGGAAGGGGTTCGCGCCTGCCGAGGAGGATCAGGTAAAATGGCACGCGAGCGGGAGCTTCGACAAGTTTACCGGCGCATCCTTGAAGAAGTCGGGCGGGGCGCTTCCGCGGTACCAGGCCGTTTTCGGCGCGGCGCTGACGAAGCTGGCCGACGAGTACCCGGAGCTGGTCACGATCACGGCCGCGATGGCGGAGGGGACGAGCACCAACATCTTCGCCCAAGCGCATCCCGACCGGTTCTTCGACGTCGGGATCGCCGAAGCGCACGCGGTGACCTTCGCTGCTGGCATGGCGACCCGGGGGATCAAGCCAGTCGTCGCGATCTACTCCACCTTCCTGCAGCGCGCCTACGACTCGATCGTCCACGACGTCGCCCTGCAGGACCTGCCTGTCCTCTTCTGTATGGATCGGGGAGGAATTGCCGGGGACGATGGCCCGACCCACCACGGTGGGCTCGATATCGCCTATATGCTTGCCGTCCCCGGCATGACCGTGACGGCGCCGAAGGACGGAAACGAGATGATCCGCCTCCTGCGGACGGGGATCGAGTGGAAGGGCGGCCCGTTCGCCATCCGATGGCCGAGGGACAGCGTTCCGGTCGAAACCGAGGACGCCGCGTCGCTACCGCCAGTCGAGTACGGGAGTTGGGAAGTGCTGAGACGGGGCCGAGGGCTAGCGATTTTCGCAACGGGCACCATGGTGCTGCCCGCCCTGGACGCCGCGAAGGAGCTCCTGCGCTACGGCATCGACGCGACGGTTGTGAACTGCCGGTTCATCAAGCCCCTCGACGAGAGATGTCTCGAACAGCTGGCCTCGGATCATTCGCACGTGCTGACCGTCGAGGAGGGGACCGTCGTAAACGGTTTCGGCGCCTTCGTTCGGCGGCGAATCGGCGAAGGTTGGCCGGAGGTCCGAACCGACTCCCTGGGTCTGCCCGATTCATTCATCGCACACGGATCGCGCGCTGAGCTCCTCAACGAGGTCGGGCTGACGGCGGCGGGGATCGCCGAACGGGCGGCCGCGCTGGTAGGGGTCGTTCCATCGCCCTCGCTCCGCGAGACTGCGTGAGCGCACAAGGGGTTACGACCGCGCTGCGGCGAATCGGTCTGGTTGGTCATGCGGACTACGCCGCCCTCGACGCCACACTCGGGCGGATGGTTCGGTTCGCCGAAGCGCACGGGATCGAGACGTTCTTCGAGGAAGGTCTCGCCGCCGTGAACGGCGGTGGCGAAGTGCTTACCCCCGATATCGTTCCGGGTCTCGATCTGGTCGTGACGCTGGGCGGTGACGGAACTCTCCTACGTGGGGCACGGCTCGTGGCACCCCTGGGGATCCCTGTTCTGGGGATCAATCTCGGTCGGCTCGGCTTCCTGACTTCGCTGAGCCGAGAGGAGCTCGCCGAAGGGCTGGACCACCTGGTTGCCGGCCGAATCCTGCTGGACGAACGCCTCGTGCTGCAGGTTGCGGCCGAGAGCGCGAGCGGCAAGATCCACGGCGAGTACCTCGCCCTCAACGACGTCGTCCTCCACCGCGGCGGCGTCGCGCGGATGCTGCGAATCCGAGTGCACGCCCATCGCGAGGAGGTGGGGACGTACAGCGCCGACGGAATCATCCTCGCCACGCCAACAGGATCTACTGCCTACTCCCTTTCAGCTGGCGGGCCCATCGTTCCACCCTCCCTCGACTGCATCCTCGCCACGCCCATCTGTCCCCACACCCTCGCCGTCAGGCCGCTCATCCTGTCATCGAGCGAGACCATAACCGTCGAGGTCCTCTCCCCAACCGAGGAGCTCATCCTCACGATCGACGGACAACAAGGGACGACTCTCCTACCGGGCGATCGCCTCATCGCCTGCCGCGCGAAGACACCCCTGCGGCTGGTCCGCTTCCCTGGCCAGACATTCTTCTCGACCCTCCGACGCAAGCTCGCCTGGGGTGACCTGGAGGAGCGGGAACGGTAGCAGGTCTGTCGCAGGAGGTTTCACGCGAAGCCGCGGAGAAACGCGGTCTCTACCGAGGAGATGACGACAAGTCACATCTGTTCACGCCGCACGCCCGCAGTCGGGTCGTGAGTGACTGCGTCACTCTCGGCACGGGTGGCGACCAGGTAGAGGCTCACGGCGAGTGCGGTGAATGCGGCCAGCGAGAGGGCCGGGGCGAGAGACCCTGCCCACTCCGAGCCGATGTTGACGGCGGCGAGCACGCCGGGAGCGAACGCGACCGGGACGGCAATCAGAACTCCCAACAGGGCTGCCCCGGCAATCAGCCCCGACGCGTAGAGGACTCCAGCCTCACGCTTCTCCTGCAGGGACTCTCCCCGATTTCGCTTTTCGATGATCCAGCGTACGACTCCCCCGGCGAAGATCGATGTCGTGAGGCTCAGCGGCAGGTAGAGCCCGACCGCGTACGGTAGCGAAGGGACGCCGAGAAGCTCCACGACGACGGCAATCGCGACGCCGACGAAGACGAGGGCCCAGGGAAGGGACTGCGTCAGCACCCCGTCGATCACGGTGGCCATCAGGGTCGCCTGAGGCGCGGCGAGGTCAGGCGAACCGATGCCGTATGAGGTGTGCAGCAGCTGGAGCACGAACGCCATGGAGACGGCGGCGAAGGGGATGCCGATCAGCTCGGCTACCTGCTGCTTCCAGGGGGTGGCGCCGATGAGGAAGCCGCATTTCAGGTCCTGCGAGGTGTCGCCGGCGATGGACGCCGCGATACAGACAACCGCGCCGACGAGGAGCACTGCGACCGGCGCGGACGGATCGGCTCGCCCGAGGGCGAGGAAGATCAACGAAGTCACCAGCAGGGCGGCGATCGTCATCCCGGACACTGGATTCGATGACGAACCGATCAGACCCACGATTCTCGCGGAGACAGTCACGAAGAAGAAGGCGAAGACGACCATCAGGAGGGCGCCGATGAACGACACCTCGATGAACGGGATCGACCAGAGAAGGAGGGCGACGGCGAGGGACGCGAGGAGGACGCCGCGAAGAGGAACGTCCCGGTCGGTGCGGAGCACCCTCGCCGCAGACGGGCCGATCCGCCGAAGCCCGACGGATAGGCTCCCCCACATCAGGGGCAACGCCCGGATCAACGTAATGATGCCTCCACCCGCGACTGCTCCCGCGCCGATGTAACGGACGTAGCTGTTCCAGATCGTGCCCGCGTCCATGCCTCCGATCAGCTGCTCCGGCTCGGGGGGGACGGGAGCCTGGAGGCCCGCACCGAAGAGGTCGATCAAAGGGATGAGCCCGAACCAGGCGGTGATCCCGCCGGCGACCATGATCCCGGAGATCCTGGGTCCGATGATGAAGCCGACGCCGAGGAGCTCGGGGGTCAGGTCACCGGCAATGACCGTCTTCCGCAGCCCCGGACTCGGGTTATCGCCGAAGACGTTGGCCTCCGGTGATCCCGGCCACAGGGCAACTCCGGATCCGTGCACGAGCGCCTGGTAGAGCGCGCCGATCCCCAACCCACCGAACACGAGCTTCGCTTTCGACCCGCCCGTCTCCCCCGCCACCTGCACTTCGGCCGTCGCCGTTCCCTCTGGAAACGGGAGCACACCGTGCTCGCTCGACATCAAAAACCGGCGGAGCGGGATCATGAAGAGCACGCCGAGGACGGCGCCCAGAAAGGATACCGTCGCCAGAACGTACCATTGCGCATCGATTCCCCAGATGTACAGCGCCGGCAGGGTGAAGATGACTCCCGCCGCCAGCGACTCGCCTGCCGACCCGACCGTCTGGACGATGTTGGTCTCGAGGATCGTTCCGCTGCGCAGGACGCGAAAGATAGCGATCGCCATGACGGCGGCCGGGATCGACGCGCTGACGGTGAGCCCGACGCGAAGCCCGAGATAGGCGTTGGCCGCGCCGAATACGATACCCAGCACAATGCCAACGACGACTGCCTTTACCGTCAGCTCGGGAATGCTCGCCTCCTCCGGGACGTATGGTTGATACATCTCGCCGGGGATCTTCTCGTACGCTTCGGGCGGGAGCCCGCGGGTGGGTGGTGAGGGCGCGGTCGAGGGGTGGGAGGCTACCGAGTCCGCCATAGAGGAATCTCCTGGAGTGGGTTGCGCAGCAGCGTACCGCGAAATGACGTTCGGCGTCAAGGCGTCGCCCAACGCTCTTGATCTGGATACCGGCGGGCGGTAGCTTCGCTGAAGTCCTTGCGGTAAGCCAAGTTCGACTATAAGGCCGTTGATAGATCGCGCAGCTCTGCGTGGGAACCCTTGCTTCCTACGGGCGCCCGCTTCCTCGCCGCTCCCTGCGGCGTACAGTCGTACGCCTCACTCGCGGCTCGTCGC
>WHSP01000299.1 GCA_009380025.1 Gemmatimonas sp. | reverse complement strand
CGTTCGAAGACGACCCGCAACGAGGCCGTCACATCCTCCACATCTGCGCCGAAGCCAGTGCGTACGAGGCTGACCCCCGACCCGTGTGGCCCGGGACGGTCTACAAGGCGTGGCGGCTCGGGTTCCTTCGCCGGACGACCAGCAGGCGCGCTCACTTCTTGCCGACCGCGCGGCTCATCGAGACGGTCGGCCGGCTTGAGAAGATCGAGCGCGACCTCCGGCTCGAGGTCGTGTCGTGATGCAACGTAGATTGCTGCTCCAGTTCATCGCGTGGCTCCGCGGCGGCGGCTGGCTTCGCACCAAGGTGACCGACGCCGAACTGGTCGACGACTATCTGGCGATGCGCCGCGCGGAAGAAGCGAGGAGCCAACGATGATCCACGTCCACTGGCACCGTAAGGTCAGCGGGCTCGAGCGCCGGATCCTGGACCTCGACTGGTACGGTGAGTGCCGCTGCGGGCACCGCAAGTGGCACCCGCTCGTCTACGGCTGGTGGCCGGTCGACCGCGCCTGGCTCCGCGGCGAGGGCGACCGGCCGTGGGGCGAGGGACGCCAGCAAGCTCCGCCGCCGCGGCGACAAGGCTCAGTCGGCCCTTCGCCGGCTGGAGAGAAAGGTATCGGTATGAGGTACCGCAGCAAGCCGTCCGAGATCGAGGCCCTTCAGTGGACCGGAGACAATCTGGATGAGCTGACGGAGTTCGAGGCCCCCGCGGGGTTGGTGAATGGCCAGCTCGTGCTCATGGCCGGCGTGGACGGCGCGCAGGGAGATGTGCCCGTTCCAGTCGGTCACTGGATCGTGCGGGTGCCCGGAGACTTCTCCGATCATTGGCCCGTCGACCCCGACTACTTCAAGAACAAGTACGAGGAATATGCGACCGAGGCCGAAGAGTGCAACGACATGAACTGCCTCACGCATCGGAAGCCGTCGTGACCATCTACCGTCCCGTCTCGCCGCCAACACGAGGGCAACGTTCACGATGACGTTCAAGTCCGCGCAGGAAGCACACGACGCACTCGACGAGAAGATCCGGGAGGCGCGCGGCGCGCTGAAGGACCTGCAGCGCGAGGTCCGCGTTGCGCGCGAGCAGACTCGGCGAGAGGTGATGGACCAGATCCACCGGGAGCTCACGCGCCAACTTGGTCTCCTGAGCGAGGCGACGAAGCAGCAGATGGACGTGAGTGTGGCGAAGGTGATCCGCGAGTTCGAGAAGCTCGGGAAGATCCTGAAGGGTGAGACGAGTGGCCAGCGTCGGGCCGGCAAGTCATCGATCCCAGAGCTGATCGAGGAGATGAGCGACGATGCTGCTGATGATCGGGATTGATCCCGGTGAGACGACCGGCGTCGCGTGGTGGACCCAGGGCGGCCGGCCCGAGTCGTTCGAGCTTCCCTTTGCGGAGGCGTTCAAGAAGGTTGACGCCGCGATCGCGGTGCACCGCGACCACGCGCGCATCGCGTGCGAGGAGGCGACGATCGGGCTTCACTCGCTGGGCAAGCCCGAGGTCAAGTGGGCGCTTTGGGGTGTCGGCGTCGCGCGGTACC
>WHSP01000298.1:743-1562 GCA_009380025.1 Gemmatimonas sp. | reverse complement strand
GTGGTTGCAGGCAGGAGTGATGGTCGAGGGGCAGGTTCAGCGGACGGTCGCTGGTGCCCCTCAGGGTGGGGTGATCTCCCCGTTGTTAGCCAACATTTACCTGCACACCCTGGATCGGGAGCTGACAGAACGGGGCGTAGGCACGTTGGTGCGGTACGCCGACGACGGTGTCGTGCTCTGCCGCTCCGAACAGCAAGCCAGGGCTGCGCTGGCTGCGCTGGCTGCGGTCGAGGATCTTCTCGGCGGGCTGGGACTGCAACTGCACCCGGGTAAGACCCGGGTAGTTGACCTGTGTGAGGGCCGGGAAGGGTTCGACTTCCTCGGCTGCCACTTCCGCGCCCGGATGTCTGGGCGGCTGTGGGAACAGAAGCGAATCGTGCGCTACTACCTGCACCGCTGGCCCAGCCAGAAGGCGATGAAGCGGCTCCGGGAGAAGGTCCGTGACCGGACCGGCCGCAACCGCGTCGGGGTCGATGTCCGGATCGTCATCGATGAGCTGAACCCGATCCTGCGCGGCTGGGGCAACTACTTCGGCACCGGGAACGCCGCCGATAAGTTCATCCAGATCGACCGGTACGTCACCTGGCGACTGCGTCGCTTGCAGATCAAGAAGCGGGGCCGCAACCTCCGTGCCGGACAGGCCGATCAATGGACACGTCACTGGTTCAAGGAACAAGGCCTGCACCAACTCATGGGCACCATCCGCTATCCGAAGGCAGCGTAACCATGCCAAGAAGATCATCGGTAAGCCGTGTGCGGGAGAACCGCACGCACGGTTTGAAAGGGGGATGGGGAAACGGGTCCAACCTACGGACACCG
>WHSP01000298.1:0-733 GCA_009380025.1 Gemmatimonas sp. | reverse complement strand
TGACTACCAATGGCAGGCAGGGCCGCCAGCACGGGCTTGTCGACAGTGGGGGAGCAGCATGGACCGTGTCGTGGTGGTCGGAGCATCCCTCGCCGCGGTACACGCCATCGAGACACTCCGCCACCACGACTTCTCGGGTGAGATCGTGCTGGTGGGCGAGGAGCCGCACCTGCCCTACGACCGCCCCCCGCTGTCGAAGGAGGGGCTACGTCAGCCTCCCGAACCCGATCTGCTGCGCAGCCGGGAGTGGTACGCCGATTCCGGCGTGACGCTCGTGCTCGGCCGCGCCGCGAGTGAAGTGAATGCCACCGAGCGAGCCGTCCTGCTCACGGACGGATCCCAAGTCCGCTACGAGGGACTGGTGATCGCGACCGGGTCCCGGGTACGGACACTGGGCCGCGGCGACGAGCACATCCACTACCTGCGGACCGTGGACGACGGCGCCCGGCTCCATGAGCAGCTGTCCGGGGGAGAGCATGTGGCGGTGATCGGCGGTGGCTTCATCGGCCTGGAGGTGGCCGCCACGCTTACGGACATGGGGTGCTCGGTGACGGTGGTAGAGGTGGCGCCCGTGCCGCTCACCCGGGTGCTCGGCGACCAGGTTGGGGAGTGGTTCCACAAGCTCCACGTCCGCCACAGCGTCACGATCCACTGTGGTCGCCCCGCGGTCTCCACGGAGGCGGCCGGCGACGGATACACCGTGACCGTTGGCGGAGGAGAACAGGTCCGCGCC
>WHSP01000297.1 GCA_009380025.1 Gemmatimonas sp. | reverse complement strand
ACCAGAGCGGCCCTGGCAGCTCGGTGACCTGGCGCGTAGCGCCAATCTCGATCCGGCATACCTGTCCAGGCTGTTCCGCCGCGACGTTGGCCTGGCCCCGATGGCTTACCTCGCACGGATCCGCGCCGAGCACGACTTCTGACGCGCGGGCCGGTCAGCCCGGCGGGCGCTGCAACACGAACACGTCCTGCGGGAGTGATGAGGTGTCTGACCTCGTCAGGTCGAAGCCGAGGCTCGCCTCAGAGAGAATCCGCCGCAGCGCGACCTCAGAGACGATCGCATCGCCATATTCGCCATCGCCCGTGTCATCCGCATAGATGTACTCGCCGCGATCGTGGGCGTCCAGCCGAGCGGAGACATCGCCGAACCGGTCGATGACGATCTCGTAGTACCAGTGAATCGACCCCCCCCGGTCCCTCTTCTCCTGCTCTTCCCGCAGGAGCTCGAGGAACCTCCTCCCCCAACTCGTGATCACGCACCAGCCGCCCGGCCGCAGCGCCGCGTGCAGCTCGACCAACCACGCGCGCGCGAGCCATTCAGGCAGATGCGAGAACACTGACCAGCTGACGACGAGATCGACCCAGCCTCGCGGAAGGGAATTGGACGGCACCCGCCCTCCGTGCAGGAAGCAGACGTATGGATTCAGGGCTCGCGCGACCGAGCAGAACAGCAGGTTCGGCTCATACCCATAGAGGCCGCTCGGACCGAAGTCCCGCATGAACGGCCGCGAGATCCTCCCCCACCCGGCGCCGAAGTCCAGGAAGCGAAGTTCCCCCTCGGGAGCGGGCGTCCTGTACGTGTTGTCTCGGCAGAAGCGATAAAAGGCGACGGCCTCGCGCAGCGAGTCGGCGCCGGAATGCCCGTGGATGCGCTGCTGCAGCGCGGTCTCGGGAAAGCCGGGAAACTCGACGCCCTCGATCCTCGGCTCCTCGAGGGAGCGCTCCAGCACGGCGAGCCACTCTTCGTCGGAGAGTCCGCCGAATCGCGCCGCAAACGGGTTCTCCCCGCGCTCGAGCTGTGGGTCATATCCGTGCTGAGGGACCAGGTCGCGCAGCGGGACAGGCTGGGGCACATCCGTGGTGTCGGGGTTGCCGTCGGGCTGCATCGATCGGCTCGACACGGTACGCGATGGTGCCCGAGCGGGCTTGACGCTGACGAGAACCTCGAGGAACTCCCCGTCGATGCCGAGTGAGCGGTCCACGATCCTCTCGATATTGGTGCGCATTCCTGAGGCGCCGGCGATGATCTCGGCGAGGTCCGCACCCCAGTGGGCGGTGACCAGCGACCCCTCCGGGTCGATCGGATTGCCGTGGTGCTCCGGTGGGGCAAGGTGCTCGACATCGCCATCGCGAAGCCGGGCGCGGATCTCGGTCTCCTCGAGTCCGCTGTAGATCGGGGTTGTGAAGACATGCGCACCGCCGGGCTTGAGGGTTCGCGCGATCTCGGCGAATGCCGCCCAAGGCTCCAGGATGTGCTCCATCACGTCCTGGGTGATCACCAGGTCGAAGGTCTCGTCCTCGAAGGTCTGGTGGGCGAGATCCTCGTTTCGGAAGCCGCGATGGACTTCGCCCGGAGGCTTGTCCGGGAAGTAATGCGTTGCCTGGTACGCGGCGCAGGAGCGGC
>WHSP01000296.1:1015-1628 GCA_009380025.1 Gemmatimonas sp. | reverse complement strand
AACGCGGTGTGGGACAGCTCGGCTTTGGTGGCGTGCTCGAGTTCGGCGGGCAGCGCCTCGGCGGCGGCGGCCAGCCGCAGGTAGGCCAGGTGGCCGCGCAGCTGCTGGTAGGTCGAGGAGGCGCTCACGAGGCGCCTCCGGCGATCTGGGCGTAGACGGCGAGGTCCACGACGGGCTCGCGGCCGTGGTCGCCCAGCAGCCGTGTGGCCGCGGCGAGCGCGTCGGGGCCGGGCGGATGGTTGCCCTTGCGCTCACACGGCCGGTCGGTGGTGAACGCCGACAGCACCACCTGCTCGAGTGCGGCGTGGTGCTCGGGCGTGCGCACGATCGTGCCCGCACCCCAGGGGGCGAGGCGGTGGCTGACCAGAACCGTCCCGGCCGGGGAGACGACGTCGACGGTGGCGCTGCCCAGCCGGTGGCGCAACGTCACCTCGACCCCACGCAGACCGGGCGGCGTCGAGTAGCGGTTGCCGCGAAACGCCACCGTGGCGTTGTCCGCCACCGGTCGGGTCTGAACCATCCTGGATCTGGTGGAGGGTGTGATCTAGCAAGGAGAATGGTCACATGCCTGCACAGAGGAAATTTGACAGTGAGACCCGTGCCCGCGCGGTGA
>WHSP01000296.1:0-1005 GCA_009380025.1 Gemmatimonas sp. | reverse complement strand
AGGATGTATCAGGACCGGCTGCGGGATCATGAGGGCGAGTCCAGGTTGGAGGCTCGCCGTCAGGTGGGCGCGATGCTGGACATCAAGCCGTCCACGTTGCGCGGCTGGATCGAGCGTGAGGAGATCGACTCCGGCGCTCGTCCGGGCGTGACCAGCGTGGACGCGGCCGAGATCAAGGCGCTGCAGCGGGAGAACGCCGAGCTGCGCCGTGCTAACGAGATCCTCAAGACCGCGTCAGCGTTTTTCGCACAGGCGGAGCTCGACCGCCGACTCAAGTAATCGTCGTCTACATCGACGGCCACAAGTCCCGCTTCGGGGTTGAGCCGATC
Organism: Gemmatimonas sp.; assembly: GCA_009380025.1. Classification (GTDB taxonomy): domain Bacteria; phylum Gemmatimonadota; class Gemmatimonadetes; order Longimicrobiales; family Longimicrobiaceae; genus WHSP01. The sequence continues at coordinate 676 of WHSP01000296.1, read as the reverse complement.
TGTCGTGTGCTGTCCGCGCATGGGATGAAGATCGCCCCGAGCACCTACTACGCCGCGCAGCACGCGCGGGTGTCACCCGCAGCGCTGGCCGACGCGTATCGCACCAACGCCGTCGTGGACCTGTTCCGGGCCAACCGCAGCGTCTATGGCGTCCGCAAGCTGTTGCCCGCGATGCTGCGGGAGGGCCACGACATCGGCCGGGACCAGGTGGGCCGCCTGATGGCCATCGCCGGGCTCACGGGCGCGGTGCGGGGCACGCACACGACGACCACGACCAAGCGGGCAGGCGCGGCCTCAGCGCCTCGTCATCCCGATCTGATCGACCGGGCCTGGGACACCCCCACCCGCCCGGATCAGTGGTGGGTCGCGGACTTCACCTACGTGTGGACCCTGGCCGGGTTCTGCTACGTCGCGTTGCTCACTGACGTGTACTCGCGTCGGATCCTGGGCTGGCGAGTCACGACGTCCAAGACCACGCCGCTGGTGCTGTCAGTGCTCGAACAGGCGCTGTTCACCAGGCGGCGCGGCGACGCCCAGTTCAGCGCAGCTGGTGTGGTGCACCACTCCGACGCCGGATCGCAGTACACCTCGATCGCGTTCACCGACGCGCTGATCGACGCCGGCATCGCCGGGTCCATCGGCAGCGTCGGCGACGCCCTGGACAACGCGCTGATGG
>WHSP01000295.1 GCA_009380025.1 Gemmatimonas sp. | reverse complement strand
GGTTTTCCTTTCATGCAACCGAAAAATGCGCCCCCGGGGGCGCACTCGGTATGGCTTCTTTCGTTTGTTCCAGGTTTCAGTCGGTCAGCTTGTTCGTGTCCATTAGTAATCCTCCGGCAACATGATGTGCAGGCCCTCGTGGTCTCCGATTGCCCACGCCTTGACCTCTTCTTGTGACGGTGCCGCGCCCTCGTCGACGAGGCCCCGTCCTGGCTTGACAAGGTACGAGGCCAACCCGGCGTCTGCCTCTCCGTACTTGTCCGCACGCTTGGGTACGGCATAAGCCCCGGCTACGTACTCGGAAACTATCGAGGAGACGATCTGGCGGAGCATCCCGCCGTCGATGTCGCGCTCGATCGAGTAGCCGTCGTACTTCATCGCCCACTCGGCCGACTGTGGCTGAAGGTTGTGCACTGCGTGCAACGCATCAGCATCGGTGCCGAACGGTCCGGCGACGATCTCTCGGTCTCTCTTGACGAACCACTTACTGGCGACCGTGCGGGCAAAGTTCGTCGTGCACCACAACCGTTCCCCCAGTTGGATCTTGATCCCGTCTTCGACCGCCTGCTCTGAGGTGTACAGCGATATCACCTCGGCGTCGGAGAACGAGTGACCCATGGGGTACCCGAGATCCTTTCCTTTCATACCAATCGCCTCCTTTAGTGTCATGCCGGAACCTTGCCGATTGCTTCGAGGAGCTTGGTCCGTAGCTCGCGCACCTCGATAACCGCGTCCACAGCGGGACGTGGCGCCACTTCGTCGAGGATCTTCTCGACCTCGATCTCCGTCAGTACGACGAGACCGTTCGCATCGCACTCAGCCGAGAAGGGCTCCTCCTGTCCATGCTTCCAGCGGAACACCTGCCCGAGCCATTCGTACTTGGGGTCCTCCCAGACAACGACCTCAGCGGCATCGGGCAGCGCCTTGAGCAACTGCTCGAAGATTTCCTGTGAACCTCCGCAGACGTTCTCTTGCACCCCGAAGCTGAGGGTGTGCCGGTCCGGGTCGCCGAGGCCCCAGTCCTCGCCGTAGTAGGTGTCGCTGATCTCTGCGAAGCGTTCGCCCTCTTCGGCCGACGGCTCTCGGTCGAAGTAGACGATGACGCTCATTGACGTTCGGTCGCTCATTGCGCCTCGACCTCCTCGGCCTTGCGCTGGACGAGCGCGGCCATGTTTCCTATCGCCGTCGCTCTCCACATAGCCATGTCGCCCTCGTCCGGCAGCGTGACGAGACGGTCCAGCACGCCCGCCGCGTCGGCGAGGCTGTAGTCGCCTTCGTTCTCGAACCCGTCCCAGTCGACCTGAACGACTCGAGTGGCCCCGTGGGTCATAATCTCGGCGATCCCGCCGTGCACGCTCACGTAGACGACGGGGTCGGCGTCCATCGCGAAGCCGTCCTTGTCCTTGAGCTCCGCTCCGTAGTGCGTGGCGGCTCTCGTCCCTGCCTGATCCCAATCGATCTGCATAGAGTCGGCCAGGTGGCGTAGGTCGCAGAGCAGGTCCTCGATTACTTCCTCGCCATCGCTGGGGTCAGAGACGTACTCGACCAGCTTCCGATGCCGCGTCGCCTTGCAGTACGCATCGGCGGCCTCCCGGGCCCAGCCGATCCTCTCGTCGTTGCTAGGCATGATGGTTTCTCCTCTCGTCTTGAGTGCGTGTGAGCAGGCGCC
>WHSP01000294.1 GCA_009380025.1 Gemmatimonas sp. | reverse complement strand
GCCTCACTCGCGGCTCGTCGCAAGCCTTGATCTGCACGATTTCTCTTCGGCCTTCATTCCATAGCCTTCTACAGGCGAATCCTTACGCTTCGACCTCGAGGCCCATCGAGCGAGCAGTTCCGGCGATCATCGCCATCGCTCCTTCGATGTCGGTCGCGTTGAGGTCGGGCATCTTGGTCTCGGCAATCTGCCGAAGCTGATCGCGGCTGACCGTACCCACTTTCTCCCGCTTCTGCGCGGGCGAACCCTTGGCCAGACCGGCCGCCTTCTTCAGCAGCACCGCCGCAGGCGGCGTCTTCGTAATGAACGTGAACGACCGATCCCCGTACACGGTGATCTCGACCGGGATGATCATCCCCGGCTGACCCTGCGTGCGCGCATTGAACTGCTTACAGAACTCCATGATATTCACGCCGTGCTGACCCAGCGCAGGACCAACGGGCGGCGCGGGGTTGGCGGCCCCGGCAGGAACCTGGAGCTTGATGAAACCGGCAACTTTCTTGGCCATGAAGTAGTTCTTAGCTTATCAGCAATCGGCGATCAGGGTAGCTATCAGTCGCCGTATCTGCCATCGATCACCGGCGATAGCCGATAGCCGATTGCCTTCTTCAATATCCCTTCAACTGCGTGTAATCCAACTCTATGCTCGTAGGCCGGCCGAACAGCGAAACCTCCACCTTCACCTTTCCCTTGTCGGAATAGATCTCCTGAACGGTTCCGCTGAACTCGTTGAACGGCCCCTCGACCACCTCGACGACTTGCCCGACACTGAAGGGGATCTGCTCGGCCGGGGCCGCCTCCGGCTCCTGCTCTGCGCCGGTGCCGCCGAAGATCTTGGCGAGCTCGTCGTCCCGGAGTGGCTGCGGTTCGGCTCCCGTTCCGAGGAACTTGATGACACCCTGAATGTTGTTGATCAGGTGCGCGTTCCTCTGGTTGTAGACCATCTTCACCAGACAGTACCCGGGGTACAGACGGCGTGTGACCGTTACCCGCTTTCCGTTCCGTAGCTCCACGACCTCCTGCGTCGGGACCTGCACTTCCTGGATCTGCTTCTCCTCTGGCTCGCCCGGCTCGTCATCGATCCGACGCTGGATCAGACGCTGCACCTTGTTCTCGTGACCCGAGTAGGTCTGGATCGCGTACCATTTCGCCTCTGCCATCGACACCTCATCCACCCAGGATTCCGCGAAGGATCTCGAGCGCATTGTTGACGACGTAGTCCATGACGAAGATCAGCAGGGCCACCACCGCCACGAAGACGATGATGATGTAGGTCGAGTTCTGAAGCTGTGGCCAGTCCGGCCACGTGACCTTCTGCATCTCGGTCTGGACATCGCCGAGGAAGTCCCGCGCGTTCCGAAGGGTATCGGGCATTTCGTGAAGAACAGGTTCTCGCAGTGCTGTTAGACGCTTCGGGCGCGCCGCTTCGACGCGCCCCCAGTCCACCACTCGCCTACTTCGTTTCCTTGTGAGGCGTGTGTTTGTTGCAGCGCCCGCAATACTTCCGATACTCCACCCGCTCGGGGTGCAGCCGCTTGTTCTTGGTCATGTGGTAGTTCCGCTCCTTACATTCGCTGCAGGAGAGGATGATCTTGTCGCGCATGGCGCTGCCTCAGTGCATGTTCGGGCGATGGGGAACCAGGTCCCCGTTGCCAGTGGTTCCCGGAGCCG
>WHSP01000293.1 GCA_009380025.1 Gemmatimonas sp. | reverse complement strand
CGGCCAGATGGAACCGCAACTCGGCACCCGCCTCCCCCTGATCCGATACAAGCTCCGAGACGCGGTCGAGCATCGCGGCCGCCTCAGTCAGGAATGGAAGGATTATTCCGGGATAGAGCGGGTTGAAGGCGCGTCGAGCGTCATCGATCGTCGCCTCGTAGCGGGTCAGCAGATCGGAAACCCCATCCGCGCCATCGGGTGGGGACAATTCGCGTGCCCGCGCGAACAGCGTGGTGTCGACTCCGGCAAACACGGCGTCTGGCCGATCCGAGATGCGGGTGTCTGCAAGGACCAGCGTCGAGGACTGGGGTCCCGCACGCAGCGTTTGCCCCATGTCCTGGGATCGGTGGCGACTGCGGCTCGCCATCGCGACCTGGAAGTGCGACTGCCCGAGAAGAGGGTCGAGCTCGCCCGTCACCAGCGTGGCAGCGACGTCGTCCTCGATCCCGCGGGCCACACGGAAAAGATGCGTAGCCTGATGAGGTCGAAGTCCGGCTTCGATCTGATCCGGAAAGCGGTTTGGTTCGGCCGAAGCGGCGAACGCCTCGGTCGCCATGATGCCGGCCGCCTGGTGCTGGCCGTGCCCGTCGCGCGGAGTGCCGCTGAAGACCGAGACGATCACGTCGGGTCGGAAGTGGCGGACGACCGCGACCACATCGCGGAGCAGCTCCTCCCTCGGCCACATCTGGAAGGCCTCGTCCGCATTCTTCGAGAAACCCCAATCAATGGCGCGGGTGAAGAACTGCCGCGCGCCGTCGAGCCGGCGCGCGGCCAACAACTCCTCGCTCCGCAAAAGCCCTAACGCATCCTTCAGCTCCGGCCCGATGCCGTTCTGTCCACCCTCGCCCCGCGTCAGGGCGAGGTACGCGACGTCCGCACCGTGGGCGAGAGCGAGAGTGCTGAGCACCTGCGTCTGCTCGTCATCAGGGTGCGCCGCGATCATCAACACCCGCTTGGTCGTTCCTAACTGACGAAGCGTCAAGCCCAGCGCCGCCGACCCTACGTATTCAGTTTCCGCGTCCTGCGCGACGGCTTGATGTCTCGGAAAGGGCGCGAGAATAGCAACGACGAGTGCGGACAGCACGACCGAAAACGCCGGTGCCCGCGAGTTGATCCGCTCTGGTGAATCCACGGTTGTCTATGCTCAACGTTTGGCGAAGACCTCGTCGGTCTTCGCCGCCATGATGAAGTCGTTCCGATGAAGCCCCTTGATCTTGTGCGTCCACCAACTCACGGTCACGCGGCCCCATTCGGTGAGCAGAGCCGGGTGGTGGCCCTCCTCCTCGGCGATCGCGCCAACCTCGTTCGTGAATCCGAGCGCCGCACCAAAATCGGCAAACGAGAATGTACGTACCAGACGCGGAATACCCTGCTCATGGGCAACGCTCCATTCCGGGATCTCCGGCAGAAGCCGCTGCACCTCCTCGTCCGTGACCGTCGGCGCACCCCTCCGGCACGCCTCGCACTTCATCTCCTTCAGGGCCTCCATAGTCTACTCCGCGCGAGATGGGAATCGGGGCAGGGAAATGTAGGCAAGAAGAGGGTTCGGGGCGAGGGAGAGAGGCGCTATCGGCTATCCGCTATCCGCTATAACCTGCTCGGGCGCTCTTTCGGATACCGATCGTCGATAGCCATACTATATCCTGTCTTCACGCGTAGTAGTCCGTGCCGGCAATAACCGGCAATAAGACGACGTATTCCTGGCCATCCCCATTCGTTATTCCCGCGAAGGCGGGAATCCTGAGCACCGCAGCCGACTGA
>WHSP01000292.1 GCA_009380025.1 Gemmatimonas sp. | reverse complement strand
CTCGGACGACGACGGTGGCACGAATGGTCTCTATCTCATGCCGCCGGATCTCCTCGCGCCGAGATTCGGTTCGGCGAGTCTGAAGGCGCACGTCGACGCCGCCGCCGACCGCCACCTCCGCTGTTCGATCCTGGCCCTCCCGCGCCTCGCGCTGGACATCGACACGATCAAAGACGTCGAGGCGTTTCTCGAGCGCCCGGCATACGGACCCTCGCGGACGCGCGACCTGCTGACCAAGCGCCCGACGACCACCTAGGTCAGCGCTGCTCGGCCTGAGACTGCTCGTCCGCGATCTTCTCGGCTCGGTCCACCGCGGCCGATTCCGCCCGGCCGGCCAGGTCGTCCAGTCGAGCGGGGGTCGGAATCCGCACGGTTTCGGGTCCGCCCTGAAGAAGCAGAGCGCCGAGCAATGCGCCAGTCCCGAGGACCGCCAACACGGCCGTCTGAGTCGCGGAGGGGGGTGCGGGCGCGCCGACCTTCTCGGCTCCGACACCCTCGTCGAATCCCACCGACTTGCCCCACGAGTAGCCTGCCCACATCAGCAGACCCGCTGCCATGAGCACCAGGAGCATCTGAGTGAACCGAATCGTCCGCCGCTGCCGGCGAAGGCCGGGCGGACCTCGGTAGGTGCCGCCGGTCACCTGTCTCTTCATTGGTAGTCAGGGGCGCAGTTCCCGCAACGCGGGCCTGTTGCCCCATCCCCCTTTCAAACCGTGCGTGCGGTTTTCCCGCACACGGCTTCCCGATGGTCTTCGAAACACAGCTACGCAGCCCCCGGATAACGAACGGTCCCTCGCAACCGATGCAGGCCCTGATCCCGAAACCAATCGCTCGTCCAAGTCTCCCAGTGGCGGGGCCGTAGGTTGCGCCCATAGCGGTTGCGCAGAAGTCGTTGCAACCGATCCTCCACGTAATGGTCGACCTGGTTGAACTTCTTGGCGGCGTTGCCCGTGCGGAAGTAGTTGCCCCAGCCTCGAAGCACGGGGTTGAGCTCCCGGATGATCACCCGGATGTCTCTGACCCCGCTGCGGTTGTGACCGGTGCGCTCCTTGACCTTGTGGCGCACCCTCTTCATGCCGGCGGTCGAGGGCCACCTGTGGAGGTAATAGCGGCCAATGCCCTGCTCCAACAGGCGCCCCGACACACGGGCATGGAAATGGCAGCCGAGAAAGTCGAAGCCCTCCCGTCCTTCCCGCAGATCGACCCGCCGGGTCTTGGCCGGGTTGAGCCCCAGGTGCAGCGAGTCGAGGATGGCCTGCATCCTCTGCTCCGCTGCCACCGTCTGGGCCGGGGACTTACACAGCACGACTGCGTCGTCGGCATAACGCACCAACACGCCGGTGCCGTGTCGATCCCACTCCCGGTCGAGGTGGTGGAGGTAGATATTGGACAGCAGCGGCGAGATGACGCCGCCTTGGGGAGCGCCGGTGAGCCATGCCCTCGCGCTTACCTCCTCCACCGGCGTGACCAAAGTGAGGGCCCTTCCCTACCGGACGGTTGTGTTGTCCGCCGGTCACAGGTACTACGGCCCCCTCGGACTTCCGCTCGGCTCCGCTCGCTTTCACCGTCGGCTTATACGAGTGGTCTTTGCCCGACTGAGGCTGCCGAGACGGATCTCTCCTGTTCCGCACCGAACCGTGAGCACGTGCCACCTCCCGTACCCCGGGGAGATCTGACGCGGAAACACCGAAGTCCCTAGTGTCAGACGTGGCCTTCGCCGTGACATGAGCGGCTCGGCTCTCCCGTTGTTTCTGTGTCGAGGCTGCAGAGTTCACTTGATGTTGCGGCCCGCGCTCTTGCTCCCTCCATAGAGGCTCTTGACACCACGCTTCGCC
>WHSP01000291.1 GCA_009380025.1 Gemmatimonas sp. | reverse complement strand
TAGGGCTGACTCAGAAATAACTTCCTGAGCATGTCGCATTTCTAACGGCTGGTGTGGGGGCGACTGTCTGGGCGCAGCCACCCCTGTTTCCTGCCGGATGTCTCTTCGGTTTCGGCAATCATCGGCTTGGCCGGTGGGACGCCACGGCCTTCCTGTACACTGGGATGCGCTCCTGTTATATTTACGCCTTCTGCTGCGTAACTCCAACAGGAGCGTTCCATGGGTACCGAGCCGATCCGGGATCTGCTGCGCCGCACGACGATCGCCACCATGCCCGAGCTCAAGGAGGCGCTCGGCACGGGCGTCGACATGACCGTCTTCCGGAAGCTGCGAGAGATCGGCTACCGGACGAGCTATTCGGACCGCGGAAAGTACTACACGCTCGGGGACACCCCCGACTTCGACGAGCACGGCCTCTGGTCGCATGAAGGCGTGCACTTCTCGAGGCACGGCACGCTGCTGAAGAGCTGCGAAGCCTTGATCGGCGAATCACGGGCCGGCTACTCCGCAAGCGAGCTGGAGTCCGTGCTGCACGTGGGCGTGAAGGACCCGCTCCGGAAACTGGTGAGCGAAGGACGCATCGTCCGCCAGGAAATCGAAGGTGAAGTCCTGTACCTCTCGGCCGAGGCCCGGGCGCGGCGACGACAGCTCGCCGTGCGGGCGGGCGGCCGGGACGCTGCCCCCGCTGCGCCACCATCCGATGAAGTCAAGGCCGCCATCGTGCTCTTCTTCGCGCTGCTCGACGAGAAGCAGCGACGACTCTACGCCGGCCTGGAATCGCTCAAGCTCGGACACGGCAGCGACCAGAGGATTGCCGGGCTCCTCGAAGTCGATCCGGCGACGGTGCGTCGCGGCCGGCAGGAACTGCTTGCCGGGGAGATCGAGCCGGACCGGGTCCGCAGGCCGGGCGGCGGCCGCAAGCCCCTGGAAAAAAAACGCCGGAGGTGATCCAGCAGATCGAGAAGCTGCTGGAGGACGACCGTGCCGGATGCCCCCAGAGCGGCCTGCAGTGGACCCGGCGCACGACGCAGAAGATCGCGGCGGCGCTCGGCGAGCTGGATATCAAGGTATCGGCCAACACCGTCGCTCGTCTGCTCAAGGGACTCGGCTTCGCGCTGCGGGTCAATCACAAGAAGCTCTCGCGCGGCTCGGCGCCCGAGCGCGACGAGCAGTTCCGCTACATCGCCCAGCTCCGGGAACGCTTCCAGCAGGCGGGGCAGCCGATCCTCAGCATCGACACGAAGAAGAAGGAGCTGATCGGCAACTTCCGAAATCCGGGCCAGGTCTGGAGCCGCACCCCGCATGCGGTCAATGATCATGATTTCCGCTCCGACGCCGAGGCAGTGGCCGTGCCCTATGGCATCTACGACATCCTGGCCAATCGCGGGACTCTGTACGTCGGCCCCTCCTCGGACACCCCCGCCTTCGCCTGCTCGAACCTTGAACGCTGGTGGCGCGAGGAAGGCGAAGCGCGCTATCCGGACGAGGGCCCTACTGCTCATCCTGGCCGACGGCGGAGGCAGCAACGGCAACCGGGTCCGCGCTTTCAAGTACTGGCTTCAGCACCACTTGTGCGATACGCACTGCCTGGTCGTCACCGTCGCCCACTACCCGGCCGGAGCCTCAAAATGGAACCCCATCGAGCACCGTCTCTTCAGCGAGATCTCCAAGAACTGGGCCGGCCGGCCGCTGGACCGCCTCGAGACGCTCCTCGCCTATGCCGCCAGCACCCGCACCGCCTCCGGTCTCGAAGTCACCGCCCAGCAGGTCGAGGGTCAGTTCGAGACAGGAGAGAAAATTTCAAAGGCGCAGATGAAGGCGCTCGACCTCGAGCCCCATCAGGTTCAGCCGAACCGCAACTACACCCTCTATCCGCGTCTTTGACCCATGCCCAGACGGGAAACTATTTTTGAGTCAATCC
>WHSP01000290.1 GCA_009380025.1 Gemmatimonas sp. | reverse complement strand
CGGACATTCACTTCGAGGTACGGGTCGTACTCCGTCACGGACCGCTGATGCAGCAGACCCGCAAGATGAAACACGGCATCTGTATCCCGGGTCGCGGCCGCGGCAACGAGTGGTGATCCGATATCGCCCGTATGAACCTCGACGTTCTCGGGAAGAATACCGGGCGAGGGCTCACGGCGACTTAGAACCCGTAGGTGGGATCCGGCATCGAGCAACCGATACACGAGAGCCGGTCCGACCATACCGGTCGCGCCAGTCACCAGGGCTAGCGGGGGCGAACTCACGTTGTCGTCATGACGAAGGGCGCTTGTGGCTGCGGACTTTGTTTGCCGCGCCGCGGGCATCACGACTCCGAGGGCGCGGCCAAGTGCGGCCGCGCGTCCGTCACCCTCTGGCCGATTGCGCTCCGGTAAACAGCCTCGTGCCGCTCGGCACAGCGGGCGAGCGAGAAAAGCTCCTCGGCCCGGCGTCGTCCGTTTCGCCCGAGCTCCGAACGCAAGGCGCGCTCCTTCCAGAGCCTGATGATCGCCTGGGCCATGGCCTCTGGATCGCGCGGAGGAACGAGGATTCCCGCCGGAGCAGTCGCATCGCCGAGGAGCAACTCGCGAACACCGCCCACGTCGGTCGCGACCACGGGAAGTCCGGCCGCCATTCCCTCGAGCACGGCGATCGGGCACGCTTCCGAGTTCGAGCTGAGCACGAGCGCGTCGAGGTCCGAAAGCATGCCCGGGACGTCATCTACGAAACCGTGTTGAGTGATGCACGTCGCAAGGTTCAGCGTCTCGACGAGCTCCGCGATCGCCCTTGCGTACTCCCGATGCGTTTCGAGCTTCGCGCCGGCGAGAGACGAGCTGAACTCTTCGCCGACCTCCTGCCGCACGATGGCGCAAGCTCGCACGAACGTCTCGATACCCTTCAGTGGGTTCCAGTTCGCGATCAAGCCGACCTGCAGACCCGAATTGCCAGTGGCCTTCACCACGCCAAAGCGACTCACGTCCACAGGGGCGTAGATCACGTCGTGCTGAGATTCGGCCAGACCGTAGTGTTGGGCGACCGCTTCAGCGGAGACGACGATACGGGCCGCCAGATGGTGCACAATGCGACCGAGTATCGCCGCCGCCCGCCTGGGTACGACCGTGTCATTGAGGTGCCAGACCACTGGAATCCCGAGGAGCCGCGCCGCAATCGCCGGCCCGAGGAAGAAAGCGCCGTTCAGGTGAACCACCTCCGGAGCCTCCTGCTTCAGCAGAGCGCTGAAGCGATAAACGTCACGAGGGAAGGTCAACATCCAACGCAGGAGCCGCAGCGGGTTCCTCGGCTTGGGGATCCGCTCGGTCGGAACCCTCCGAACCGCGATTCCCGCAGCCGCCAGGATCGAGGCTGCATTGCCTTCCCCGGCCGGGAGGCTCACCACGGTTTCGATGCCGCGCGGGGACAGCTTGCCCGCTACCTCGAGAACGCGGCGGTGCGGGCCGCCAAATCGATCGTCGAACAGGAAGTTGACGACCCTTATGCTGCCCCCCAGCTTTGCCCTCGACCTATTCGAGATCATCGACCTCGGCCGGAGTCGGACTCAGCGTAGCTCGACGATCCCGTTTCGCCGACCCAGCGTCGATCCGACTCGTAGCCCAGGCGGATCAGCTCGTCGCCTGCGACTCGATCGAACGTCTCCCGTGCCTCGGCGCTGAATTGATTTTGCCAGTCGCCCACGATTCCCTTGCGAAGGAAGCTCTTGCGATCCTCTTCTCCGGCGGCCCGTCCTGCCTGACGAGCGAACGAGTACTCCTCGAGGACCTCCGCGACTCGCGAAGGCTCCGGCGTCCGCCCCGAAATCGCGACGATCAGCCGACTCAGCTCGCCCGTACCGTCGCGATGAAGGTCCTCGTACCGCACTTGGTGAGCTCCCCGCCGGCCCTCCCAAGTGCGCAC
>WHSP01000028.1 GCA_009380025.1 Gemmatimonas sp. | reverse complement strand
GCCGAAGAGAAATCGTGCAGGTCAAGGCGCGCGACGAGCCGCGAGTGAGGCGTACGACTGTACACCGCAGGGAGCGGCGAGGAAGCGCAACGCAGAGCTGCGCGATTTCTCTTCGGCCTTCTAGAAGGCGTTCCTGAAGCGTGTGCAGCAACCGCCTGCCGTTGGCCGACCGCGAGTCGGTCCGGGGACGCACGATCGACGCGTCGGGCCCATGGCCGGCGGGTCCGGGGGGATCAGGCGCTTCGGATTGCCTCGCGGCAGTGAACCTCGATCAGCAGGCGCTTCCAGCTGGGGACCTCGGAACCGCTCACTCGCAGTGTAGTCGCTGAAGCGGCACCTCCGCGCATCATCCACGGTGCGAGCCAGGCGTTGATCTCCGGTGGCAGGTGACCGAGGGGATCGCCCTCGGGGAGATGAACCCAGACCGCCGAATCGTCTCCACCGGGAGGGTCCGGAATCAGAAGCAATCGGTCCCCGGGAGCAAGGTCGTCGAGGTGGCTGGCGCGGTGTCCGAACACGGTGCCGTGAACAGTGGTCCGGAATGTCGAGGGGTTGTTCATCGCGTGGGTCCGTACGGAGGGAAGAGAGCCCGCGGCACGCCCAATCTACGGCGTGAAGGGAACCGACTCAACCGCGCCGCCCCTGGAGTCCTGGCGTTGTCCGTGCGTGCTGGACGCCGGTCCTTGGGCTGCCACTGCCGGTAATCGAACCCGAGACCGCGAACCGGTTATTACCTACACTTGCAGTGCACCTGGGCGAGAGGTAAGGAATGGAACCGATCTACTTCGACTACGCTGCCACAACCCCCGTGCGCCCCGAAGTTCGGGAGGCGATGCTCCCATTGCTGGAAGGGACGTTCGGGAATCCCTCCAGTCTTCACCGCTGGGGCCGTGAGGCGAAGATGAAGTTGGAGGACGCTCGGGCGCGAATCGCGGCCATCGTCGGGGCACGTCCAACCGAGATCGTCTTCACTCGGGGCGGAACGGAGGCGGACAATCTCGCGATCCTTGGCCGCACGAGAAAGGAACGGGGGAGAACCGTGGTGTGCTCGTCCATTGAACATCGCGCGGTTCTGAATGCGGCAAGGGCGGCAGAAGAGGAGGGGAATCCTTTACATCTACTGCCGGTCGACAGCCAGGGCAGAGTGGCACTCGAAGGCCTCGCCGAGGTGCTTTCGGCGCAGCCCGCGGTCGTCTCCGTGATGTGGGCAAACAACGAAGTCGGTACGATTCAGCCGATCCCAGAGCTCGCGCAGCAGTGCGCTGCGGCGAACGTGCCGTTCCACAGCGACGCCGTTCAGGCGATCGGAAAGCTCGACGTTCGCGTGGACCACGTACCCGTGACTCTGCTCTCCATGAGCGCGCACAAGATCGGTGGACCCAAGGGTGTGGGGGCCTTGTTCGTCCGGAAGGGAACAGCGCTCCGGCCCTTGATCCACGGTGGTGGACACGAGCGCGGGCTTCGCGCGGGAACGGAGGACGTTGCCGGGGCGGTTGGCTTCGCCACCGCAGCCGAGCTCGCAGTCAAGGAACGGGCGCATCAGTGCGAGCGCATAACCCGACTTCGTGACCGCTTGCAGCACGCGCTGGAGGCGCGTGTCCCGGACCTAGTCGTGAACGCCGCGGGAGCCGAGCGCCTTCCCACGATCTTGAACGTCTCGATCCCGGGCGCAAACAGCGAGATGCTCCTGGTCATGCTCGATCTGGAGGGGATCGCAGCGTCCTCGGGTTCGGCGTGTTCGAGCGGTGGCGTCAACCCGTCGCACGTGCTGACTACGATGGGTATCCCGGCGGACGTCGCCGGACCCTCGGTCCGATTCTCCCTCGGCCGGGAAACGACGGAGAAACAGATCGACGAAGCGATCGCGATCCTGCCGCCCCTGATGGAGCGACTTCGATCGACATCGGGCGTTTAGACCAGTACACGGTGTCTGAACTACGATGACGTATTCGAGATCCTCCCCCGGTCGTGGCAACTCGGAATAGGTGGCCCCAATTTGTGAGAAGAGGTACTGGGTGTTCGGGAGAATGTAATGCAGGATTCGAGAACCGTCCTTGTCGCGATGTCGGGAGGAGTAGACTCCTCCGTCGCAGCGGCCCTGCTCGTCGAACAGGGTCACCGCGTCATCGGCGTAACGATGAAGACTTTCTGCTACTCTGAGGTAGAGGGGCCGTCCCAGACGTGCTGCGGGCTCGAGGGCATCATGGACGCCCGGTCGGTCGCTGATCGGCTGGAGATCCCGCACTACGTATTCGACGTCGAGCGCGATTTCACCCGCGACGTCATCGACGACTTCGTCGACGAGTACGCAGCGGGTCGGACCCCCAATCCCTGCGTGCGCTGCAACGGCAACACCAAGTTCCGGGACCTTCTCAAGCGTGGCGCAATGCTCGGATGTGACGCGATCGCCACGGGCCATTATGCTCGTGTCGACTCCGACCCCACGGGGAATCCGCGCCTGCGGCGCGGCATCGATCCGGACAAGGACCAGGCCTACTTTCTCTGGAGCCTACCCCCGGAGATCCTGTCCCGCCTACTTCTTCCCCTTGGCGCGCTGACTAAACCGGAGGTGAGGGAGCGGGCGCGTGACCTCGGCCTCGTAACGGCCGACAAGCCCGAGAGTCAGGAGATCTGCTTCGTCCCCACAGGCAACTACGTGGATGTCCTCGAAGAGCGCCTCGGGACCGACCACCCCGCGCTTACGCCGGGTCCCCTCGTCACGGCAGCGGGCGAGAAGATCGGGGAGCACGACGGCTACGCACGCTATACGGTCGGTCAGCGCCGCGGGTTCGGCGGAGGACACCAGCGTCGTCTTTATGTGATCGGAGCCAGACCTGAGACCCGAGAGGTGGTGGTCGGCAAGATCGAAGAGGTCTACCGCAACGACCTCGAGCTAGGCGAACTCAACTGGCTCGGTCCGTCGCCAACTACCGGTGCGGATGTCAGCGTTCAGATCCGTCATCGGGCACCTGCCGCAGCAGCCCACGTTGAGAACCTGGCCGGAGGAAGGATCAGCCTACGCTTCGACGAGCCGCAGCGCGCCGTGGCGCCGGGTCAGTCGGCTGTCATCTTCGACGATGACGTTATGCTCGGAGGCGGCAGGATCGAGAGGACAGGCTGACGGAGCGGGAACTCCCCTCAGTCCAGCTCGATGGATTGATCTAAGAGCTCGCGGAGCGCGACATCCGACAGCCCCTCGAGATCGCGTTCTGCGTCGGCGCTATCGCCTTCGTGCTCCACGTACCGCGCGCGACGGTCGGGATCGCTCAAGCAATGGAAGATGACCTTCGATCTGTCGGGCAGGCCAAACGCCCCTCCGGATGAGTAGGTTTCCCAACTCAACAGATCGCCGTCACTGAATATTCTGCTCATCGGTCCCTCTGATGGCGGCGCGGCTGCACCGCCGCCTTCTCAGTACTTCAACTCCGCTGCCTTCGCGAAATCACGGAGAAGACCCGCTTCTTCGGTACCGAGTCGGTCCGGCACCCGTACTTCGACTTTCACGTACTGATCCCCACGACGTCCGCCCTTCTCGATCCCCTGTCCACGAATCCGGAAGCGCGTCCCCGATTGCGTCGAGGGAGGAATCCTGAGCACCACGTGCTTCCCGTCGACCGTGCGAACGCGAATCCTGGACCCGAGCGTCGCCTGCGCGATGTTGATGGGAACTGTGCAGTTGATGTCCAGGCCGTCCCGGGAGAAGAACCGATGCGGCTTCACCCGGAACGAAATGATCAGATCACCTCGGGCCCCTCTGTCCGGACCGGCCTCGCCCTGATCGGGGATCCGGAGCTTCGAACCCGTATCCACGCCCGGGGGCACCGTGACCTGGAGCTGACGCTGTGTCCGCACCTGCCCCTGACCCTGACAGGTCGGGCAAGGCGTGGTGGGTATCGTTCCTCTGCCGTAGCACGCGGGACAGGGACGGCTGACGGCGAAGCCCCCCTGTCCGAAGGTGACTGTGCCGCTTCCCTTGCACTCGGGACACGTCGTCGGCGTGGTGCCGGGCGCGGCCCCACTCCCTCCGCAGGTGCTACACGGCTCGGAGACCGGAATCGTAATCGAGATCTTCCCCCCGCGGGCGGCGGTCTCGAAGGAGATCTCGACTGCGTATTCGATGTTCTGTCCGCGCTGCGGAACCTGACCCCGTGCACCGGTTCCTCGTCTCTTCCCGAAGTCGAAGATCGAGCCGAAGATATCACCGAGCCCGCCGAGACCACTGAGATCGTCGAAAGAGAACGATTCGGTTGCCCCGCCCGGTGCCGAGCTCGCACCCCCCCCAGGACGAAATCCTCCGATCCCACCCAACCCGCCGAACTTGCGGACCTGATCGTACTGCTTCCGCTTGCCTTCATCCGAGAGTACCGAATACGCCTCCGATACTTCCTTGAACCGGTCGGTTGCTGCAACGTCGTTGGGGTTCGCGTCCGGATGGTACTGCTTGGCGAGCTTGCGGTATGCCTTCTTGATCTCGTCGGCGCTCGCGTTCTCCGCGACTCCGAGGATCTTGTAGAAGTCTTTGGTAGCGGTTGCCATCCTGTCAGAGCGCCTCCGTACCGACCATATGCTGCGGGACCCGCAGGCCTGGTGACAAACGAGCTTCCCCGAATGCCGAAGAGAAATCGTGCAGATCAAGCCGTGCGACGAGCCGCGAGTGAGGCGTACGACTGTACGCCGCGGGGAGCGGCGAGGGCACGAAACGTACAGCTGCGCGATTTATCAAGGCATTCTATTCGCCGTGCTGCCGGACCTGAACCCGCGCCGGCCTCAACAAGTTGCCCCGGAAACGATATCCGTTCTGGAACACTTCCCCCACCGTCTCATCCTCCTCGGCCTTCTCCGTAGGCGTCATCATCAATGCTTCGTGAAGCTCCGGATCGAAACGCTCGCCCTGCGCCTCCAGAGACTCGAGCCCCGCCGCCTCCAACGCCCGCACCAGCTTTCGCTCGACCATGCGAACGCCTTCCAGCAGCGACTCCAAGGTCGTGCTCTCGGCCTTGAAACCAGCCACACGCTGCAGGTCGTCCAGCGGCTCGAGGAGCGTCTCCACGAGCTGCGCCTGGGCCCGATCCCGCCCCTCGATCCGTTCCCGCTCCGTCCGCTTGCGATAATTGTCGTATTCCGCGGCAAGCCGAAGATAGCGGTCCCGGAGCGCTTCCAGCTCCTCTGACAGCTTGGGACCTCCGTCGCCCTCGGTCGCCTCAGCCTCTTCGGCTTCCTCCCGTTCTGGCGCTACCTCCTCTGGAGCTGCCTCCCGCGAAGCAGTAGCACCCCCCTCCTGCGAGGCCCCCTCAGCACCATCCTGCTCTTCAAAAAAATCGGAATTCATTGCTCTGGTCTGGCGACGAATCAATCGGCGGGAAACCACACCGCCCCTCGCGGAGAGCGGGCACAGGTGCAAGCGAAGTGCCACTTCAACCCGCCAGAATGACAGGAAATTCTACCCTTCAAACCGCCCTCCCACTCTCCGTCACGACGGAGCGGTAGCCCCAGAGGTAAACGAGCAGCGAATAGACGGTGAGCACGACGGCGACGGAAAGGACGACGATTGTGATCGCCGTGTGGATCGCCAGCCACGTTCGCCAGAGGGCACCGTTCCAGTCATTCTCGGTCGCGGCCGACTGCAAGGCGTACCAGAAGATCGCGGCTCCGATGAAGATGTTCTGGAAGACGGTCTTGTACTTCCCGGCGGGTCCCGCGGCGATCACGACTCCGCGATGAACAGCATACCCGCGGAAGAGAGTGATGAACAGCTCGCGGCCGAAGACGATCAACACGATCCAGAGGGGAAAGACGCCACCGAACCAGGGGAATGGTCCGCCGGGTCCGACGCCGTGGGAGAGGAGATAGAAGCTGATGAAAGTGGCAGCGAGCAGGATCTTGTCAGCGACGGGATCGAGGAGCTTGCCGAGATCGGTGATGAGGTTCCGCGATCGGGCGAGGTGCCCGTCCCAAAGATCCGAAATCGCCGCGACCAGGAAGACCGCAAACGCGAGGATGCGAATTCCGAAGGAATCCGCGAAGAGCAGAGGAATGATAAGGACCGAAAGGACGATGCGTCCGACCGTGATGATATTGGGGAGGTTCAAAGCCTACTCCACCGCTCGGACACAGGACACGCCACCCTCTCCGTCAACCGAGCTGCTTGATGACCTTCTTGCTGACGGCCTTCAAGGTGTCAAAGACCCCGGTCCCCCGGGTTGCGACGGCTTCGAAGGAGGGAACGGCGGTCGGATTGAGTGAACGCTTCAGCTCCTCGACGGCGCGCGAGTTGGGCAGATCTCTCTTGTTGAGCTGAATGACGAAGGGCATCTGTCGTGGGTCGAGGCCCTGATCGCCGAGGTTGTCATAGAGGTTGTGCATCGACTCGATATTGGCGTCGTACCTCTCAGTCTGGCTGTCGGCGACGAAGACCACCCCATCGACGCCCTTCAGAATGAGTTTCCGCGACGCATTGTAGTACACTTGCCCCGGAACCGTATAGAGGTGAAACCGCGTTTTGAAACCGCGGATCGTACCGAGGTCGACGGGGAGGAAGTCGAAGAAGAGAGTCCGCTCGGTCTCTGTCGCGAGCGAGATGAGCTTGCCGCGCGTCTCCGGAGCGACTTTGTCGTAGACGTACTCTAGGTTCGTCGTTTTCCCGCCGAGCCCCGGACCGTAGTAGACGATCTTGCAGTTGATCTCGCGCGAGGCGTAGTTGATCATCGACACCGAATCAACCCCGGCTCGAACGGAGAGGCATCACCGGCGCGCGGACTGGATACCCGCTACGAGGGGCCCGACTGAGGGGGCGGGTTCCGTGTTCGTGACCGCGACTACTCTGTGTGGGATGCACCATCAGACGTTGGACAAAAGCCCTAGAAGGCTGTTGATAAATCGCGCAGCTCTGCGTTTCGTTTCCGCTCCCTGCAGCGTACGAAAGCACCCCTCACTCGCGCCCATCGCGCACCTTGATCGCACGATAACCCTTTCGGCCTTCGCGGAAGCCTTGATGATCAACAGCCTTCTAGCGAGTTCCGAAGAGACGGTCGATTTCCTCCTCCGCTTCGTCGGCCCAGGTCGGTTCAGACGACCGCAGGCCCCGCGGAGACGTGACGCGATCGAAGAGCTCGGTGAAAACACGACCGAGCTCTCGTACGGTGCGACGGACCTTGATGCGGATCATTCCAAGAGTGGTGCGTTCATCGAAGAGGATGATCAGGATGAAGCGCTTCGCCACGTCGACGAGGTACATGGATTCCTTCTCGCCCTGGTGAAAGAGCGAGGCGAACTCCTGCTCCCCGATCATGGCGGCGAGTTGATCGTTGGCCGAGAAATCGGCCGCGGCGAGGGAAGCGAAGGCGATCGAATCGAACCCGGGCCGCTCGCCCGAGAACAGGATCAGCTGGCCGGTTCGATCCACGAGGCAAGCGCTGCGGGAGCCCGATTCCTTCAGGAAGGAACGAAGAAGCCGGTCGATTCGTCGGGCATCCTCCTCCTCGAACGACCAGCTTGCCGACGGATGGGGCATCAGATGGCCTCCAGAGCCCTACCCGCGAGGGCCTCCTCCATTCGTGAGAGGATCACTGTGGCGCGCTTCTTCAGCATCGGCCTGGTTTCCCAGGTCGTGAAGTCACGGAGCAGGAGGACGAGGTCGACAGATGCCGGCGCGCTCCCGAGGTAGCCGAGCGCCGCCAGACGCCGGAGTGGGTGGGGGCTGAAGAGCTCTCGACGATGTCGTGAAATCTGGTCGCGCACGAGGAGCGCACCCAGTACAGCAGTCGCTGCCGCCACCAGGAGCCCGACGCCTGCCGCCCTCAGTATGCGAGAGGTCTCCATCTGCTTACGCGGAAGAAATGAAACTCCGAACCCTCGAGGCCATCGATCAGAACCCCTTTCATATCCCGTGTCACAAGCACGTCGACGGATTCCGAAGCCGACACCTCCGCCCCCAATCGTCATTCCCGCGAAAGCGGGAATCCAGCCGACTGGATCCCCGCCTTCGCGGGGATGACGGCCGTCACCGTCGTTCAGACACGGTGCAATCAGAGATCCCGCCGATACTGCAACGCCTCGGCGATCGTGACGCCGTCGGCATACTCCAGATCGCCCCCCACAGGTAGTCCTCGGGCGATCCGGGTTACGCGCACTCCGAGGGGCGCGAGGAGCCGATGCAGATACATCGCCGTCGCCTCCCCCTCGACACTCGGATTGGTCGCCAGTACGACCTCACGGACCGGGCTCTCTCCGCTGACTCGATCGAGCAGAGAGTTGACGTTGAGTTCGGCAGGCCCAACGCCATCGAGAGGGGAGAGCCGGCCGCCCAAGACATGGTAGAGACCCCGGTATTCACCGGTCGCCTCGATCGCACCGACGTCCGGCCCCTCCTCAACAACACAAACGATTGACCGGTCGCGTCTCTCGTTGGTGCAGATGCGACAGGGGCTCACCTCGGTGAAGGTGCCGCACGTTTCGCACGGCCGGACGTTTTCGGAGGCCGCGACGATCGCGTCCGCGAGCCGATGTGCTTCCTGCGACGTGACTTTCAGTAGGTGGTACGTGAGCCGAAGCGCCGTCTTGCGGCCGATCCCCGGGAGTCTGGCGAATTCGTCGGTGAGCCGCTCGATCAGCGACATGGAACGAACCGTTGCGTCAGCGGACGACCATTTCTCCGTAGCCGCCCACTACAGCCCCGGAATCTGGAACGGAAGGGAGAGCCCGCCGGAGACTTTTCGCATCTCCTCCTCGTATAGCTCGCCGGCCCGGCTTTGCGCCTCGTTGACGGCGGCCAGGACGAGGTCCTCGAGCATGTCGACATCGTCCGGATCGACAACCGACTTGTCGATGCGAATCGAGCGGACCTTTCCTCGACCGTCGGCAGTCACGGTAACCATCCCACCGCCACTGGAGCAGGAAACAGTTCGTTGGCTGAGCTCGGCCTGTAGTTGCGAGAGACGGGCCTGCACCTGCTGGCCCATCTGAAGGATCTGCTGGAAGTTGTTGGTCATGCTTTTTACCCACGCGACCGGGTCGAAGGGCAATGCCGATCGTTCGGTCCGGAAGAATCGGGGGAGGCGCGAGAGCCGGGAATCTACCCGACGGAACAGACCGACCGCAAGCGGCCGGCCACCCTTGTCACTCAAGGAGTTCGAGATCCCACTCTTGTACCGCTGCCTGGAGGAGCGGTTCCTCGGATGCCAGGTGGCGAACGCGTTCGAGCCGCGCACCCTCGGCGGTGATTCGACGGCTGGCGGGGTCGGGAGAAGATGCCTCGGCGACGGAGAACGCCACGGTAAGGGGGGGCCCCAACCGGTTGGCGAGAGCGTCTTCGATCGGGCGGCGAAAGCGCGGGTCGGCGATGCGTTCGTGAGCGGGCGAGCCGGGGGGTAGAGCGACGCGAAGGATCCTTCCCTCGCCGACGGACAGTTCAGCTCCGCGGAGCACTACGCCCAGTCCGCCCGTAAGGTGACCTTCCTCGAGGAGACCGCGCCACGCCCTGCTGGCGGTGGTGAAGTCCAGCGTCGCAGGCGCAGGTGGCTCGTCGGTCAACACCGCGATGGACCCGTGGTCGAGCGGCTCAGACATCCCTCCAGGTCCTGGGCTCTCGAGCGCGGCTTTCACGGACGTGCGGTCGACGGGTGCCTCTCGAACTTGTGCCCGGGAGGTCGGCACATCCTCCGCCGAAGGTCGGCCCGCCGCCGGTCGATCGGTCGAGCCGCCTCCCGGAACCCGATCACGCGTGGCTTCCCGGCCCGGCGGAGCCGGGGTGACGGGATTGACCGCTGCCTCGGGGCCCGACCGCGACGACTCGGCGGAAGCGGCCCCGGAAAGTGCCTCGAGCACTTCCTCCAGCGCGACGGTGCGGTCCAGGTAGGCGAAGCGGAGGAGCAGGAGCTCAATCAGGATCTGCTGCTGCCCGCTCTTCCGGAAACGACCGTCGGTATCCAACTCGGCAACTTGAGAGAGCATGCGGATCAGGTCTCCAGGCGAGAAACGCTGGGCCGCCGCGGCATACTGGTCGATCAGATCGCGCCGGACTTCGGCTGGACTACCGGTGAGGCGAACCAGGAGCAGGGCCCGGAGAAAGTCGGCCAGCCCACGATAGAACTCGGCAAGGTCGTAGCCGCAGGTGAGCAGTTCCGCGACGAAGTCGAAAACGGCCGGTGCGCGTTGCTCCGCCATGATCCCAGCGAGCTCGAGATAGAGCTCGTCTTCGACGAGCCCAAGGACACGCCGTACGTCGGCGGCAGCCGGCGTCCCTTCCGTAAACGAGAGAACCTGGTCGAGCAGGGAGAGGGCGTCCCGCATTCCGCCATCCGCCTTCTGGGCGATCGGGAGCAGGACATCGTCGCCGGCCTCGACGCCCTCCGCTGCCAGGACCTCCTTCATTCGTGTGACCAGGTCGGCCGTGCCGATCCGGTGGAAATCGAACCGCTGGCATCGGGAGAGGATCGGCGGCGCGGCCTGCTGGATCTTCTGGGGTTCGGTAGTCGCGAACACGAAGATCACGCGGGGTGGAGGCTCCTCGAGAATTTTCAGAAGGGCGTTCCACGCCTCTCGAGTGAGCATATGCGCTTCGTCGATGATGTAGACCTTGAAGCGATCGTGCTCCGAGGGAGCGTACATCGCTCTCTCGCGAAGGTCGCGGGCATCATCGACCCCCCGGTTGGACGCGGCATCGATCTCGACGACGTCGAGCGAGGTCCGCCCCCACCAGATGCGCTCGCAAGAGTCACAGGTGCCGCACGGCTCGCCCTCGGAAGTGCGATTCGCGCAGTTGAGAGACATGGCGAGCACGCGAGCCAGCGTCGTCTTGCCGACGCCCCGTGGACCGCAGAAGAGATAGGCATGGGCAACACGATCCCGCTGCACAGCGGTGCGGAGCGTTGTGGACACGTGCTCCTGTGTCGCTACCTCGGAGAACCGACGGGGACGGTAGGCGCGGGCGAGAGCGGTTCGAGACATCGGCGTCTTGGGTTCGGAGTCGCGCGCGATCGTTTCCGAGAAGTCGGCGCTGTCCGATGCGGAAGGGCCCAGCCTGAGCCGCCTACTTCCGGGTACCGTGCGGGGAGGGTTCCTGCTCCGACGGTCGGCATCGAGACATCGGTAGTATAACCCCTCGGCAGCCCACGCCCCAAACAGAAGGCGCAGGAAAATCGTGGAGCTCGAGGCGCGCCACGAGCCACGACTGAGGCATTCTTTCGTTACGACTCAGTACCCCCACGCATCCTGGAGATGCTCAACCTCGACCGCCCCGCTTTCTCCCTTGCGAACGGCCATCGCGTCGAACCGAAAGGTGAGGCCGTCTCGTCCGTTATGCCGGATCCACGCTTCGGCGGCTTTGCGGACGTCGGCTTGCTTCCTGCCATCGATCGCGTCGAACGGATGACCGAACGAGCGGGTCGATCGTGTCTTGACCTCCACGAAAGCAACGACCTCGCCGCGCTTCGCGATGAGGTCGATCTCTTGCCGTCCGGCTCGGAACCTTCGGTGGAGGATCGTCCAGCCGTCATTCTCGAGGTGGCGTGCTGCAACGCGCTCGCCCCAATCCCCCAACGGGGTTTGATCCATTCAGGTGATGGGGTCGGCGGTCGTGGGTGGGCGCAGCGAAGGACGCTTCGCTCGAATCCGTGGACAGGTGGCCTATTTCCGACCGCGAAGGGCGGATTCGTAATCTAATGAGTCCCGCGTGGGCGCGGCTACCGGCTTAGCGGCAATCCTTGTCGCGGTGGGTTCAGGCCCCGGACGGCGCGGTGGGCAATGGCACGTCCCGGGCACCGAGCAGTTCCACACCCACGATGGACGACACCCCGGGCTCCTCCATTGTCACGCCGTAGACCCAGTCGGCCGACTCCATTGTCTGGGGGTTGTGGGTGATCACTACGAACTGCGTCTCATGCTTGAAGTCGTAGAGGAGGCGGATGAAGCGACCAACGTTCGACTCGTCCAGAGGAGCATCGACCTCGTCGAGAACGCAGAAGGGTGAAGGCTTGACGAGGTAAAGCGCGAAGAGGAGTGCGAGAGCCGTCAGAGTTCGCTCGCCGCCCGAAAGCAGGTGGATGCGCTGAGTCCTCTTGCCGAGAGGCGAGGCCTGGATCTCGACGGCAGACTCGAGCGGGTCGTTCGGATCGGCGAGACGGATGTCGCACTCACCGCCCTGGAAGAGCGACTGAAACGTTCTCGTGAAGTTGGAGCGCACGGCGTCGAAAGTTGCCTCGAAGACTTCGCGTGCGGTTCGGTTGATCTGACGGATGGCGGCGACGAGGTTGTTCCGGGATTCGACGAGATCATCACGCTGGGCGAGGAGGAACTCGAGGCGCTTCACCTCTTCGGCATGCTCCTCCATCGCCAGCATGTTGACGGGTCCGAGACCCTCGAGCCGTTCCGTGACGGCGCCGAGCTCGGATCGCCATTCCCCGAGGTCAGTCGCCTCGACCGGCGTCGCTTCCTCGACCAGCGCCCCCCAGGGCCGACCCCACTCGACTTCGAGTCGCTCCCGGACGCGCTCGATCTGCGACCGGATCTCCGCCAACTGAAGCTCCAGTTTGTGGCGCTCCTCCCCGGCCTCGGACTCCGTTCTGCGTGCCCGACGCGTCCGCTCACCGAGCTCTGCGAGCTCGGAGTCGACCTCGGCGAGCCGGGCGTCCAGAAGGGCAAGCGCTCCCGCCTCTTCATCCCGATCCGCGAACAGCTTTTCTATGTCCACGGAGGCCTCTTCGCGAACACTCGATAACTCATCGAGGACGGTTCGGAGGCCGTCGGCATCCTCGCCGATGGCACGGAGCCGGGTCTGTACATCCGTTCGGGAACGCTCGGCGGCCTCACATCGCCGCGCGACATCTCGAAGCTCCGATTCGGCACGCGCAAGACCAACCTGGAGGCTCCCCTCCTCCTCCTTTGCACCGTCCCACCGTCCTTCCAGCTCCGTCAAGCGACGACGTGCTGCATCCTCATCGGCCGCACTCGCCTCAACCGACCGCGAGAGCGTCTCGACCCGCGTTCCGAGTTCCTCCATCCGCTCAGCCGCGGCCACAGTGCTCTGTTCGAGCTCGCGCAGGCTCGTCTGCAGCGAGTCCCGCTCCTGCTGAAGGCGCGTCCGTCGATCCTGGTGGGCCGCGGAATCGAGCTCGAGGCCCTTCAGCCGGGACTCGGTCACCCTCTTCCACTCCTGGGCTTCGAGGCTTCTCTCCTCCGCTCGCGTCAGGGCCGACCTCAGTTCGTCTCGGTCTCCCATTCGGGCCTCCAGCCCTTTCACCGCGACTTTCCGCTCGTCACGGAGGCGAGCGAGGGCTTCGCGCCGTTGCAGGATGCCTGCACGCCCATCCGCCTTGATCAACTTGATCACACCCCTGGGGTCGATGACCTCTCCCTCCTCGCCCACTCCAGATCGGCCAGCCACGAAGTCCGCGAGTGGGTCTCCGACGCCGACATCGAGATCCGCGAGAAATACGTCGGCCCACACCGCTGGCCCAGGCGCGTCTTCCGCGACGCCCAACCGTTGACCCCGTATCGCCTCTAGAGGCAGCAGGAACAGCGAGCCACCGTCCTTCCAGTCGGTGTGGAACCATCGTCGGATCTCACGAGCCGTCGCGAAGTCTTCGATGACGATTCCCTGCAGAAGAGGTCCGAGAAAGCCCTCGATGCGACGGGAGAGGCCGGGGTCTTCGGAAAGCTGGAGAAAGTCGGCGAGAGGTCCGTGAACACCGTGGAATTCTTCGCGTCGAGCCATGACGGCCGACACGGCCGGCGAAAATCCCTCGTAGCTACTCTCCAGCGCTTCGCGGGCCTCGACCTGCGCCGACAGGCTTGTGAACCGGTCCTCAGCGGCTTGCGCCTCTTCGCGTGCACGCTGCTCGCGGCCACGATGGACGATGACCTCCTGATGGGCCTCCTCCAGCCTCTCGCCCGCCACGGCAATTCGTTCTCGGAGCTCTTCTGACTCGGCCTGCCACAATTCCGTCTGGCCGCTCATCTGCGTTAACTCGCGGATGACTGACTGGAGCTGGGCGCGGACCTCGTCCATCCGCTTGAGCGCCTCGCTGCGGCCGCGATCCTCCGTAGCCCGGTCGCCCTCTGCCATCGCGAGCTCCCGAGCGAGGTCGCGAGCACGGACCACGGCTGCCTCGGAGGCCTCTCGTTCGGCGGTGAGGGCGGCGCGAATCGCAATGTTGGCCTCGGCCTTCCCGGCTGCCTGGCGACCAGCCTGCTCGACCAGTACTTGTGCGCGACCCCGTTCCTCGACCGCAGCGCCAATCTCTCCGCGCAGCACATCGACTCGGGCCCCCAGATCGGTGCTTTCGGCCGCGAGTCGTTCGAGACCTGCCTCGGCATTCGAACGTCGTTCCTCGGCGAGCAGCACCTCGCGCTCCCTGGTATCGATCCGCGAACGAATCGACTCCAACCGGCCGGCCCGATCGGTCCGTTGGCGACCCAGCTCCCCAGCCTCGATCCTCCGCTCCTCGAGCGCTGCCTCCGCCGCGCTCCGTTCGGCGCCGGCAATCGTTTGCGTGTCATCCAGCGCCGCCCGGCGTGCCTCGACCGACCGCAACCCGTCCTCCAACCGCTCGAGCTCCCCCTGCGCGATGCTCACTTCCAGATCCAGCCGCCGCATCCGAAGCTGACGATACCGCTCCGCCCGCTTCCTCTGGCGGTCGAGCGAACGAACCTTCGATTCGACCTCGGCGATCAGATCTTCCAGGCGCGTCAGGTCCACCTCGGCAGTCTCCAGGCGCCGGGTCGCGGCCCGACGGCTGTCCTTGTACCTACCGATTCCGGCCGCTTCTTCGAACAGCGACCGGCGCTCTTCAGCCCGATCGCTCAGGAGCGTCTCTATCATCGTCGCTTCGATGATCGAATAGGCGTTCGCGCCGAGACCCGTGTCCCGCAGGAGGCTCTGAACATCCCGTAGCCGACACGCCGTCCGGTTGAGCGAGTACTCGCTCCCTCCCTCCCGGAAGACCTTTCGGGCCAAGTCGAGCTCGGTTTGCGGGATGGGTACGCGTCCGCTCTGGTTGTCGAAAAGGAGGGAAACCTCCGCGAAGCTCAATGGCCGCCGTCGCGCGGTGCCCTGGAAGATGACCTCCTCCATCTTGGCGCCACGCATCGCGCTCGCCCTCTGTTCGCCGAGGGCCCAGCGGATCGCATCCGCAATGTTCGACTTGCCGCAGCCGTTCGAGCCGATGATGGCGGTGATGCCCTCTCGAAACTCGAAGGTGGTTCGGTCCGCGAATGACTTGAAGCCGTGAAGCCGAAGGGTCTTGAGCCTCATTCCGGAAGGGTGTGGGAAAGCCCGGTTCGGGAGGTCAAGCGGATCGGTAGCCCCGCACGCGCGAGAAGATCCCGCATGGCAGATGCGGCGGTATTGTCACCGTATGCGCCACCGTACAGTTGCCATCGAGCGGTGCCATCCGTATAGGGAACCTTCACGGCGTAGGTTGGAATCCGCTGCGCGAGCAGAGAGTCCGCGCGAGCCACCATGGCTTCGGCGGTGGGGAACTCGCCGAGGTCGAATGCGAGAGGGGTGAACTGGAGGAGGCTCCACTCTCCCACCGAATCGTCGGCATCGACGGAACCGGACTCGACGAGCCAGTCCCGAAGCTCGCCGGCTGCGGTCGTGTCGGCGGCGATGCCGGCGAAGATTCGGTAGTAGAGAACGCCCTGGATCTCCTCGGGAGAGATGAAAAAGGGTGGCGCCTGCGATTCCTGAACACTCGATATCACGTCGGCGTATGCCGCCTCGAGCGAGGTGAACGCACGCACGTGAACCGAGTACGAGAGGAGTTCTCCAAGCTGGTCGGGTGCGGCGAGCTCGACACCACTGACGACGTTCGGCGGCGGCTCGATCGGCTCGACCCCCGGAATCGCGTCGGGCCTGAGCGTGGCCATCAGATACCCGATTGTCGCCAGCAGCATCAGGCCAAAGAAGATCCAAAGCAAGACCGTGGCGCGATCTCTCCGGGAGCGAGGACGACCGGCGGAAACCGGGAGATCCAGGCCGGTCTGAATCGCCCTCTTGAGTGGAGGAAATCCCTTTCGGGGGAGCGCCGCAGGCACTACGGAACGCTTGCGCGCAGGTCTCGGCCGCCGCGGTGGCTCGGTTCCGATCTCGGGCGGCTGCCCGGTGCCATTGCCGTTGGGGGGCTGGACGACAGCCAGAAGTTCCAGACCCGAGTCACGAACGTATTGGAGGTAGGTCTCGGAGGGGGGCGGTCCCAGCAGGATCGCCTGCGAGGCCCATTGCCCGAGCGCCCTCAGGTCGCCGCGCTCCGCAGGAACGAACAACGCCAGCGCGGCGTCGTCCTCCCGAAAGCCGGAAATCACCTTGCGCCACAGCGGGTGACCGTAGATCTGCCCGGCTTCGGGCGAATAGGTGCCAGCCGGAATCAGGAGGAAATCTCGCCCCGCGACTGGCTGCACGATCCGAGAAACGGAGGCCCCGTACAGGAAGACGTCGACGACACCCTCGAGGTTTTCTCCATCGCCTCCGGCATGTAACAGCGGCTCCTCGAGGTGGAGGTCGGCGAGAACCACCCGACGTCCCTCCTCCGCCCAAGACTCGGCCAAACCCGCGGCCGTGTCCGCTGCCCATTCCCTCTCGGTCGCCGAGCAAAGCAGGAGGATCACCGGACCGTCGGGACGCACGCGTGGCGGCCCGCCGCCCGAATCCCCATTGCGGAGGAGAGGCGTCAACGGCAGTTCCGAGGCTCCGTTATCCTTCCCAGGTCCCATCATCGGCTGGCTCGAGGCCCGCTGGAGTCGCCCGGGCCGCCACCACCCGCGTTACCGCGGCGGAGTGTCAAGGCGAAATCATGGGTGAATTTACCGTTCTGGATCCGGAACCAGCAAGCACGCGATGGGTTGGTGAGATCGCGTTACGTTTGGCTCTCGGGTACGAGGTCGCGCGAGGGAACGTCGCCCCATAGGCGCTCGAGCTGATAGAAGTCCCGCGCAGCGGGGTGGAAAACGTGGACGACGAAGTCCACGTAGTCAACTAGCACCCAGCGCCCGCTCCTCATTCCCTCTACTCCAAACGGCCGAACCCCGTCCCTCTTCAGCTCGTCGACGAGGTAGTCGGCGATCGCCGTGACGTGCGTGTCGGAGCGGCCTGTCGCAATAACGAAGAA
Organism: Gemmatimonas sp.; assembly: GCA_009380025.1. Lineage (GTDB taxonomy): Bacteria > Gemmatimonadota > Gemmatimonadetes > Longimicrobiales > Longimicrobiaceae > WHSP01. The sequence goes on along the minus strand of WHSP01000028.1, from coordinate 19,829 downwards.
ATCCGTCGCTCCCGAGACCGGCCTGAGGTCGAGGAGGACGACATCGTCGGCCTTTCGATCGAAGAGCAACTCGATGGCGCGGTTTACGTCTCTGGGAAGATCCGACGTCGAGCGATCTGGCTGGGAAGTGGACATCCAGTAGAGTCTGGGGTGCACGGAGGAGCGACCCAACGAGTGCAAGAGGAAGGCCAAGCTCGGGGGCCGCCGGGAGAGGCGACCCCCGACGGCCAGGAGGCGTCGTGCCTCCTCTATTCCTCTTTGATGACCCACACCTTGATCTCGGGCCGCACGTCGGGATGGAGGCGAATCGGGACGGAGAAAACACCGAGGACCTTGAGCGGTTCCTGAAGGATGATCTGCCTGCGATCGACCTCGACTCCCTGTTCAGCGAGCCTCTCCGAGATGTCAGCCGCGGAGATTGAACCGAAGAGCTTGCCCTCTCCCCCGGCCCGCGCACTGAACGTCACCGACGTATCCTGGAGCGACTTCGCACGCTCCGTGGCCGTCGCCAGTTCTTCACTCGCTCTCTTCTCAATCTGTGCCGCCTCCCTCTCGATGCGCCGAAGGTTCGCATCCGTCGCCTCGTACGCGATCCCCTGCGGGATCAGATAATTGCGGGCATACCCCGGCTTGACCGACACGACCTCCCCGGGCTGACCCAACTTCTCCAACCGCTGCTTCAGGATCACCTGCATCGCAATGACTCCTTGCTCAATTCGCTCGATATATCGTTTTCGCACCCGCTGCCCGAGCAGCGCCGCGCTTCCTCAGGTCGGGGTCGTGCTCGCGACCCGACGCCTGACGTCCAGCCAGGTATCCCCCACGCCCATGAGCAGGGCCGCCGTGAACGCGACCGGGTAGAGCACGATCAGGGCGACGGCACCGATCAGCATCGTCGGGATCGACCGCGACCCCGTCGCCAGGAACACGAAGACCGCCAAACCCCGCAACGCGTAGAGCGCTACCATGAAGACGAGACCATTGATGGCAATTCGATCCGCCACCTCGCCCAAAGGCAGGAGGAGGAGGGCCAGTGCACTGATCAGTACCCAGATCAGCTGATCGTTGAACCTGAAATCCCGCAGGCGGTGCAAGGCGAAGGCGTGGCTGTTCGATCGGCCAATTCGCCGGATCCACCACGACGCTAGCGCAAGAGCAGCGATCGACTGGAGCGCGAGTAGCGCGGGGAATATATCCGCCTGCAGTGACGCGAGCTGAGCCGTCGTCGACTGGAGGCCGGCAAGCCACCCCGCCTCCGGAATCCTCGTCTGGAGGTTGGCGAGGCTGATCTCCGCGATCGTGTCGAAATGCGAGCGGACCATCCGTTCCAACTCTGCAGCCCGTCCGCTTACTAGCAGGCCGAGCGCTCCCGCGCCGAGAGTCACGCCGACAGTTGCCAGTGCGCGGGAGATCACGGTCCACGTGGGCCGAGCGAGCGTGAACAACAGGTACGTGGCCCCCAGCATCAAACCCCAGCCGCGACTGAGCGCCGAGAGCCCCCCCATCGAAAGCAGAGCGGCAACGACCCACAGCGCCACGCCTGCCACCACCCACTTGGCCCCCCTTCCCTCCGGCCACCCCACCATCAGGATCGCGAAAGGAAGGAGCACGAGGGCGAGCGCGTCGAAGACAGCCAACAGAAGTACGGCAATCGTCAGACCGATCACCGCGCTCCAGCGACCACGGCCGCCCTCTTCGACGGCCTCCTCCATCTCAGCCCTCGAATCCTGCGATGTACGGGAGCAAGGCCAGGAAACGCGCTCGCTTAATCGCCGTCCCGACCTGACGCTGGTGTCTCGCGCACATACCGCTGATCCGACGAGGGAGGATCTTGCCCCGTTCCGTGATGAACCGGGACAGCCGCCCGTCGTCCTTGTAGTCGATCGTCCGAATCCCCGACTCGCAGATCGGACAGGCTTTTCGGTGTCTGGCCATCTCAGCGCTCCTCGTCGTTCTCGGCTTCACTGCTCTCCTCGACCACCGGCGCAGGCGAGGTTGAGAGATCGCCTTCATTGACGACGACAAGGTACCGAAGGAGGTCGTCGTCCAGCTTCAGCAGGCGCTCGAACTCGGGAAGCCGGTCGGCTTCCGTACTGACGTGCGTCACCACGTAATAGCCGTTCTGGTGGTCATCGATCGCATAGGCGAGTTGGCGACGCCCCCAGTGATCGACCGCCGTGATCTGGCCATCACTGCCGTCCGCTACCAGCGCGTGATATCGGTCCAGCTTCTCGTTCACCGCCGACTCCTCTAGCGCGGAGTCGAAGATGTACACCACCTCGTAGTCTCTCACACCGACCTTCCTGTGGGCATGCGGCCCCGCACCCGTGCACGGAGCAGGAAAAGTTCTGGAACCCGTAAGTATAACCGAGAGCCGAGGGTTGATCCAGCCCCGTACGTCCGACTGTGTCACTGTCCGTCCGACTGGACCCGGGCGAACGAGGCGAGGGGGACGGGAATCCCCGGAGTAGTCGTGGAGTGTTGTTGCGGGGCGCCATCAGGTCTTGCCCGTGCGCTGCAATTCCGTCGAAGAGCGGCCCCCGCGATTTCCACCGCGGGTACGGGGCCGGGAAGCCAGCGGGCGACTGATCGGATCGGCGGAAGCGTGGCGTTCCGTTGGCATCGTTGGAATGGCGCTGGAACGCGGCATAGGCGTTGCCCCGGGGTGTCGACCACGGCGCTCGATTCGCGCTGCAGCCACTGCTCCCCGTGCTTCGCTCTCCTCCTATGCCGGAACAAATTCAAGTCCTGCACGGCCCCGAAGTGTGCGAGCGCCGTGGGTATCATGGACCGTTCCGAAGGACGGGAATCTACGATTCCTTTCCAGGTTGGAAGGGCTATGGGGACTGCGTGAGCTGCGGGAGCTGCCGTCACGTCTCGACCGAAGAACGGCGGAGGGCCGAGGCAATGGGGCGAAGTGAGCCGTCGAGGCCCGCCTCACCCGGCACGGGCTAGCCGGGGTAAGGAGAGGGTCGGCCGGTCGGACCCCTCTTTGTTTTCGCGCCTTCGTGTGAACCCGCAGTTCTCGCTACACATTGAAGCGGAACAGCAGGATGTCCCCATCCTGGACGACGTACTCCTTGCCTTCGGAGCGCATCAGACCCTGATCGCGGGCCGCCCTGGTGCTCCCGACCCGAACGAAGTCATCCCACGCGACGGTTTCCGCTCGAATGAAGCCGCGTTCGAAGTCGCTGTGGATTTCGCCTGCGGCCTGGGGCGCCCTGGCCCCCACTGCGACGGTCCAGGCGCGGACTTCCTTTTCGCCGGCGGTGAAGAAGGTCTGTAGACCGAGCAGGCGATAGCCAGCCTGGATCAGACGATGGAGACCCGGCTCCTCGAGACCGAGAGAAGCGAGGAAATCCATGCGTTCGTCGATCGGCAGCTCCGCGAGCTCCGACTCGATCTTGCTCGAGATCGGGATCACCTCGGCTTGCTCGCCGCTCTGCTCGACGGCTCTGCGTAGAGAAGAGACGCAGTCGTTCTCCCCCGCCGGGAGATCCGATTCGGAAACGTTGGCGAGGTAGAGAATCGGCTTGGAGGTCAGGAGGTTGAACGACCTGAGAAGCCGATCTTCGTTGGGACCCAGGCGCACAGAACGAGCAGCCCTGCCGGCGGAGAGCGCCTCGTGAACACGTTCGACCAGCGAGAGCTCACCGCGAGCCTCCTTATCGCCCCCGCGGGCCGACTTGCGTACCCTCTCGAGCCGCTTCTCGACCACGGCGAGATCGGCGAGCACCAGCTCCAGAATGATGACTTCTCGATCCCGGATCGGATCCACCTCCCCCATCACGTGCACCACGTCCGGATCATCGAAGCACCGGATGACGTGCACGATCGCATCCGTTTCCCGGATGTTGGCGAGAAACTGGTTGCCCAGCCCCTCGCCTTCCGATGCCCCCTTCACCAGACCGGCGATATCGACGAACTGCACCGCCGCCGGAACGGTTCGCTGCGGTTGCACTCTCTCCGAGAGAACAGTCAGTCGCGAGTCCGGGACCTCGACCATCCCGACGTTCGGCTCGACCGTGCAGAACGGGTAATTCGCCGCATCTGCCCGCGCCGCTGTCAGTGCGTTGAACAGCGTCGACTTGCCGACGTTGGGTAAACCGACGATTCCTAACTTGAGCATGAAAACGGTTGCCAGTTACAAACGGTTGCCAGTTACCGGTAGCTGCTCGGATCGAGCCTCTTCAGCTGCTCGGATCGAGCCTCTCCGTGTCGTACCCTCCGGCAGATGCCGATCGCGCAGGGGGTTGACTGGAATCCCTTAGAAACTGGTAACCGGCATCCGTCACCCGAGCAGTCCCGTAAGCAACATGCGCACGGTTTCCAGCATCGACTGCGCGCCGGCCTCGGGCGCTACATCGATCCCCCATACGCGCACGAACCACGGGGCGAGCACCAACGAGACCACGCTCATCAGCTTGATCAGGATGTTCATCGAAGGGCCGGATGTATCCTTGAACGGATCGCCGACCGTGTCCCCCACGACCGCGGCCTTGTGGGGATCGGACCCCTTCCCGCCGAGCGCCCCGCCCTCGATGTATTTCTTCGCGTTGTCCCACGCACCGCCGGCGTTCGCCATGAAAAGGGCGAGGAGCACGCCGGTGACGGTGGCGCCGGCCAACAGTCCGCCGAGTGCCTGAACCCCCATGAAGCGCCCGACGAGAACGGGGGCGAGGACCGCCACGGTACCGGGGAGCACCATTTCCCGGAGAGCGGCGCGGGTAGAGATGTCGACGCAGCGGGCCGAATCGGGCTTTGCCTTCCCCTCCATCAATCCGGGGATCTCGCGGAACTGGCGCCGCACCTCCTCGACCATTCCCTGCGCCGCGCGTCCGACCGCCGTCATCGTCAGAGCACCGACGTAGAACGGCAGGGTCCCTCCCAGGAGGAGGCCGATCACGACGTATGGATCGAGGAGGTTGATCCCCGTCGTGCGAAGACCCACGGCGGAGGCGTAGGCGGAGAAGAGGGCGAGTGCCGTCAGTGCGGCCGAGCCGATGGCGAAGCCCTTCCCGATCGCTGCTGTGGTGTTTCCAATCGAATCCAGGCTATCCGTGATCTTACGGGTCTCGGGGCCGAGACCGCTCATCTCGGAGATACCACCCGCATTATCAGCGATCGGTCCGTATGCATCGACGGACATGGTCACCCCGACGGTCGCGAGCATGCCGACCGCCGCGATCCCTACGCCGTACAAGCCCGAGAAGTAGTACGAGACCCAGATCGCGATGGAGATGAGGATCAGCGGAATGACCGTCGACTCCATGCCGACGGCGAGGCCGGCGATGATATTGGTTGCCGATCCGGTCTGCGACGATTCCGCGATCCGACGGACGGGTTTTGCGGCCGTGTAGTATTCGGTGACCAGGCCGATGCCGATCCCGACGAGGGAGCCGGCGAGAATCGCCCAGAACGGGCCCGTCGTGGGCAGTTGACGGCCGGTGACGGCTTCCGAGAGCTCGAGGTTGAGCGCGGAGACCACGAAGTACATCGCAACCAGGAAGATCCCGGCCGCGATGAAGGTGACGTTGCGAAGGGCGGCGGCGGGGTTCGCTCGTTCCATGAGCCGCATGAGGACGATCGCGATCAGCGAAGCCGCTAGGCCGACGGTGACCGTGAGAATGGGCAGAGCGATCGCCTCGAGCCGCTGAGCGGCGAACATCGCGCTCGTGGCACCAATCGCGATCGTCGCGACTACCGATCCGACGTACGACTCGAAAATGTCAGCGCCCATGCCGGCCGTGTCGCCGACGTTGTCCCCGACGTTATCGGCAATCGTCGCCGGGTTCCGTGGATCGTCCTCCGGGATTCCGGCCTCGACCTTTCCGACCAGATCGGCCCCAACGTCCGCGGCCTTCGTGTAGATCCCGCCACCAACGCGGGCGAAGAGTGCGATGCTCGAGGCCCCCATGGCGAAGCCCGCAATGATCTCGGAGAACGAAATGATCTCGGATTCGAGAAAGGCCCCCGGCTGGTGGATCAGGAGAAAGTAGAGGGTGCCCACACCGAAGAGCCCGAGCGAGGCCACTGCGAGACCCATCACGGCCCCGCCGTTGAATGCAATGCGGAGCGCCGGTCCCTGCCCCTGGTCGCGCGCCGCCTCGGCCGTCCGGACGTTGGCTTTCGTGGCCGCCTTCAGCCCGATGAAGCCGGCCACCATCGAGGAGATCGCACCGAAGAAGAATGCAAGCGCCGTCCCCATCCCGATCGCCAGCCAGAGTAGCGCACCGACCACGATGACGAAGACCGCCAACACCGAGTATTCGCGTCGGAGGAACGCCATCGCGCCGACCTCGATCTGATCCGCGATGTCGCGCATCACTTCGTTGCCCGGAGATTGCCTCGCGACGTTGAGGAAGATCAGAAGCGCGACGACCAGGCCGATCAGGCCAAAAGGCCAGGCCAACCAGGCAAAATCGATCACAGGGCTTTCTCCGGTGGGGGTGAAACCGCCAACGCCGAACCTCTCGAGCCACTGCCCGAAGCGCGGTCCGGCGAGATATTCTCAGTTGTTGCAGCGATTCATTGCCGCTTCGATCCCCTCGACGACCCAGACGCCCACGCATTCGACGAGCACATCGATGCGTTCGAGGATCAGACCACGGTCCTCGCGCGACGGCGTCGACAGGACCCAGTCGACCTGCTCGTGACCGGGGGGAACGCTGCCGACGCCGATTCTCAACCGCGGATATTCCGTCGTGCCGAGCACGGCCTGAATCGATTTCAGGCCGTTGTGGCCCCCTGCGCTGCCGCCCGGTCGGAAGCGAGACCGCCCGGGCTCGAGCGCCACATCGTCCACCACGACGAGGAGATCACGGTTCATGTCGAAGCCCGTGACCTCGTCGAGTCCCTCAAGCAACCGGCCGCTGCGGTTCATGTACGTCAGCGGCTTCACGACCTGAGAGTCGACCCGCTCGATCGACCCACGCGCCACTCCGCCGAGCCCTCGTTGCCGGAAACGGCCGAGGTCGTAGCGCTCCGCGAGCCTGTCGGCTAGCCACCACGCGACGTTGTGTCGCGTCATCGCGTACTCGGAACCGGGGTTGCCGAGACACAGCACCGTCTTGGGCTGCCGTTCCGCCGCCACCCGCCACTCCTACTCGGCCGATCCCTCCCCAGCTTCCTTGGCTGCCTCGCCCTCGCCGACGAGCTCGAGCTGCATCTCCGCCCCGACCTGTGCCTCTTCCTCCTCCGGAAGTGCCGCCACCATGGGCACGGACACCGAACAGATGACGAGCTCAGGGTCGTTGAGGATCGTCCCGCTGGGAATCGAGATATCGGATACGTGCACCGTACCGCCCAGCTCGAGATCGTCGACGTCGATGTCGACCCCCTGTGGGATGTCCTTCGGCAGACATTCCACGGTGATCTCGCGAAGCACCTCCTGGAGTACGCCACCCGATTCCCGAACTCCGATCGGCGTTCCGTGCAGCCGAATCGGGACTTCTACGTGAAGCTTTTTCCCCGCACGGATCTGGAAGAAGTCGACATGCAGGATAATCGGTCTCGACGGGTGGTGCTGGATCTCCCGGATCAGTGCCGAAACGGGTAGCCTCACCCCTTCGACCTCGAGATCGATGATCGTCGTCTCGGCGTTGATGTTGCTCAGAAGCTTCTCGAGCTCCTGGGCATCCACCGTCAGGGAACGAGTGGCCTCCCCATGCCCATAGGCCACCGCGGGAATCCGACCCTCTCGACGAAGTCTTCGGGCCACGCTCTTCCCCGACTCTTCGCGCGGACGCGCCGCCAATGTCGCCATCTTGCTACCCCTTCTCCTGAAAGTCGGGCTCCGCTCGACGTCAGTCGAACAGCGAGCTCACCGACTCGTTCGAGTGTGTATACCGGATCGCCCTCGCGATCAGGTCGCCGGTTGACAAGATCGTCAGTTGCGGAAAATGCTTCGCGGCGGGTATCCCGATCGTGTTCGTGACCACGACCTCCTTCACCGGTGAGCTCGCGAGCCGCTCGACCGCTGGTCCCGAGAGGAGCGCATGCGTCGCACAGCAGTACACATCTTGCGCCCCTCGCGCCTTGAGCGCCTGGATCGCCTCCGTCATCGTTCCGGCCGTATCGATCATGTCGTCCGCGAGCAGGCAATCGCGACCCTCCACCTCACCGATCACGTGGAGCACTTCGGACACGTTCGCCGTCGGACGACGTTTGTCGATGATGCCGATCGTCGCGTTCAACCGCTTCGCGAACCCTCGCGCCATCTTCGCCGCCCCGACGTCCGGTGCGACCACCACCGGCTTGAAAAGCTCCTTCTCCCGGAAATACCGGGTGATCACAGGCGCGGCATACAGGTGGTCCACTGGGATGTCGAAGAACCCCTGCAGCTGGTGCTGGTGGAAATCGATCGCCAACACCCGGTCCGCACCGGCCGTGGTCACCATGTTCGCGAAAAGCTTCGCACCCAACGCCACCCGCGGCTGGTCCTTTCGATCCTGCCGAGCATAGCCGAAATACGGCACGACCGCCGTGATCCGGGCCGCTGACGCCCGCCGCGCCGCATCGATCAGCAACAGCAACTCCATGATCGTATCCGATGGCGGCGGTGTCGACTGCACGATGAACGTGTCCCTTCCCCGCACGTTCTCGTTGATCCGCACGAAGATCTCGCCGTCCGCGAACCGCTCGATCGTCGTGTCTCCCAACGGGATCATCAGCCGTTGCGCGACCTCCTCGGCGAGGCGGCTGTTCGCGGAACCCGTCAGCAGCATCAGGGGACCGAGCGAGGTACCGGCGAACGGGTCAGCCATTGTGTGTTGAACCGGGCGCAAATCGCAAAGTTAACAGCCTGGGAAACTAGGTTTCCACAGCCGTTACGTCAAGCGGGATCTAAAGGAGTGGGAAGGGCGACAGCGGAGTGGACAGACGCCCGCGAGCGAGGGCCGCGGGGCGTCGGAGGAGACCAAAGAATCGCGAATTCCCCCCCCACGATTCGAACGTGGATTAGCGGTTCCAAAGACCGCTGTGTTGCCCTTACACCAGGGGGGAAAGCGGGCCGGTGAGGCTCGTAATCGGCCCGGTAACGAGAACGTAAACTTACTTGTTTGTAGCGTTTGGGTCAATCCTGCGCCGGGGAGGCGGCCAGGTGTCGAGCGTTCGTGCTTGCCAGGTGGCGAAACCGGACGCGAGGAGCGCCCGGACGGCGGGTTTGGCGTAGTATGGGTCGTCGAAGATGCCGAAGATAGCGGAGCCACTCCCGGCGAGGAGAGCAATGCTGGCCCCGGAATCCAGGAGGAGGCGGAGAGCCTCGGGAAGCCCTGGGATTCGCTCGAAGGCGACAGGTTCGAGATCGTTGGCGGCGTAGGGGGCGAGTCGATCCCAGGACGTGAGTTCGTCGGTGGCGATCGCGATCGGGGGGGGCGTCGTCGGGGCATCGGAGCGGAGGACCGCAAGCCGCGCGAATGCCCCGGCTGTCGGCAGGGGAGTTCCCGGATACGCCACGACGACGTGTCGGTTTGGGAGTGGAGGGAGTTCGAGGAGGCGTTCGCCGCGGCTCCAGGCAAGGGCGAGCGGGGTGTCGGTCAGGAAGAACGGCACGTCGCTGCCTATGCCCGCGGCGATCTCCAGGAGCTTTTTCTTCTGGAGGGGTTGGTGATACAAGGTGGAGAGAAGCCGTAGCGTGGCGGCGGCATCCGAGCTTCCCCCCCCCAATCCGGCGCCGGACGGGATGCGCTTCTCGAGCGTGATATGGATGGCCGGCACGATTCCAGCCGCCTGGTGGAATCGATCGGCGGCGCGAACGGCGAGGTTCTCGTCGGCGGGCCCGGTAGCGATGTCTCCTTCGACACTCAACCGGATTCCCGGCTCGGCGGACCGCACTCGAATCGTGTCGGCCAGGGAGATTCCGCAGAAGATCGTCTCGAGAGAGTGGTAGCCGGTGGTCTCGCGCGCGAGGACGGCCAAGCGAAGGTTGATCTTCGCGCACGCTTCCACTTCGACGAAAGGCTCGGTCAAGGCTGTGAGGGAGCTGCGGTCGCGGTGCCGGGTTTCGAAGGCAGATCCTCCTCGACGGTCTCCTCGCTGTGGCGGACGTCCGTCCAGCGGAGGTTCAGGCGCCAGACGTAGTAGCCGCCGATGATCGTGACCGGGAGGAAGCCGCCGATATGGAATCCGATCGCAAACGAGATCGCCTGGTTGGCGGGCACTCCCCAGAGGGAGAGGCCCAGGCGAGCGGCCGCCTCAAAAGGCCCAAAAAACCCTGGCGACGACGGAACGGCAACGGCCAGCGAGATGAGCGACTGGAGGAAGGCTGCGCCGGCGAACGGAACGCCCTCGATGCGGAAGGCTCGGAAGGCAAACAGGAACGAGAAGGCGAGGAAGCTCCACTGCCCGATCGCGAGCAAGACGGAGACCGCAAAGAGTCGTGGCGAGCGAAGGACCACGAGCCCCCGCGCGAAGCCACGAAGCGCTTCATAGACCGGCACCCGGAGCGGTTGCGGGAGGAGACGGGTCGTGGCGCGAGCGATCCTGGCGGCGGCGGAAGGGAAAGCGACGGCCGCACCGAGGGTCAGTCCGAGAAGCGTGATGAAGGTTGCAAGCGACATGGCGGCTGTCCGCAGGTCGATTGTCCCCATCCCCGCGGTGGAAGGGAAGCCCCGGCTCGCCATCGCCGCCAAGAGGAGCCCGACGAGAACGATTCCGTCGAGGATTCGTTCGACCACCAGCGTCGCGAATGCCGAGGAAATCGGTACGGTCGAGAGTCGCGAGAGGGAGAAGGCCCGGGCGAACTCGCCGACACGGGCGGGCAGGAGGTTGTTGGCGGCGAAGCCGATGAACGTCGCGGCCATGCGAGGCCGCATCGGCACGGGCCCGGTCGCGGGCAGGAGGAGCACTCCCCATCGAACCGCACGGAACCAGAAGCCGCCAATGGTGATCGCGATGGATATGGTGAAGAGGAAAGGGTCGGCTTGCCTGATCTGCTCGACCACCTCTTCGAAGGAGACGTCCCTCAGCGCCCACCAGAGCAGAAAGACGCTCAGGAGGATCCCGAACGTGGTCCTGAACCGTCGGGTCATGCTTCTAGAAGACTGTTGATAAGCAGGGTTGGGCGAAGGCCGAAGAGAAATCGTGCAGGTCAAGCGCGCGACGAGCCGCGAGCGAGGCGAACTCTTGTGCTCCGCAGGGAACGGCGAGGAGGCGGGCGACCAAAGGAAGCATCCTTTCCCCACGCAGAGCTGAGTGATTTATCAACGACTTTCCAGCGGGTCGCCGGTCAGCCCGAGCTCTAGCAGGTCGAAGAGCTCGTCGAGGATGGCCGAGAGAGGTTGGCCCCCATTGTCGCCGTCGGAGAGCGCCCGTCCGATTTCGGGCCGCAGTGAAAGCGCATGGCGGATGGCACTCTCTCCGCGAAAGAGGAGGGTTCCGACGCTGACGACCGGGGGCTCCTCAACGACGGCGGCGGTCACCTCCCGGTCGCCCTTCCCGACCAGGTGCGGTCCGGAGCCTTCGTAGAACAAGGCCGAGACCGACACGGCTTGGGGCGACGCCCCGGCTCCGGTATTCTCCAGGCGGTCCCACTGGCCAAGGACGTTCGCGAGGCGTCGGTCCTCTTCGTCTCCCCAATGATGGGCTTGCACGAGGATCTTGAGATCCGCCACTGTCTGCTTGGCAACGTCGCGGAGCTCGTCACTCCACTGGGCGCGAGTCGAGCGGAGGGAGCGAACGGCCTGCTCGAGGCGCTCGGCAACGCCGGCGACCTTCTCCGCTCCCGCCATCTTCGCGCTCCCCCTGACACCGGTGGAGAGGCGCAGCAGCGCATGGGAATCCGGGACCTCGGGCAGGGCGAGGAGCCCCTCGAGCTGCTCCAGGTACTCCGTGGCTTCCGATGCGAAGTATTCGTTCAGCCGCTGGGACATCAAGCTGTCTCCCTTGCCGCTCGAACCACTTCCTTCATCTCCCGCACAGCCTTCTCGATGCCGACGAAGAGCGCGTGGGAGACGATGGAATGGCCGATGTTCAACTCCTCGATCTCCGGAATCCTCGCGACCGAGGCCACGTTCCGGTAGGTGAGGCCGTGGCCGGCGTGGACGGCCAGACCGAGCGAGGCCCCGAGCGCTGCGGCGCGTTGCAACCGCGAAAGTTGTTCCCGCTTGTCGCCGTCTCGAGCATTGGCGTATTCGCCCGTGTGAAGCTCGATCGCTTCGACCTCGAGGTCCGCAGAGGCGCGAATGACTTCCGGATCCGGATCGATGAAGAGCGACGTACGAAGACTCGCCTCCCGCAGACGGTGGAGAGCCGTCTCGAGAGCATTGCCGCTGCCAGATCCCACGACCGCGAGACCGCCCTCCGTCGTGACCTCCTCCCGCTTCTCGGGCACGAGGGTCACTTGTGCCGGCTTCCACGCAACGGCGAGGTCGACGATCTCGGGTGCGACGGCCATCTCGAGGTTGACGACGCTCTGGACTGTTTGCAGGAGCAACTCGACATCGCGCTCCTGGATGTGCCGCCGGTCCTCGCGAAGGTGGACGGTGATCCCATCGGCGCCCCCGAGCTCCGCGAGGACGGCGGCACGAACCGGATCGGGCTCGTCGGTGCGACGCGCTTGGCGCACTGTCGCGACGTGGTCGATATTGACGTAGAACCTCACGCCTTCAGTTCCCAGAGCAGATCCGACAGACGGGCGGCCGCATCCGGAGCGAGTCCCCGGGCGATCGCCAGGAGAAGCGTCTCCCGGGCGAGCACGGAATATAGTGGTCGATCCTGACCCGACAACCGCCCGAGGTGGAGTGCAACCGTCTCGGCATCGCCTCGGCAGATCGGTCCCGTCAGGGCGTCGACTGGTCCCACCGCAGCAACGTTTTGCACGGCGCCGGCAGCGAGAGATGTCAGCGATTCCCGCGCGCTCTGCGGATCGACGCCTGCCTCCCGCATCAGCCGCTCGGCCACCGACAGAAGGGCGACCGCGTAGTTCGAGGCGAACACGGCGGCCGCGTGGTAGAGTGGCTTGCCCCCGGGATCGATCCGGATGAGGTCGCCCTCGAGAGCATCGACTAGAAAGCGCGCCAGCTCGAGGGCACCCGGGTCGCCCTCGACGCCGAACCAAGCGCCCCGTAGCTTATGCGCATCGCGTACCGGATTGGCGACGGAGACCAGCGGGTGCAGTGACCCAACGGGATCGCCCCTTTCAGCCAGAACGGCCAGCGGATCCGGGCCGAGAACCCCGCTGGTATGCAGGACGGGAACGGGCGGTCGAAACGCCGCGGCCACGAGGGTCGCGGCTTCTCGTATCCGTCCGTCGGGGGTGGTGATCAACACGCCGTCGGGATGCGTGCTCGGAACTTTGCCGGGCCCCACGTAGGTAGCGGCGCCGGTCATGAACATCGGATGGTCGGGCGCGGATTCGGCGTGCCCCCAATAGGTGATCCGCACCGTGGCATCCCCCTCGAGGAGCTCCGCCCCGATCCCCAGCCCAAGGCGACCCGGGCCGACGATCAGGACGTGGCGGCGGGGGGGACGGCTCAATCCTCGGATACCTGCACTTGCGGTCGCCGCCGCAGTCGGCCGACCGTCGCGGCGGGTAACCGTGCATGCACGATCACCGTTCCGTTCTCCTCCTCACGCCGCAGTACTTCGCCGTCCCGGTAGATCTCGGCGAGAATGCCGCCTTCGGCGGCGGGCAGGGTGATCCTCATCCGCGGGTTGGCACTCCGAATCGTATCGCGGAGAAGCGTCCTGAGGGGCTCGATCCCCCCCGGCTCGAGAGTCGAGACGAAGACTGCGGGGTGCGATTCCTCGACGGCGACTCGACGGCGCCAGATCTCCTCCTCCTCGTGGGTCAAGCGGTCCACCTTATTGAAGACGAGGATGGTCGGTTGCTCGTCGAGCTCGAGATCGGCAAGGACCGCCTCGACGACCCCCCTCTGCTCTTCCCATCCCGGGTGCGAGAGGTCTATCACGTGGAGGAGAAGGTCCGCGTCCCGCGATTCCTCGAGCGTCGCTCGGAACGATGCGACAAGGTGGTGGGGCAGCTTTCGGATGAAGCCGACGGTATCGCTCAGCAAGCACTCGTAGCCATCCCCGAGGTCGACGGCTCGGGTGGCGGCATCCAGAGTAGCAAAGAGACGATCTTCGACGAACACGTCCGCACCGGACATCCCCCGAAGGATGGACGACTTGCCAGCGTTCGTATAGCCGACCAGAGCCGCCCGGAACGCTTCGTTCCGACCGCTTCGCTGAGTAGCGCGTCGACGGGCCACCCGCTCGAGATCCGCTTTCAAGCGGCTGATCTTGCGATTGATCATCTGCCGGTCGGTCTCGAGCTGGGTCTCACCCGGACCCCGCATACCAATCCCACCCCGGACGCGCGAAAGGTGCGCCCACATTCGGGTCAGACGCGGGAGCAGGTACTGCAACTGCGCCAGCTCCACCTGCGTCTTCGCTTCCGACGTTCGTGCCCGAGTAGCGAAAATGTCCAGGATGAGCTCCGCTCGGTCCAGCACACGCCGCCCGAGCAGATCCTCGAGGTTCTTGCCCTGCGCGGGTGAGAGTTCCTCGTCGAAGACAACCAGAGTCGCGTTCGCCTCATCCAACAGCTCACGCAACTCTTCGATTTTTCCCTCGCCGAGGTAGGATCGCGGGTGAGGGGTGTCGAGGCGCTGGACGAGGGAGCCGACGATCTCCGCACCAGCGGTATCCGTTAGCCGCGCCAACTCCTCCAGGTGCTCGGCAGCCGTCTCTGCGGGGAGCCGTTTGGACGGGGCTCCCACGAGCACCGCTCGCTCGCGCGGCGTCTCCAGCTCTATCATCGATTCTGTTTGCTTTTCGAAAAAACCCGGACTCGACCAGAGGCCGGGAGGATTTCCCCGATCTACTTCGCCTCAAGGGAACGACGCCTGGGCTTGGTCGCAAGGCGTCGTCGGCCGTCGGAAGCACGGCAGTCAACCGGCAACGGTAACTGGCAGCTGGAAACCTCCGTCTTCCGAGTCCGGCGCCGCGTCATTCCTACCTCGACCCAAGCAGCGTCACCGTTCCGTTGTGCTGGAAGGGGACCTCGCGAGAGCCGAGCGGAGTTCGGACGTCGACGGTTCCCGTTGCGCGATAACTGAAGGCGCCCGCGCGAAGGACCGAGGCCGCGGCACCTCCCAACCCGGAATAGGTGAACTCGACTGGCACCTCGACCGTGGCGGTCTCGCCTGCCCCCACTGAAATCGACTCCGCGTACGTGCCGCTCGCCAGATCGTACCAAACGGTGTCAGCGGCGGCCTCGTTTTCGGCGATCGATAGCTGATAGTCGAGCTGATTTGCGTTGAGGGCGAACCGATTGGGATTCGTGATCTCGACGTTGAACATGAGGGTGCCGCCGCGCAACCCCAGACCGGCGAGCTCAACGGCTTGCAATCGCACCTCCGGCTGCTGGAACACGCCACCGCCACATGCGGACAGCGCCAGGAACAACCCGAGACTGACAAGCGAGCGCAACCGAATCCGGCCCATATTTCTCCTCTGAAGATGCTGTGGGGGACGGAGGCTTCGCGTCCCGAGATGGTGTGTCTACGCGGGTGTCAGAGCAGGGGCCTCTTTCCAGCGTTGCCACTCCTCTTCGTCGAGGTTAGTCCAGCTGTCGGGAGCAAGTAGCAGACCGCGATCGCACACGGACGCCAGGAGCGACAAGTTGTGGCTGGATAGCAAAAAAGCGCCGCCTCGCGCACGGTGCGCATCGAGTTCGGCGATCAACCGGTCCGCCGAGGGCAGATCGAGACCGTTGAAGATCTCATCCAGAATCAGAAGCCTCGGGCGGTGGAGCAGCGCGAGGACGATGGCCGTCTTGCGCCCCATTCCCTGGGAAAGCTCGCGACACAGAACGTCTTCGGCTCCCGCGAGGCCGAAAAGGTCGAGGAGGCGCGCCGACTCACCCGCTGCGTCCTCCCGATCCATGCCCCGAACCCGGGAGACGAAGCGAATCGTTTCAGCGATGGTGAGCTCGCCGTACAGGAATGGGGTTTCGGGTACCGAGCCCATCCAGTTCGCCACGACCGATTGATCCACGAAGGGGTCGTGACCGCACACGCGGATCGAACCGGCGTCGGGGATCCGGTCGCCGGTGATGCAGCCGAGGAACGTTGACTTCCCAGCGCCGTTCGGACCGATGACGGCCACCGCTTCCCCTTCCTTCACTACGAGGGCAAGAGTACGCAGCACTGGACGCCGACGATAGGACTTGCTCAGATCGCGGACCTCGAGAAGGGATTCCTCCGTCATCGACGCTCCGAGTTCAACAGGGAAGCCATCGTGGCAACACCGGCCGAGAAGGCGCCCGCCACCGGCCAGGCCCACGCCGTCCCGAAGCCGCTCCACCACCACCATGCGAGGGCCACCGGCACCAGCAGCCAGAGTGACAGGCCCCAGCTCCAAGCCCAGCGGCCGGCGAAGCGATGGCGCCAGGCGATCCCCATCGATCGGTCGATCCAGCGGGGCCCATGGCGCTCGACGATCCCGAGACCGACCACGGCTGCCGCCTGGATGACGAGCGCCAGTCCGACTGCCGCGACGACCCAGGCGTGCGCCGCACTGCTCTCGCCCCACCGCGCCAGCGCGACGATCGAGACGATCACGACAGGCCAGGTGACCCGCGCCGCCCAACCGAACCTACGGCTACCGACGGTGGCGTCGCGGACCCAGACGGCGGCTGCAGGCCTCGGCAGAAGCGACGCGAGGCCGCGACGTTGCCGGAACTCTTCGCCACCGCCTTCGGGTGGTGGTGCATATGACATCTCCGTCGCGGTGGGAAGGAATCGAGCCGAAGCCGGGGCGAAGAGCGCCGCCCCGAGTCTGGTCCCTGCTACAGCGACGACCACGGAAGCCAGGACGAGCAGCCCGGTCAGCTGTTGAGCGCCGCCGACCACGGCACCCGCGAAGGAGCCCGCCAAGAAGGGAAGGAGCGGAGCGTATACGAGCGGGGCGGCTCGGGCCAGGCCCGGATCCCACTGCCGGATGCCGGCGGAGAGAAGGCGATTCGACCCTCCCCCCGCGGTTGAGCGGGCCGCCCATGCGTAGGCGAGATTGGCCGTTCCCAGACACACCGCCGCCGCCGTCAGGCCGATCACTAGCGGCGGTCCGAGGGGATCGCCGGCGGCCGCGAAAGGGATGAGCACAGCCACGACCGTCACCGCCCCCGCGAAGCAAAGCCGCAAGCCCCTCTCCAGGTAGAGCTCTCGTCCTGCCACGCCAAGCTGCCTGAGGAAGAGGTTGTCGGAACCTCCGAAGAGCACGCCGTACGAGAGGAAGGAGAGAGTAGCCGATACGAGCAGTCCGAGCGTGAGGCCCCCGGCGGCGCCGGACGGGTTCGGAACCCCCGCCCGCCCGAGAACTACGAGAGCACTGCACAGGACGGCGGCCGGCAGTCCAACACCGAGTACAAGCTTCGGTGTCGGACTGCGCAGCAAGCCGCCGATCCGTTGCCAGCCCAGCTCGAAGAGCAACCCCAGATGACCGCTCCGCGTGGTACCAGGTTCCGTCATTCGAGCTGCCCGCGCTCTCTCATGAGCTTGCTGACGGTGGCCTCGAAGCCTCGGTCGCTGGGATCGTAGAAGCGTTCGCCCGCAACCTCATCCGGCAGGCACTGAAGGTCGACGTATGCATCCTCGAAGTCGTGTGCGTACCGATACCCTTGTCCGAAACCCCAGTCGCGCATCAGAGATGTCGAGGCATTGCGGAGGTGCAGTGGTACCGGCGCGTCCGGGAATCGCTCGGCGGCTTCGCGCGCCGCAGCCATCCCGAGATAGGCCCGGTTCGATTTGGGAGCGCTCGCCACGTACAGGATCGCGTTCGCCAGCGGTAAGTACCCCTCCGGCGCTCCCAGCCTTTCGAACGCCTGCATCGCCTGCACTGCGACGATTCCGGCTTGCGGGTCGGCCAACCCGACGTCCTCATACGCAGCGGCGACGATCCGGCGTAGCAGCACGAGCGGATCCTCCCCACCGCGGATCATCCGCATCGCCCAGTAGAGGGCGGCATCGCCCTGGCTCGACCGCAGCGATTTATGAAAGGCGGAGAGCAGTTGGAATGCGGTCGTCGTGTCGTATCGAGACAACCTCTGCTGGAGCGCCTCTCGAACGATTTCGACGTCCACGACACCCCCTGGGCCGACGAGCTTCGCCGCGACCTCGAGTGCCGTCAGCGCCTGTCGCGCATCACCCGCGGCCTTTACGACGATCTCCCTCTCGGCCTCGGGTGTCACGTCGAGCTTCAATTCGCCGAGGCCGCGCTCGGCGTCCTCTAGGGAGCGCCTCAGAAGGAGCCGTAGATCCTCCTCACCCAACGGCTCGAGGACGAGAACTCGTGTCCGCGAAAGCAGCGCCGTATTCACCTCGAAGGCAGGGTGCTCGGTCGTAGCCCCCACCAGCGTGATCAGGCCCGACTCCACGAACGGAAGCAGAAAATCCTGCTGTCCCTTGTTGAGGCGGTGGATTTCATCGATGAAGAGAAGGGTTCGCCTTCGAGCGCGGCGCCTCTCCTCGGCCGCCTTCATGATCTCGCGGAGTCGAGGCACTCCTTCGCTGACCGCGCTGAAGGGCACGAAGGCGGCGCCGACCGCGCGGGCGAGCAGCCTGCCGAGCGTCGTCTTGCCGGTTCCGGGCGGACCGTGGAGAATCAGACTCGGGATCTGTCCCGCCCCCTGGAGGCGACGGACGAGGCCCTCCGACCCGACCAACGTTTCCTGACCGACGATCTCGTCGAGCGATCGGGGTCGCATGCGCTCCGCTAGCGGCACATCCCGATGATCATCGATCTGCGGATCGGCCGCCTGCGGCGGGCGCTCGTCGCCGGACGTGCCGCCGGGGAAGAGGGAGAGGGAGTCGTCCGCCATTGACCGTGTTCCGCTGTCAGATGATGAATTCGGCGAGCAGCACTTGGGCGATCGCGTAGGTCGTGACCCCGAGGAAGACAGCAAACCCCGAGACCCAGTCCTGCTCCTTCTGGACCTCTGGAATCAGGTTGGACGCCGCGACATAGAGGGTAACACCGGCGCTCAGCGCGAGTCCGTGGCGGGCGAGTGGCTCAACCCACGCGGTCAGGAGCACGCCGCATAGAGTCGAGGCGCCGAGCAGCAGTACTGCGAGAAGGGCGTGCCGTTCGGAGTTCCCGCTGACGAGCATGATCGAGGCGACCGTCACCCCTTCGGGCACCTTGTGCACGAAGACGGCCAGGAAGACGAGGACTCCGAGCGTCGTCCCGACGTCGAATGCGCTCGCGATCGCGACCCCGTCGAAGAAGGTATGGAGAAGCAATCCGAGGAGAGCCGCGGTGCCGACCCACCGATCGATCATCGCCTCGGGGTGCGTTTCCTCACCGAAATGGAAATGGGGCGTGAGAACGTGCTGGGTCACATGGACGAGCAGGTACCCGACGACGACCCAAGCCGCTGCGCTCGCCTGCTGTTCGAGTGCGTGCGGCAACATCGCCAGCAGAGCGACTGAGAGCATGAACCCGGCGCCGAATCCGAGCAACAGTCGTTGCGAAGCGATGCCGCGCGGCGAAGCCGTGGTGATCAACAAGCCGCCGGCGACGTTCGCAATGCCGGCCACGAGAGCATAACCCAGTGCGGTCATCAGAGGTGGGTTCCCTTCCCGCGGACTACGACGTGTCCCGTGGCGTCACCAATCCAGGCGGGGTCCAGGCACGGGACCGCCGAACCCGTCGAGCGGGCACAAGCAAGGCGACTGTGAGGAGGCGGCGATCCCGCCATTCGAGCAAGAGCGCCGTGTGCGCCCGCTACGAATCGATCGCTGCGTGAGTGCAACGGATTCAGACTGACCCTCCTTCTAGAAGGCTGTTGAAAAACAGGCTGCGCGAAGGCCGAAGAGAAATCGTGCAGG
>WHSP01000289.1 GCA_009380025.1 Gemmatimonas sp. | reverse complement strand
CCAGTGGCCTACATAGCACAAAGCAGCGGAGTTGGCGCGGGAGTGGGAACTCAACCAACTTGCAGATCGGCTTGAGGAGCTTGCTTCATTGCCAAGCGATTGATGACGCCGATGTCGATGGCACGCTCGCCACTTCCCAAAGCCTGTTTGAGAACTAGCTTACAGCGATGGCATGTGGAGGCCGACTGCGAGCGCCAATCGTCCAAGGTTCTGAGGAGATCGTCGTCAGCATCGACAATGAGCGTTGCCATTAACCGACATCTTCTTTACGCAACAAACAACGAGCACCAGATGCGGACGCTATCTTCCATAGAAAGCAAGCACACGCTGCAGCTCGATCGCATGGAAGGCACGCGCCTCCGGGCCCGTTGGATCGCCAGAAAACACCCCCAGAACCTGGGCCGCCAGGAAGAACCCGCGGGCGGGAATGCCGGGCCGCATCTTGCTCACGCAAAGTGCAGCCAACATCGGGCGACCGGCGGCGACGTCGTCCTCCATGAGGGTCTCGAGTGCCTCACCGACGCGATGAATTGTCTGCGGCGGCTCAAGTCCGAGGCGGTCGGCCAGCTCTTTGTATGTCGTGGGGGTCCCGGTCCGGGCCTGATCCAGCAGAGCCTGGCGGAGACTTTCTTTCAACATTCAACTCCGATGCTCCTCGCTCAGAAGCTCTCCTCACTCTGGACGATCTCGCCGGTCGTCGTGACAATAAGCCGGAACACCCGCTCTCGATAACGAAAGGTCAGGCGAAGCGATCCTCGTCCTCACCGATACCGCGCTCGTTCGTGCTATAGACGATGCCGCGCCGCATCTCGGCCATGAACTGCTCAACCCGCAGGTTGAGACCCCGGGCGACCAGCGTCGCATCAACCTCGACGATACCCTCTGTCCAGCGGATGCCGGTGTCGATCTTATTCGCCGTGTCGGTCATGAGCGCGCTCTGGCTGAAAGTTGACGCCCGGGAGTTCCGCTTCGTCGTGCAACCGCTGCCACTCTCCGATCTCGAAATGTCGATCGCATCTACGACCGCCGGCGTCGAAACTTAGACCAAGGATGCGCAGCGTGGTCACATCTGCCGCTCGACGAGCATCTTCTTGATCTCGGCGATGGCCTTAGCGGGGTTGAGGCCCTTCGGGCAGGCCTTGGCGCAATTCAGGATGGTGTGGCAGCGGTAGAGCCGGAACGGGTCCTCAAGATTGTCGAGCCGCTCGCCGCTTGCCTCGTCGCGGCTGTCCATGATCCAGCGGTGCGCCTGCAGCAGGACGGCCGGCCCGAGGAAGCGTTCGCTGGTCCACCAATAGCTAGGACACCCGGTGCTGCAGCAGGCGCAGAGAATGCATTCGTAGAGGCCGTCGACCTTGGCGCGGTCCGCGGGCGTCTGCTTCCATTCCTTTTCCGGTGTCGGTGTGACGGTCTTGAGCCACGGCTCGATCGAGGCGTACTGGGCGTAGAAGTGGCTGAGATCGGGAACGAGATCCTTGACTACCGGCAGGTGTGGCAGTGGATAGACCCGGACCGCGCCCTTGATCTCGTCCGTCGCCATGGTGCAGGCGAGCGTGTTGGTGCCGTCGATATTCATCGAGCACGAGCCACAGATGCCCTCACGGCAGGAGCGGCGAAAGGTGAGCGTCGGGTCGATGATGTTCTTGATCCAGATCAGCGCGTCGAGCACCATCGGCCCGCAATCGTCGAGATCGACGAAGTAGGTCTCCATGCGCGGGTTCTTCGCGTCGTCGGGATTCCAGCGATAGACGCGGTACTCGCGTGGGTTCCGCGCGCCCGCCGGCCGAGCCCACGTCTTACCTGCGGTGATCTTCGAGTTCTTGGGAAGCGTGAATTGGACCATCAGCTCTGCCACATCTCGGAATGTCTTTACCCTTCAAGCTCTTGATGCCCGCGTTTGACGGCGGCGATGGCGACGCTGTGCTTAGCCGGCTCATCGAGAGGTGCGTCGAGCGCGAGATTCTTTGCGATTCCCTGCTCCCAGCGGTCGCCATTCGAGCCGGAAG
>WHSP01000288.1 GCA_009380025.1 Gemmatimonas sp. | reverse complement strand
CCACTCGAGCGCCTCCACCTTGGGCAGATCGTCGCCGGTGAGATCCATCCACGGCGAGAGAACCTGTCGCGTGATCCCGATCTCGGCGTTCCACGACCTCCGGATTGCGAGATCTGCACTCGAATCGAACAGCGGACGCGTCGGGCCGGAGGGAAACTCGAGGATGCGTTCGTCGGAACGATAGGCGACACCCACACTGCCGGACGGCCCCTTCAGCTCGCCGAGATCGGACGCCGGGAAATGATGGGCGTGAACGTCGATCACCGAGGCCTCTATCTGGGCGAGCTCGCTTAAGCAGGAGCGCCGGGTCGACAGGTACGGACGTCACCGCGCCGGGGCATTCCAGCGCATCGTCGATCGCCGCGGCGATCGACGCGGCGACTCCTGTAAGGCCTCCCTCGCCCGCCCCCTTCACGCCCAAGGGATTCGTTCTTCGTTGGTGTGTCCTCCGTCAGGATCACCTGCATTTCGGGGGCCTCGGCGGCGGTGGGCATGAGGTAATCCATGAATGAGGTGACGAGCGGGTTACCCTCCTCGTCGTACACGAAGCGTTCCAGGCTCGCCCCAGCCATGCCTTGCAATGCCCCCCGTACAACTGACCTCCACCAGCATCGGGTTGACGGCGCGGCCGATGTCGTAACAGAGGATCAGCTTGTTAACCGTTGGAAGACCCGTCCGGGGTCAATGGACACAACGGCGGCGTGCGCCCCGTAGGGATAGGTGAGCTTGGTTACGTGGAAGTAATCCTCGGCCCGCAGCCCGGGCAGCATCCCGAAGTTTCGTGCTCCAACGGGATCGAGAGCGGCAGCGACATCGGCGAAGCTCATGCGCAGCTGCGAGGTGCGGGTCACCTCAAGGCCACCATCCTTGACGATGAGGTCGCCGGCATCTACCTGGAGCCGACGGGCGGCCACTTCCTTGGCCTTCTCCACGACCCTCTGCGCCGAGAGATAGACGGCCGAGCCTCCCGTTGCTGTGGAACGGCTCGCGTAGCTCCCGGTCCCATACCCGGTTCGGTCCGTGTCGAGCAACTCTACCCGAACGCGCTCCAGGTCCACATCGAGTACCTCGGCGACGATCTGGCCCAGGACCGTGCGAAGGCCCTGGCCCACCGACGAACAGCCCGAGCGGACTAATACCTCGCCCTCCGGCGTCACGTCACCGCCCCCGATTCCCATGGGCCTAGGCCCGACTCTTCGAGGAACATGGCTATTCCCACACCGACGCGCTCTCCCTCAGCCCGGCGCGTCGCGATCGATTCGCGGTCCAGTTCCCCGGCAACGCGATCGAGCAACTTGGGGTAGTCACCCTCAAGGTAGACGACCCGTTCTCCACGAGCTGACGCGAGTACGGCATCTGTTCGGAGCGAATCAAGTTCTTGCGGCGGACCTCGATCGGATCCGCCCCGATCCTCGCGGTGTAGAGGTTCAACAAGACGTTCTCGCACGAAGCACGACTCGAATCCACCAGGAGCGCGATAGGTAGCAGTCGGGGTCCGGTTGGTCATTACACAGTGCCCGATACCTTCATAGGCGCCGAAATCGTAGGGGCCCGGCAGCATCGAGAGCGTCAGGTCGGGAACTCGGGTTCCGTGACTCTCACATAGGCTCCCATGTCGGCCCAGAACTCCGACCTGATAGCCAGAAGCCTGCCCTCGCGGTCACCTGCGATGGCGGCGTGATGGTGTTGTTCCCGCGACTGGTTCGCGGCGACGAAGTGCTCTCGGCGATCCTCGATCCAGCCGATCGACCGGCGCAGCTTCAGGGCGGCCCAGGCGAGGAGGAAATCCTCCGGGTAGTACTCGCCCCGTATGCCGAAACCCCCACCTACCGACGTTTCCTTCATCCGGATCTTGCCAGACGGAATCCCAAGGTGGTCGGCGAGCTGCGAGCGATTCGCGTGAGGCACTTTGGTCGAGCCGTGAACGATGAGCGAGTCGGCTAGTGGATCGAATTCCACCACGAGACCGCGCGTCTCCAGGGGGACACCGCTGTGCCGCTCGGTCGAGAAGT
>WHSP01000287.1 GCA_009380025.1 Gemmatimonas sp. | reverse complement strand
AACCTCCACCCTTTGGGTTGAGTGCGGCCTACGCCGCGTGCTGACTGCATTTCTCGATGCCTCAGCAACTTAGGGCTCGCTCAGAAATAACTTCCTGTTGACTTCGCACTTCTAACCGCTGACGCTTGCGCGACTCAGGCGGTTCGGCTCCCGCGGCTGGCCGGATTTCTCCTTGCTTTCGGCAATAATCGCCGTCGACCGTGGTCGGTAGCCGTCTTCGTGTACACTGCGCTCCGCTCCTGTTATATTTACGCGTCCACATGCGTAACTATGACAGGAGCGTTCCATGGGTACCGAACCGATCCGGGATCTGCTGCGCCGCGCCAAGATCGCCACCATGCCCCAACTGAAGGAGGCACTCGGCACGCAGGTCGACATGACCGTCTTCCGGAAGCTGCGCGAAGTCGGCTACCAGACCAGCTACTCGGACCGCGGGAAGTACTACACCCTGGCGGAGACGCCCGAGTTCGACGCGCAGGGCCTCTGGTCGCATGAGGAGGTGCACTTCTCGAAGCACGGCACGCTGCTGAACACCTGCGAAGCCCTCATCGGCGAATCGCGGTCCGGCTATTCCGCGAGCGAGCTCGAGTCCATACTGCACGTGGGCGTCAGGGACACGCTCCGGAAGCTGGTCACCGAGGGGCGCATCCTCCGCCAGGAGGCCGGGAGTGAGGTCCTGTACCTCTCCGCCGAGGCCGGGAGGCGGCGGCGACAGCTGGCCGCGCGTACGGCCGCCACGGGCGATGTCCCTGCTGCTCCCATATCCGATGAAGTCAAGGCCGCCATCGTGCTCTTCTTCGCCCTGCTCGACGAGAAGCAGCGGCGGCTCTACGCCGGGCTCGAATCGCTCAAGCTCGGACAGGGCGGCGACCCGCGCATCGCCCGCCTCCTCGAGGTCGATCCGGCGACGGTGCGTCGCGGCCGGCAGGAACTGCTCGAGGGCAGCATCGAGCCGGCCCGGGTGCGCAGGCCGGGCGGCGGCCGCAAGCCCCTGGAAAAAAAACGCCGGAAGTGATCCAGGAGATCGAGAAGCTGCTCGAGCACGACCGCGCCGGGTGCCCGCAGACCGGTCTGCAGTGGACCCGGCGCACGACGGGAAAGATCGCGGCAGAACTCGGCAAGATCGGCATCCTGGTCTCGGCCAACACGGTCGGCCGGCTGCTCGAGGGGCTCGGCTTCGCCCTGCGGGTCAATCACAAGAAGCTCTCACGCGGCTCGGCGCCGGACCGCGACGAGCAGTTTCGCTACCTCGCCGAACTCCGGGAACGCTTCAAGCGCGATGGCCAGCCGATCATCAGTATCGACACGAAGAAGAAAGAACTGATCGGCAACTTCAAGAATCCGGGACGGGTCTGGGGTCGGAGTCCGCACAAGGTCAACGATCACGATTTCCGCTCCGACGCCGAGGCGTTGGCCGTGCCCTATGGCATCTACGACGTTCTGGCCAACCGGGGAAGCCTGTACGTCGGCACTTCGTCCGACACGCCCGCCTTCGCCTGCGCCAATCTCGAACGGTGGTGGCGCGAGGAAGGAGAAGCGCGCTATCCGGATGCAACCGAACTCCTCATCCTGGCGGACTGCGGTGGCAGCAACGGCAACCGGGTCCGGGCCTTCAAGTACGGGCTACAGCGAGGTCTCTGCGACACGCACTGCCTGGTCGTCACGATGGCCCATTATCCGGCCGGAGCCTCCAAATGGAATCCGATCGAGCACCGCCTCTTCAGCGAAATCTCCAAGAACTGGGCGGGGAGGCCGCTGGACAGCATCAAGACCCTCCTCGCCTATGCCGCCAGCACCCGCACCGAGACCGGGCTCGAAGTCACCGCGCAGCGGGTCGAGGGTCGGTTCGAGACCGGGGAGAAGATCTCGAAGGCGCAGATGAAGAAGCTCGACCTCGAGCCGCACCAAGTTCAGCCGAATCGCAACTACACCCTCTATCCGCGTCTTTGACTGACGCCCCCACGCGAAATTGTTCTTGAGTCGATCCTTAGGCCGACCTTGAATAGGAGCGCGGCACCGAGCAGGGAGCCGACGAGTCCTCC
>WHSP01000286.1 GCA_009380025.1 Gemmatimonas sp. | reverse complement strand
CTGCGGCGTACAGTCGTACGCCTCACTCGCGGCTCGTCGCGCGCCTTGATCTGCACGATTTCTCTGCGGCCTTCGCCGAGGCTGCTTATCAACAGCCTTTTAGTGCGGGGAGGATCGGATCGTCCTGTCTTTCTGCGGGCTGGGTCGAAATTTTGTGGCGACGGGCGAAGTCGTGCTTGCGGACGCGAAGCAGGTCACTGCCCGCCTGGGAGAATCGCCGCGAGTCACCGGTCAGCGGTTCATTCGGGACTCAGGCACGGGGTGAGACGGCGCGCGCCACCATGATCCCGTCCTGACCATCGATTCCCAGAATGCGCTCCGCCAGTGGCAGCTCGCTGATTTCGACGCTCTTGCCGACCAATGGGGCGTGCATCAGATGAAGCGCGCCATGGATACGCACGGCGATCCCAGTGTGCGCGACGTCGAGGCCAGAAACTGAGCTGGTCGCCGCGATGATGTCGCCGTCCTGGATGTGCGGGGCGATCTCCGCGACCCTCGCCTCCGGGATGTAGTAGATCGGCTGTTCGCTGAGAGCGACCTCGTGCTCGCGGATCCGCTCCAGGAATTCCGGGGACTGCAACGCCGGGTAGCTTTCCCGGTGAGTCGTCATGAAGTCGATTGGCTCATCGAGAGGGATGCCGCCGAGCTCGCGGGTGACGTCGTCGAGGATCCCCAGACGCTCATTGTCGAGAATCCAATCACTGAAGTAGTGAAGCCGGCTCACGTAGCCGTCGAGCACCCCACCGCGGTACCGAATCGCCCGTAGCTCGTCCTGGAACGCCTCAAACGTCTGGGTTGGTCGGTCGAGGAGTCGAGCCATCGCCAGCATGCTCTCCACGTAGGTGACGCAGTCGAACTCGCGCAGGTTCACCACCAGGTGCTCGGGTGTCACCTCCAACGTTCCCGGCACGTAGTCGGCCCCCACGAACCACTTCCCGAGCGTCGCGATCCGTTCGCCGATCGGAAGGGATGCCAGGCCTTCCTGCCGGGCCCGCTCCATAGTCGCCTCGAAGATCTCCCGGTCCGCCTGGAGCGTCCGGGCCTCGTCAGTGTTGGGAGGTGGAGGTGCAGCTGGCCCGGCGCCGGCCCCTGCTTCCTTCGTCGCGACCTCAAGGGCATCAGGCGATGCGCCGGACCCTCCGAGATTGTCACTTCCGTTGCAGCTCGCGAGTGCGAGGCCGGTCACCGCCATCAAGGTGGAGATCGTGATCGCGTTGATGTACTGCCTGATCATGTATTCCTCTAGTACGGGATGTTCGGATCGAGAACCCTCCAGATCGATCTCGTAACACGTTACTATTGCAGAGATTGCACCTCGGTTCCCCCGGCGCATCGGCTCTGGCCATGCTCTCGGTGCCGCGTTCTGTACCCTCCGCCTCCGCACGGACCGGCCACGTGACGTAACCCCTGTATCTCCAATGGCATGCGTTTGGCAACCGGCGAAGAAGCAGTGAGTGCACCAGCTACAACGAGACTCGGAAAGGCATACGATGATAACGAATACGACGGACAAGGTTCGAGCACCTTTCATACGGTCGTTCGCTACCGTCGCGCTCTTGATCCTCCTTCCATCACCTGCAGCCGCGCTGGGCGGCCAATGCGAGGGAGTCAGTACGTCCCTCTCCCAGGAACAAAGGCAAGAGTACGCCCAGCAGATTGCAAGTAGGCTCGGAAGGGACATTACTCCGGCACAGATTGAAATCCATAGATCCATGTCGAGCGGGGGCTGGAGCGCCGTTTTCGCATCGACACCCGTGACTGACGACGGGGTCCTCTTCTTTGAGGGGGGGGAGTATAAAGACGTGTGGGGTGGAGATTCCTCTGACAAAGAAGAAGTGACTGCTTGGGCGAAAGGGATCGGTGCGCCAGACGCATTGGCAAGCTGCTTCGCCTCCGCCGTAACAGGATGAGGGAGGCGATCCAGGCGACGGACCCATCTCGATTCTCGACGCTTGGTGTCTGGCTGCGCCCGCGCGTCGTATAGGAGATGGCGAAGTCTGGCTCTGGGCGATCGGCAACTCGACTATGGTCGGTGCTACGGCGATCACCAACTAGAAAGCATCCTCAGCGGGGCGGCACAGCTGCCGCCCCGCCGAATTTGCTGGTTTCCATCCGGAAACGGTTCTTTCCGCAATCTCGGCGTCGCGCCGCAGGTTTGCTTGTGCGGCGTACTTCAGTACGCCT
>WHSP01000285.1 GCA_009380025.1 Gemmatimonas sp. | reverse complement strand
GCTACGGCTCCGGCTCGGACTGGTTCGTCGGAAAGGGTCATGACACGTTCGCGCCCCACGGGCCGTGGATCGTCCCCAAGGAGTTCTTCGGCGATCCGATGGAGCGACTCCACCAGCAGACCGTCGTCGATGGGATCACCGTCCAGGAGGCTCAGGCCGGGGACATGATTCACTCGATTCCGGAGCTGATCGAGTACGCATCGTCGCTGATCACCCTCTTCCCGGGTGACGTGCTCCAGAGCGGCACCTCCGGGGGAACGGGAGCGGGCCGCGTGGAGCGTGCGACGGGCTCGGGCTACCTGGTCGACGGGGAAACGATCGAGGCCAGCATCGAGGGCATCGGCACGTTGCGGCACCGGGTCGTGCGCGAGCCTAGCGTCCCGGACGACTTGTCCGGCTCACAGTTGCCTCCGACCGCCTCGTATCGCGATCCCAACTGAGCAGTAGGCGAGGATCATCAACGGGCCTCATTCTGGGACGTCGGCCGGTTCGTCCGGTCGGCGTCCTGGACGTTTATGGCCGTCGGAGGTGGATTCCGCCAGACCCGAAACGCGCAGTTCAGCGCTTGTTCAACAATTGGCGTCGGGGCTCGTGAATGAGGCTGAGGAGCATGCCCTCCGGCGAGCGGAACGGAGAAGAGGCGAACTGCGGCATCGGTGGTGGAATGGCGGCGCGAGGTACGCTACTTCGCCGAGTCCTGGTGGGAGGTTGCTCGTATATTCTGAGGCTTTGCTTCGCACGTTCCCTCCTGCCACATAGATAGCGGCCTAAACGAAGGAGGCCGCCCGAAGGCCGGGCGCGATTCGTCGATTCCGCTTGGCCAGCTCCAGGCCCAACAAGGCTTCCAGCGGACCGGCGGCCGACCTTATTGAGCTGCTTCAGGTACGAAGAGGCCGCCGGCCGCTGAAGCCAAGGGCGTTAGACGCACGCTCGACTACTCATCGCCGCAAATCCATGGGTCCGGTAGCCGATCTGGCCGATCTTCGACGTGAGCTCCAGGCGCTCGGCAACCCTGAAGCTGCCGCAGTCCTCCAAGGGTTCTTCAAGACTGGCCCGGGCCAGTACGGCGAGGGCGACCGCTTCCTCGGAATCCGCGTTCCTCAGCTCCGGGCTCTGGTTCACCCCGCGAGAGTACTGTCTCTGGAGGCGGTACTTCAGCTTCTCCGCTCGCCATGGCATGAGGAGCGGCTCCTCGCCCTGCTGCTGCTGGTCGACCGGTACCGTCGCGGCAGCTCGGGTGAACGAGAAGCGTTCCACGATGCGTACCTCGCGAGCGCCGAGTACATCAACAACTGGTGCCCTGGAGCGCGGCAGGATCTCCTTCAGAATGAGGTGACCCTTCCCACAGGCGGGACAGAGCCGGGGCGTTTTGCTGGTGAGGGAGTCACAAACTGGGCTGGAGTCGCCCGACTGGGTGGCGGAGTCAACCGTGTCGAGGGCGGAGGAGGCCGAGCCAGGCGAGGGCTGTGCCGCGCGGAGCACGAGGAGGTGACGGGCGTGTTCGAGGTCCTGCCGGGAGGAAGGGCTGAGCAGACCGTAGTAGCAGATTTTGGTGAAGCCGCGGGGGAGGACGTGCTGAAGGAAGAGAGCGATGAGCTGCTGAACAGGCAGGGTGCGGCGCTGCGTCTGGCGGGTGCGGGCGTGGCGATAGCGGAAGGTGACTTCGCCATTCTCGAAGCGTTCGATACGCGGGTTGGTGAGGGCCACGCGGTAGACGTAGCGGGAGAGATAGAGAGCGGCTTGCTGGCCGGTGCCGATCTGCTGGACGTGGACACACCAGTTGGTCGTCCAGACCCGGGAGTCGGCCTCACCGTAGAGGTTGGCCTCACGCAGGGCGTCGCGGACCTTGGCGTCGAAGATGGGGGAGAGGACATATCCGGGTGCGAGGAAGCGGGGGTAAGCGGGCTTGATCCAAGCGGTTGCATCCGGGGAGAGGCCGCCGGCACTGACCAGGAGGTGGACGTGGGGGTGGTACTCGAGGGTGCGAGTCCAGGTATGGAGGACGGCCATCATGGCAAGCCGGCCGCCGACCCAGGTGGGATCATCGGCGATCGTCGCAGGGTAGCGGCGGCCTCGCGCAGCAGGATGGAGTAGACGATTTGTGGGTGGGAGCGGGCGAGCGGTCGCAGTAGGGCGGGAAGGGTGAAGGTGATCAGGTAGTGATCGCAGGGTAGGAGCCGGGCGCGGAGGTGTTCGAGCCAGATCTGAGCGCGATCGTCCTGGCACTTGGGGCAATGTCGATTGCGGCAGGAGTGGTAGGAATAGTCGACGGCGCCGCAGTCGTCGCATTCGTAGAGGGAGCCGCCGAGGG
>WHSP01000284.1 GCA_009380025.1 Gemmatimonas sp. | reverse complement strand
GTGCTGCTCGCCGGGACGCTCGCCGCTCTTCGAGATCGACTCGAATCGGACGGCTTCCCCAAGCCAGAGCGCTGCGTCGCTGAGACCGTTGCAATCGCAGACCGCTATGTCGAGCGGCTGGAGTCTCGTTCCTGATCGGACTCCAGGACCGATCTTCCCCCACATCCCAGAGAAAGGATTCGATCAATGCCAACCAACGGAGAGAGGATCGGCTGGGCCCGTGAGGCCGCCGACGCCTACTGCAAGGCGACGCGCCACCGGACGCTGAACGAATACATATCGGAGCCCAGCGCTGGCGAGGAAGTAATCACCGATCTCATGTGCGACCTGGTCATCTCGCCGACTCGTTACGGATCGATTGGACACAGGCCGGAACCAGGGCGGCGAGACACTACCGCGCCGAGCTCGCGGTCGAGGGCGGCTTGGCCACGGAGCCCGATCCCGTCGTCTACGTGAGCGTCCACGGCGGCGTCGCCGAGGTGATGACGCACGGAAGCGTTCGAGTCGTTGAGGTCGACTGGGACGGGTTCGAGAACGAAGGCGACTACAACCTTGCCGACGCGGTGGGCGTGCTGGATCGTCTCGTCACGCTGCCGGACGAGGGCGACATGGCTATGTGGAGAGCGACGGCGATAGGAAACATGGCCGCGCTCGTCCAGCGCAAGGCCGAAGAGGTCGAGGCAAATGAGTGATCGCACCTCGATGAGCGCCATCGTCTACTTCGACCGAGAGCCGACAGCAAAAGAGCGCAGACGCTTCGCCGCGATCAGCGGGCGCCACGACGGCGAGGACTGGAACCTCGGTGATTCGGAGCGGCACTCCCTCGGCTTCGGGCTGCAAGAGAACGTCTGCGGAGGATCAGCTGAGATCTTCGAGCAGTTGTGCGAGGGCCTTCCCGATGCTGCCGAGATCGTCGTCTGGGAGGACCCCAAGTACGGATGGCTGGGCCAGCTGTTTCGTTGGAAGCAGGGTCAGAACAAGCCGTTCTCGGCTCACTGTGACGCGAACGGTCTGGTCGTCCTCACTGAACTAGACATCGAAAAGATCCTGCACGGTGTCGCAGCGCGCCCTGTTGCCGAGGCTGCCATCGAGGTGCGCGAGCTGCGGACCAAGCTTCTGGAGGCGATCGGTAGGACTCGGGCCTGACCCCGCAAGACGGCGCGTGCGGCATTCGAGGCGGAACCGCGCTCTACCTCCATCGGATTGGAAACACGAATGAACCATCGAGGCGCCCAAGGAGGCGTTGCCATGAAAGGAAAGGACTTCGGATACCCCGAGGGACATCCCTTCTACGACGCCGAGGTGATATCGCTGTACACCTCGGAGCAAGCGGTCGCAGACGGGATCAAGTTCCAGCTAGGAGAACGTTTGTGGTGCACGACCAACTTCGCCCGCACCGTGGCGAACAAGTGGTTCGTCAAGAAACACCGGGAGATCGTCGCCGGGCCCTTTGACAGCGACGCGCAAGCGATGCACGCCGTGCATCGCCTACAGCCTCAATCGCTCGAGTGGGCGACTAAACATGACGGCTACTCGATCGAGCGCGACATCGACCGCGGGACGCTCCGCCGGATCGTCTCCTCGATAGTTTCCGAGTACGTGGGCGGAGCCTATGCCGTACCCAAGCGAGCGGACGAGTACGGAGAGGCGGATGCCGGTCTGGCCTCATACCTCGTCGAGCCGGAAACCGGCCTCGTGGACCAGAGCGCGGCACCGTCGCAACAAGAGGTCAAGGTCTGGGCCGTCGGGGACCACGAGGGCCTGCACATCATTCTGCCGGAGGACTACTAATGGAAGAGAACAAGCCGACTGGCTAAACGCGGGTCACCTGAAGAACAGATACCGATTGCGCCCTGCGGGGCGCATTTTTCGTTTGCTGGTGGAACCGCGATATTCAAAGTCCACGAATGCCACCCTCTTCGACTCTGGAAGAGATGCACAGACCAGTGGTCATTGGATGCTCTCCTCCCTCCCAGCCGGGACTCGGTCGCTGACCTTCGAAGCAACATAGGTCATCCAGTTGCCGGAGACTCTCTCGACCCACTTGATCGCAGTGGTGACGTGGACTCCGAGCATGTCGGCAAGGACCGACGCCGGAACCTCGGCAGCAAGCTGAGCCAGCGCCGCGTTGCGATTTGCTCGGCAAACGATCCCGATTCTCGCGAGGCGCCTCTGCACGTGACTTGGGTGCTGATGTCGTCCGGCCTGCCGCCCGGGAAATAGCCACTCTGAGGGCTTGGCCTGCCCGGAAATGCCGACCTGGCGACGCCACGGGAGTTCCCGCACGAGTGCACCCAGTGGCTCAGGCATCAGCACCGCCTCCCCGCCCAAGCGAACGAAGGTGTTCCCTTC
>WHSP01000283.1 GCA_009380025.1 Gemmatimonas sp. | reverse complement strand
GACCGCCAGCCGCCATTCGGGTCAGTCCCGCCCAAGTGCGGCCCATTCGTCAACCGCCGATCCTCCGGGTTTGCTTACTGTATTCCGCGAGCCCTCGCCGTGCGCCAATGGCTTCTCCGGTGTCCTCCGTCATGTCGGACTTCCCGCCTCCGCGCCACCGCTCACCCCGGCGCGCTCCCCGCCACCCAACGAGCCGGCCTACGACGCTGATCCTCTCCTCGACCTCGACCAGACGCCTGCCTTCGATCCCACCGATCCGGAACCCATCCCGGACTTCGACTTCGATCAGACCCGCGGCGCCTGACAGCGCAGCTCCGCCCGCCCCAGCTCAGTTGGCCCCCTCGAATCGAAACCCGATGCCACCGGCTCACTCTTTCGCCCACCCCACGCGACTCGCGTGACTCGCCCGGCAGCCCATACCCCGATCCCTTCACACCCCCTCCGATTCGCTTCATGCGCTCCGCGTCTCCGCATATCCTGCCCACACGGCCGAACCTGCGCCGAAACCGCCTTTTTGAATCACCTATCCCTTATCCCTACCACCCGGCGTCGTGGGCCGCGCGATCTGCTCGGGCGGCGGCGGAATCTCGATCTCGTCCGGCAGGTTGATCGCCTCGCTCACCTCGGGCGTCCGCTCGTCGTCCGTCGCGGTCATGTCCGACCGGAAGGCGGACACCCCGAGGAGCGAGTGACGGTATTGCTAGACACGCACTGGCTCCTCTGGTTCCTGATCGGGGATGCCAGAAGCTCTTCTAACTCGACGAGGTCTCGAGGTGGACTTTCTCTCGCCTCGCGGCGGGACTAGATTAGGTTGGGTGCGGAAACTTGTTGCAAATGAGTCAAGTTTTCCTCGGTTCGTTCTCGGCACGGCTCCATGCCTCGTCGGTCTGAGGCGCAGCCTCGTTAGCTTTAGGTATGATCGATTGGTCGTCCTGTGCCGCCGTCGAGCGGGATTCCGAGCGCGTCAGCGGAGCCTGGGTCTTCCGCGGGACCCGTGTCCCGTTAGCCGCTCTCTTCGAGAATCTCGAAGATGGTGCCTCGGTCCTGGAGTTCGTCGATTGGTTCCCGGGCGTGACCCTTGACCAGGTGCGAGCGGTTCTCGATCACGCTGCGCGGAGCGCCCTGGCTTCCGCATAAGTGCGCGTTCTCTTCGATCACGGCACTCCTGCCCCTCTGCGGTGGTCACTCGCAAAGCACGAAGTGACCACGGCGTACGAACGAGGGTGGTCCACGCTGAAGAATGGGGAACTGCTCGACGTGGCCGAACGTGCGGGATTCGAGATGCTTGTCACAACCGACTCCAATCTCGGCTATCAGCAGAATCTCGGAGGTCGGCGTCTCGCAATCGTAGTTCTGCTCTCCACAAGCTGGCCGCGTATACGAGATGTGGCCGACTCGGTGGCCGAGGCGATCGATGCCGCTGCACCAGGAACCTACCAAGAGGTAGAGATCCCGGAACGGCGACGTCATTCCTGAACATTATTTTCAGGGCTACTCCGCTCTGAACGCCTCCGCTGGGTCCACCCGGGTGGCCCGTGCCGCCGGCTCGAGCCCAATGCGGCGCGATCGCCAGCTCCTTCTCACGGGGCACACCCCGGGCGAAGGTGACGCTTGCCACATTGAGACAGGCGATTAGGATTAGGAACACCAGCGCCACTGCGCCCATGAGGAGCCAGAGTGTCGTATCGGCGGAGCCTCGACCCGCCGGCGCGCTCCACCCCCAACGGGCGCACCCTGCTCGTCCTCTCACCCCTCGAGTTCCTCGCCGCACTGGCCCGCCTGATCCCTCCCCCGCGCGTCCACCGCCACCGCTACCACGGCGTCCTCGCTCCCAACGCCGCCCTGCGCGCACGCCTCACCGCTCTCGCCCGCGAGTCGCCGGACGCTCCACCGCAGCCCGCTTCCGCCGACCCCGAATCCCTGACCCCCGCTCCACTCACCACCCGCTCTGCCTGGGCACGCCGGCTCGCCCGCATCTAGGAACACCGAATCAACTACAGCTTACCCTGAAGGATCGTCCGCGCCGGTGCGGATCACGCACCCGTTTCATCCGCGCTTTGGAGATGTGATCGACTTCGTGGAACGACGCCACAACTGGGGCGAAGACCGGGTGTTCTACCGCGATGGCCATGGTCATCTGGCCTCGATGCCCGCAGCTTGGACGAGTGTGGAGGGCGAGGATCCGTTCGTCGTAGTGGCTGCGGGGCGGTCGTGGTTCCGCGCTTGTGACCTGATCGAGCTGGCCAGCCTGATGCGCGAGCACCGGCCGTGATCGCCGGAGGACGGCGCGGCATGATCTGTAAGGTAAATTCTGCCGCAATTGTCAAAGGAATTGAGTCCGGTCCAAAAAGGAATTGAGGTCATCAGGACTGAAAGCTTCGCGAGAA
>WHSP01000282.1 GCA_009380025.1 Gemmatimonas sp. | reverse complement strand
CGAGCCGCGAGTGAGGCGTACTTTCGTACGCCGCAGGGAGCGGCGAGGAAGCGCAACGCGGAGCTGAGCGTTTTATCAACGGCCTTCTAAGTATCCAACCATCCCACCTACGGAGGTACCATGGCACCTGCACCGGCTCCCCTCTCTCGCTCGACGGTCAGGCTCGTCTGGACGAGCTTGGCTTGTGCCTGCACCATCGCGGCGTGTGCGCAGACTGGACCTGCTGTTCCAGGTACGATCGCACCGGTCGCACAGGCGGAGGCGAGCGACGACCAAGGGGAGCTGCTGCCGGTGCGCTACGACCCGACTACGGGTGACGTCTTCTTGACCGTCCGCCAGCTCGGTGAGGAGTATCTCTACCTGAACACCCTCGCCGCGGGTCTGGGAACGGGTGGGCTGGACCGCGGACAGCTAGGCCCGAGCGCCGCCGTTCGCTTCGAACGGTACGGCAACCGGGTTCATCTGATCAGTCGGAACACGGATCATCGAGCGATCGATGGTGATGACGCGGCACGACGCGCCGTGGAAGAATCCTTCCCGAGCTCCGTGCTCGCCGCGTTCGAAATCGCCGAGGATGGACCCGACGGATTGGTCGTCGATGCGACCGAATTCTTCCTCAGCGACATGTACGACGTCGCGGCGAGCCTGCAGCGTGGAGGTGCGGGTGCAGTGCGCGTCGATCCCGCGCGCAGCTTCATCGATCCGGAGTACACCGGCGCCTACCCGATCAACACCGAGGTCCGCGCGGTCCTAACCTACGTGACCGACTCGCCAAGCGCCGATCTGCGCAGCCACGCACCCGACGGTCGTTCCGTTACTCTCCAGCAGCAGCACAGCTTCCTGCAGCTACCGGAATCTCCCCTCAGCGCGCGCCAGTTCGACCCGCGCACAGGCAACTCCCAGAGCTCGTTCTTCGACTTCTCCCAGCCGTTCGACAGCGATTTCCGACAGCGTAACGTGGCACGCTGGCGTCTCGAGCCGATGGACACGGCAGCGTATCTCCGCGGTGAGCTCGTCGAGCCGGTGAAGCCGATCGTCTACTACCTGGATCGAGGGATTCCCGAGCCGTACCGATCGGCCTTCCTGGAGGGCGGGAATTGGTGGAACGAAGTCTTCGAGGCTGCCGGATGGAGGGATGCGTTCCGGGTCGAGCTGATGCCGGAAGGCGTGGATCCGATGGACGCGCGCTATCCCGCGATCTACTGGGTGCACAGACAGGAACGGGCTGCCTCTGTTGGCCCATCGTATCGGGATCCGCGAACGGGCGAGATCCTCACCACGGTGGTGCGGATGGACTCGTACCGTTCCCTCGTCGACCACGACATCTACATGGGGCTGGTACCTGCAGCGGGTGTTGATGGGCTTTCGATGTCGGCCGAGGAATTCGCGATGGCACGGCGGCGTCAGCACGCGGCCCACGAGATCGGCCATACACTGGGGCTCGCCCACAACTTCGTTGCCGCTTCACAGGGTCGCGCCTCGGTGATGGACTATCCGTACCCGCTCATCGGCCTCGACGAGGAGGGCGGGATCGATATCTCACAGACATACCGTACCTCGGGCGGCGCCCACGACACCCTGGGAATTCGCTACGCGTACACCTGGTATCCGGACGCGCAGAGCGAGTCGGCGGGCCTGAAGGAGATCGCCCGCGAAGCGGAGGCTCGCGGCTTGGCCTTCATCACGGGCGGACACGTGAACCAGAGCGGGTCCTACCCGGAAGCGACGCAGTGGATCGAGGGCGCGACGATGCTCGAGGCGCTCGAGCGGACTCGGGATGTGCGGCGGCGGCTCATCGATCACTTCGACGAGTCGGCAGCCTCCCCTGGCGAGCCGCTCGCTATCCTCAACCGCCGCTTCTCGCACGCCTACCTGCATCACCGGTATGCGCTCGAAGGTGTGATCAAGGCGATCGGGGGGATGCGCTTCGGGTACGCGGTCGCTGGGGAAGCGACGGACCCGACCGAGATCGTCTCGGCTCCCGAACAGCGTGCGGCATTGTCCATGGTCCTCGGGGCCCTGCAGCCGGATGAGCTTCGCATTCCGCCCCGCGTGGCGGCAATGATCCCGCCCGTGCCCTTCGGTTACGATGGCGACCTGGCTCCGATCGTGTCTCCGGCCGGAACCGCATTCGACCCGATCGCTACCGCCCATTCCCTTGCCCAGGAGATCGTCGACAACTTGCTGCACCCCCAGCGAGCCGAACGACTAGTGGCCTTCCATGCCCAGGACCCGACCTACCCCGGCCTTGATGAGGTGCTTGGAGCTTTGCTCGACGCCAGCTGGTTCGCGACCGACTCCGGCGAGGCGGACCCGCAGGACCCAGCGCTGCGGAGGGTGACGCGTCGCGCGGTGCTCGACGCCCTGCTGGACCTCGGGCGGAGCCCGGACGCCACCTCGGAGGTGCGTGCTGTCACGGAGTACCACCTCGAGCAGCTC
>WHSP01000281.1 GCA_009380025.1 Gemmatimonas sp. | reverse complement strand
GCTACGACCCGTCGCAGCTCGATACCCTTTGCCTCAGCGGTCGCATCGCATGGGGCCGTCTCGGCGAGCGGACCAACGGGAATGCCCGCGGTGCCGCTCCGATTCGATCGACACCACTCGCCCTGTGTCCTCGCGAGTCGCTCGGCACCTGGATCGCACCTTCGGATCCCGACCTGAAGGGGCTCTCGTCGACCGCCCGCGCCGTCTGCGAGGCTCTGGAGGAACGCGGTGCTTCGTTCTTCCATGAGCTCGTACCGGCGTCCAGTCTGCTCCCAACGCAGGTCGAGGCCGCACTCGCCGAGCTCGTCGCCGCCGGTGCGGCGACCGCCGATTCCTTCACCGGTCTCCGCGCGCTCCTCGTTCCCGAGAACAAGCGCGCCTCGCTCTCCGACACGCCCCGCCGGCGCCGCGGATCCGCGTCCCCATACTCCGTAGCGAACGCGGGCCGCTGGTCCCTCTTGCGAGCCACCTCCTCCGAGACCCAGATCGAGGACAGGGCGCTCGCTCTGCTGAGGCGGTACGGCGTTGTCTTTCGCCGACTTCTCGCCCGCGAGAGTGCCGCCCCGAGCTGGCGCGAGCTCATATTCGTCTACCGGCGCCTCGAGGCCCGCGGCGAGATCCGCGGCGGTCGCTTCGTTCAGGGGATGACGGGCGAGCAGTTCGCCCTCCCAGAAGCCGTCGGATTGCTCCGATCGGTGCGGCGGGAGCTCGCGACGGACTCAGAGGTCGTCCTTTCCGCGGCCGATCCGCTCAACCTCGTCGGGATCGTCACGCCCGATACGGAGCGAGTGGCCGCGTCTCACCGAAACCGCATCCTCTTTCGCGATGGGGTCGCGCTCGCCGCCCTCGAATCCGGTGAGGTTCGCCGCCTGGCCGCCGACGCATCGGAAAGTGACGATGAGCTGCGGAGTCGGCTCACCCGCCGCATTCCTGCGCCAGAGCTCCGTCCCTACCTGCGCACCCCCAGTTCTGAACGACGGAAGCGGGTGGCCAAGGGGTAGCGAGCTCCATCTAAGAAGTCATTCCCGCGAAAGCGGGAATCCAGGGCAAGACGGCCGACGGAGGGACTGGATCCCCGCCTTCGCGGGGATGACGTGTTCGACTGACCTGCCCGTCAAGCGGAGAGTTGCGCGCCGCCGCACTTCTGTAAGTCAGTTTCCCGTTCCCGTACAGGTTCCCGATGCGCAGGAAGACGGAAACGGGAACGAGATCCACTCCGCCTCAGAAGGTGGCGAGAGCACTGAACGGGGCGGCGGTAGCACCGCGCAGCTGCATGATGTGCAACGTGAACATGAACTCCCAGCGGTCGAGCTCATCGGCAAGCTCCGCTGCGTCTTCGAGGTAGGCGTTGTCGACGATGGGCAGCCCCAGCTCGACCTGCGTGTGGGTATGGATCGGGCGGTTGATGCCCTCGACGCCGGAAGGTTGAACGTCGTTGACCGCGTCGCTGATGAGGACGGCGACGTCACGCTCCGCCAGCCACGGAATCACCGACGCGTGCACGCCGGCGCCGCCCTGGCCATACGCCCAGGGACCCTCCGCCGCCCGCTTCGCCCAGCGGCCGCTTCGAATCAGGAGAGCATCGCCGGGGCCCATCGTGATGCCCGCGTACCGCTCCCACTCCTCAAGATCTTCGACATAGATCGGCGTGCTCGGCTCGAGCCAGTCAACACCCTTGAGTAGGGGCATGTCGACCAGCACGCCGCGAGTGACATACCCCGGGCCCATCTTGTCGATGGCGAGATCCTGACACCCGGCCGCGCTGAGGTTCGCAGGGTAGCCGTTGAAGATGACCCGCTCCCCGTCGACGGTCTTCTGGTAATGGCAGAGGGCGTCGAGGTGGGAATGGAGACCGTCGTGAAGGGAGAGTTGTATGATGTCGAGCGCGGCGCCAACCTGACCCGTTTCCGGGTCGATACGGGCCATCCGATGGACATTCTCTCCGAACCCTCCCGTGTCGCTCCCAGTGTGCTTGATGGGGTTGTGGTGGAGGTTCACCGTTCGCCCCTCACGGACCAGGCTGGTCGCCTGCCGGGTCTTTTCGGGCGTGATGAGGTTCAGCGTCCCACGTTGGTCGTCCGGGCCCCACCGCCCCCAGTTGTTGTACTCCTCCGCCCAGTCGGCCAATACACCCAGGGTCACCAGGCGCTCCGGCGATTGGGTGGACGGGTGGGCGACGTACTGACCGGCC
The DNA here is from genome assembly GCA_009380025.1 of Gemmatimonas sp. Taxonomy (GTDB): domain Bacteria; phylum Gemmatimonadota; class Gemmatimonadetes; order Longimicrobiales; family Longimicrobiaceae; genus WHSP01. Next base: position 301 of record WHSP01000281.1, on the reverse strand, counting down.
GACTGTCCGGCCACGGATTCCGACGTCACCAGGACCGTGGCCGCAGCGAGCAGCAGCGAAAGTGCCTTAGCGGGGGTTGAGTCGCCCCGCCGTTGATCCAGGACTGAACGGATGTGCTGCATGGGCCCTCCTCGAGCAGAACGGGATCCCGATCCAACGGACGGTCGCGAAGCGCCGCCCACACGCTCGTACGTGACGACGTCTGGCAACCGCAGGTACGGCTGAAGGTTGTTAAACAGGCTACGCCGAAGGCCGAAGAGAAATCGTGCAGATCAAGGCTTGCGACGAGCCGCGAGTGAGG
>WHSP01000280.1 GCA_009380025.1 Gemmatimonas sp. | reverse complement strand
AAACCTCCTCAACGTTCACGGGCAACCCTTTCGCTTGTTGTTCGCGTCTTCGCGTGAGATTCAGTCGGCCTCTTCGCGTGAGTTGAGTTTGTCAGCCGGGGGTGGTCTTGTCGCCGTCGGGGCTCGTCGTCTGGGGCGGCGGGGTTGCAACCACGCGCCCTTCGGCGGGGGGCTTCGATCGCGGGGGGAGTCCCATGATCACCCGCAGCTCGGCCTCGTCGACCACTTCCTTCTCGAGCAATCGGAGGGACAGGATTTCCAGGATCTCGCGGTCCGCCTCGAGGATTCCCCGGACTCTGGAGTAGGTGCCATCGATGATGCCATGGACCTCGCGATCGATCGCCTGCGCGGTCTCTTCCGAGAAGCTGTGACCATACGCGGGAGCCGCACCGTCGCCGTTCATGAGGAACGGTGAGGTCGGAGGGGCCTTGTAGTTGATCGGCCCGAGCTCACGCGACATGCCGTACTCCATGACCATTCGCTGGACGAGGTCCGTGATGCGCTCCAGGTCGTTCCCGGCCCCAGTCGAGATCTCGTTGAAGATGATTTCTTCGGCGACCCGGCCGCCGAGCAGCACGGCGACGCGGTCCAGCAGCTCCTGCTTCGTGAGCAGGTATCTGTCCTCAGTCGGTAGCTGTTGCGTGTAGCCGAGCGCGGCGAGCCCGCGTGGGATGATCGAGATCTTGTGGACTGGATCGGCCGTCGGCACGCGCTCGGCAACGATCGCGTGACCCGCCTCGTGATACGCGACGATCCGCCGCTCCTTCTCGTTGATCAGGCGGTTCTTCTTCTCGAGGCCGGCTACGATCCGGTCGACAGCGTCGTCGATCTCCTGCATTCGCACCACCAGTTGGTCGCGCCGGGCGGCGAGAAGCGCTGCCTCATTGAGCAGGTTGGCCAGATCGGCACCAACGAAGCCGGGCGTTCGACGGGCGACCTTCTCCAGGTCCACCTCGGGGGCCAACTTGATACCGTGGGAGTGGATCTTCAGAATCTCGAAGCGGCCATTCACATCGGGCCGATCGACGAGGATCTGTCGGTCGAATCGCCCCGGACGTAGAAGCGCGGAATCGAGGATCTCCGGGCGGTTGGTCGCCGCCACGATGATCACACCCAGACGCGGCCCGAAACCGTCCATTTCGACGAGGAGCTGGTTCAGCGTCTGTTCCCGCTCGTCATGTCCTCCCATCATTCCGCCAGCGCCCCGAGCCTTGCCCAACGCATCGAGCTCATCGATGAAGATGATGCAGGGCGCCTGGACTTTCGCCTGCGCGAACAGGTCGCGCACCCTCGCCGCCCCGACGCCGACGAACATCTCGACGAACTCGGCACCGGAGATCGAGAAGAAGGTGACCCCCGCCTCTCCGGCAACCGCCCGCGCCAGAAGTGTCTTACCGGTTCCCGGCGGGCCGACGAGCAACACCCCTTTCGGGATCTTTGCACCCAGCTGGGCGAACTTCTCCGGGTGCTGAAGGAACTCGACGATCTCGTACGTCTCCTGCTTCGCCTCGTCGACGCCGGCGATATCCGCGAAGGTGACGCCGGTCCCCTCCTCTCCGACGATCTTGGCCCGGCTCTTCCCCACCGTGAGCACGCCCTGTGTCGGGTTCATCCGCCGTAGCATCCAGATCCAGAACAGAATGAGCAGACCGACCGGGAGCAGCCAAACGAGCGCCTGGGAGAGCCAGCCCTCGAGCACTCCCTCGTAGGCGACCCCGTGCTGCTCGAGCAGAGGGATCAGCTCCTCATCTTCATACGGAAGGAGATTCGCCCGCCAGACCTCGACCCCTGCCTCCTGCCGCAGCGAGTCCACTGGAACCGCCTCCACAACCCGGCTCCCGATCCGCACTTCGGCGACCTGACCCGCCGCGATTCGAGACTTCAGCTCGCTGTACGGAATCTCGTCCGTCCCCTGCCGACCGATCAGGGACTGGAGGGCGATGAGGATCAGGATGGCGAGGAAGAAGTAACCGAGCGAAAATCGAGTGCGACGATCGTCGATGGGGCTTCCCGGCGATGGGCCGGACCTGCGGTCGGGATTGCCGGAACGGCGGTCTTTTCTGAAGTGTGACGGGTTGGCCATGGCGGGGGGCCGGGGTGCAACTCCCGCGCCAGCCACGCGATCAGCCGACAGCCCGAATCGGGCCGGCCTACCAGCAACGGCAGGCGCGGACCCCGCGTTACCAGGGCTTCTGGCCCCGCTACTGTGGCGGTGGGTCTGGCGGGCCACCTCCCGTTCCGCCGCTGTCCGTATCGAGCGAAGAGAAGAGGAGCGCGCTGGCGATCGCGGCGGCGGCGGTGAGCCCGGCGGATCGCCACAGGTCGAACCGCCGTCTCTGCAGCCGATCGACGCGATCCGTTGGGATCCGAATTGTCTCGCCGGCACCGGGCAAAGAATAACCGGTCGCCGACCGTAGCGACGTCACGGAAAGGGTGAGCGTGTCGGGTGAATGCGTGACGATTTCGCCCGCGACCGACACCGTGTTCGGAAAGGCCACGTCGATCAGGTGAAACTCGGTTGGGACCGTGAGATCGGCGCGCACGGCGGTCCCACCCGGTAGAGGCGCCTCCGTCACGGATCGATAGCTGACGCAGCCTACCTGGGCCACCAGAAGCAGGATCA
>WHSP01000027.1 GCA_009380025.1 Gemmatimonas sp. | reverse complement strand
TCTTGAGTATTCGTTCCGAACCGGGGTGCGCCCGTCCCGCTCGAAGGCCCGCGAAGATTCATCGTGCTCAAGGAATGACAGATTCGTAGCGGGGCGGGGTGCGTGTCCTCTTCTCTATAGACCCCTTCGCACGACTCGCGCAATTCGCGCCTCGCCGATCCGCCCCGGAGTTTTCCACACGCGCCGCCTGCGAGCAACCCCGACCGGGCTCTCCGCCGCCGCCCGTGGAAAACTCCGCCAGACCTACTATAGGGAATGACGAATGGGGATGACCAGGAATACGTCGTCATGTTTCTGGCACAGAGTACTTTAGTTGTCGTATCGCCCCCCCTCGATGCTCTCCCGAATCGCATCCAGATCTTCGCCGACTGCGCCGAGTGTGAGGATGAGCTCGATCCGCGCCTGCTGTCCCGTGACGTGATCGGCGAAGATCACGCCCATTTCCCGTAGCTCGTGGCCTCCTCCGGCGTACGCGTACGTATCGAGTACGCGGCCGCGCAAGGACCGAGAGGTGATCACGACCGGTCGACCCGCCGAGGTCCACCTTCGAACACCAAGCGCGACCGTTGGCGGAACGTTCCCGCGGCCCAGTGCCTCCAGGACGATGCCCCTCGCCCCACTCTTCAGGCTCGCATCGAGCAGTCGGGCGTCCGCCCCGGCGACGACCTTCACCAGATCGACCGGAAGGGCCGGTGCCTGGGTTTTCAGGGCTACCCTGCGTCGCGATTCCCGGTAGAACAGAACCTTGCCGTGGTCGACGATCCCGAGCGGACCCCAGTTCGGTGACTCGAACGTTCCCATCTCGTCGGTGTGTGTCTTCACCACTTCCGCCCCTTGGACGATTCGTTCGTCCATCACCACCATGACACCTCTCCGGCCCGCGTCCTCGGTCGCGGCGACACGTAGCGCCGCCATCAAGTTGGCAGGACCGTCCCAGGAGAGCTCCGAGATACTGCGCATCGCCCCGGTCACCACCACGGGAACCTCGAGGGCGAGGGATCGATCGAGCAGATATGCGGTCTCTTCGATGGTATCGGTACCGTGTGTAATGACGATGCCGCAGGCTCCGCCCTTGACCGCGTCCAGAACGGCCGTGCGAAGGTCCCACATTCGCTCGATCGTCATGTGGGGCCCGGGGAAGAGGCCGAACGAGAGGACGCTCACGTCAGCGACTCGCTCCCATTCCGGCACCCTGCCGAGGATCTCCTCACCCGAGAGCTGAGGAAGGGCGCCGCCAAGCGCCGGGTCGTTCCGCATGGAGATCGTGCCGCCGGTTGTGATCAGCACCACCTGCGGCGCGCTCACGTCGGTCTCGCCCGGTCTCGACGAAGCGACGCGTCCGACCCCATCAGGCGACGGTCCACTTCCCACCGAGCTCCTGCGCATGGCGCTCCTCGACGGAGAGGATCTCGTCGACCAGGGAGCGGGTGACCTCGTCGAGGTCGGAGCGATCAAGGCTCCGGTAGCGATCGATCTCGGCTGCTTCGCTCGTCCGCACGATTTCCTGCCAATCGTCGAGTGACGCGGGTGGGGCCTGGAGCGTGGAGAGGTCGGCGGGGTTTGCGCCGAGCTCCAGCATCCGGGCGGTCAATCTCGAGAGATGATGTTGCTCGTCCGCGTGCAAGCCATGGAAGCGGTGAGCCAGCTCGACCTCGCCAGCGGCTTCAGCCCGAGCTGCCATGTGTCGATAGACAAGCGCCTGCAGCTTCTCGGCGCGCCGGAGCTCTCCGAGCCGCTCGAACAGTTCCCCGTTCTCGGGCTCGCGCTCGGCCCTGGCGGCCCGCAAGTCGCCAACAGGTTGGTCGTCGCTGGGATATCGGGCCATCACATTAACACCGGATGCTGGATCATCAGGCCGCCACCTTCCCCAGCCCACCGCGGCCGCCCCACCGTTGAGCACAACAGCCGATCGAGGAGGGATCCGCCTCTGCAGCCGCCTCGAAAGCATGGGTCAGCAAGGCATCGGCTGCGAGCAGAGGGAGGGCATCTTCGCGCCCGCCCGCACCGTCGACGACCTGCTTGTACAGCGCGATGGCGGCAGCCGCAAGCGCTTCCGGAACGTCGGGCAGATCATGAGCTCTCACCGCGGCTCGCATCACATCGAGCAACTCTCTCGGCGCGGAGCCCAGCCGCTCCTCGATCCAGCGCTCCGACCTGGTCATGCCCTGACCCCTGCCAGGATGCCCCGGACTACCGGTTCCACCTGGTCCAGTGCTTCCTGCAGCCGGGACGAATCCGGAATCCCGGCCTGCGCCATGTGGGGCCTCCCTCCTCCCCTCCCGCCAGCCGCTGCCGCCACCTCCCTGACCACCGCATCGGCCCGGACGCCTCGTTGGATCAGATCGTCGGTGGCCACGGCGAAGAGCGAAGCCTTGCCGTCGAGCTCCGTCGCAAGAACGGCAATCCCGGAACCCATTCGCTCCCGTAGCTGATCGCCGAGAGCGCGCGCTTCGGCGAGGCTGGCGACGTCGATCGCCGCTGCAATGACCTTCGCGCCATCCACCGCGACCGGAGTGCCGAGAAGCCCCGCGGCGATGTCCGAGCCGCCGGCCGCCCTCGCGCGATCGAGCTGCTTTTGTAGGTCTCGGTTCTCCTCAATGGTGGCACGAACCCGTGACGTTACGGCCTCCTCCTGCGTGCGCAGCAGCTCCGCCAACTCCTTCAGCCGCTGCCTGTCCTCGAGTCCTTTGGTGTAGGCTACCTCACCCGTCACCGCTTCGATCCGCCGCACGCCCGCCGCCACGGCCGATTCCGAGACGATCCGGAACAATCCGATCTGGCCAGTCGTCCGAACGTGGGTACCACCGCACAACTCCATCGAAACACCGGGGATGTCGATGACCCTCACAACGTCCCCGTATTTCTCGCTGAAGAGCGCCATCGCTCCGCGATCGATCGCGTCGCGATACCCCATCTCTCCCGGACATACTTCGGTATTCTCTAGGATGGCCTCGTTCACCAGCCTCTCGATACGGTCCAGCTGTTCCTCCGTCACGGGGCCGGTATGGGAGAAGTCGAAGCGCAATCGGTCCGGAGCGACGAGTGAGCCCTGCTGGAACACGTGGTCCCCGAGGACCTTTCGTAGCGCTGCGTGGAGCAAATGCGTCGCCGTGTGATTGCGCTCTGTCTCCCGCCTCGATGACACTCCTACTGCCGCGGTCACCCGCCCGGGCCGAAAATCACCTTCGACCGAACCGACCACAGCCACGCGTCCCCCCAGCCGTCGGACGGCCGTGACCGAGAGGGTCCATCCCTCGCCGTATACGTGGCCGGTGTCCGACACCTGTCCGCCAGCTTCCGAGTAGAACGGATTCTCCTCGAGCTGAAGGGCAACCCCTGCATCTGTGGGGCGATATCCGAGAACCTCCGTTTCTACCTGGTCGCACACATACCCGACGAACTCCTGCTCGTGATTCACGACCTGGACCCAGCCATCGGCGAGCGAGTCGTTGCCGATGCCCACGGCCGAGGACGCACGGTCTTCTCGGGATCGCTTCCGCTGTGATTCAAGCTCCCGCTCGAAACCCTCCAGATCGACGGTGTATCCCCGCTCCTCCGCCATCAGTTCCGTCAGATCAACGGGGTATCCAAAGGTATCGTAGAGTCGAAAGACATCCTCGCCCGGAACCACGCCCGAGCCGCCGGCCGGAGCGATCTCCTCGAACCGAAGCATCCCCTCGCCGATCGTCGACAGGAAGCGTTCCTCTTCCGCCCGGGTGGTCCGCAGCAGGTGCTCCTGCCGCTGAACGAGCTCCGGGTAGACATCACCCATCTTTTCGATGACGGCCTCCACCACGTGAACGAGGGTCGGCTCCCGTCGACCCAGCAGCCAAGCGTGCCGTACAGCCCGGCGAAGGATTCGCCGCAGCACGTAACCACGACCCTCGTTCGACGGGAACACGCCATCCGCCAGCAGGAACGCAGTCGCCCGTGCGTGATCGGCCACTACCCTATAGGACACACCGGCCGCCGAGTCGTACTCCGCTGGCACACCGATGATGGACTTCGCCCGGTCGATCAACGTAACGAACAGATCGGTCTCGTAGTTCGAGCCGACGCCCTGCATAACGGACGCGATTCGCTCCAATCCGGCGCCCGTGTCGATCGACGGAGCGGGCAGCGAGTGAAGCTCACCGTCCGCGTCACGATCGAACTGCATGAACACGAGGTTCCAGATCTCCAGGAACTCTCCCGCTTCCCCCTTCACGACGAACTCTTCGGCCGGCAGGTCCGTACCTCGTTCACCTTCCGGCCTCAGGTCGAAGTGGACCTCCGAGCAGGGCCCGCACGGTCCGGTATCGGCCATCTGCCAGAAGTTATCGGCATCACCAAGCCGGAAGATCCGCTCGGGAGGCAGTCCTGCGATCTCCTCCCAGAGCTTCGCAGCCTGATCGTCCGAGTGGTGAACGGTCGCCCACAACCGCTCCTTCGGCATCCCCAGATCTTCGGTCAGAAACTCCCACGCGAACTCGATCGCCTCTCGCTTGAAGTAGTCTCCGAACGAGAAGTTACCCAACATTTCGAAAAAGGTGTGGTGACGATCCGTGAAGCCAACCTGTTCGAGATCGTTGTGCTTGCCGCCCGCGCGAACGCATTTCTGCGCCGTGGTCGCCCTACGGTAGCCCGCCTCTTCGGCACCGAGGAAGATCTTCTTGAACGGTACCATCCCCGCATTGGTGAACAGCAAGGTTGGGTCGTCGCTCGGCACCAGCGAGGAGGAAGGAACGACCTGGTGCCCTCGCTTTGCGAAGAAATCGAGAAAGCGGGAGCGAATTTCGTCGGCTCGCATCGAATCTCTGTGCTGGAAGTATCACACTGGAGGAGCGAAAGATAACGCGCCGCCATCCGCCCGCTCAAGCGATGGGAGGCCGCACTTGGCAGAGGTAGCGAAGAATAGTGCCCTGGGCCATCTGATTCCGCCGTCGGGTCAACAGAAACTACCGGCCTCACGCGGAGGCGCGAAGGACGCGGTGGTTGATTGGTAGTCGTCGTTCTCCGCCGCCTCCTCGCCCTCCGCGTGAGACCCGTGTTGGGAAAGGGCGGATTCCGGGACGCAAGCTTTCCGACGACAAAATCGGTCCCACCTTGTGATGCGGGACCGATTCCGTGACCGATGGTCGAGCCCGCCGGGCCCGGCGAGGATTCAGCCGTCGATCAGCACATCCTCCCCCGTGGCCGAACCCTCCTCCATTCCCAGCTCCGCCTTCACCTTCGACTCGATCTCCTTCGCCAGCTCCTGATTCTCTTGCAGGAACCCCTTCGCGTTCTCCCGACCCTGACCGAGGCGCACGTCTCCGTAGGAGAACCATGCACCCGACTTCTGGATGACGTTGGATTCCACACCGAGATCCACGATGATCCCGTAGTGGTCGATCCCGATGTTGAACATGATATCGAAGTCGGCCTGCTTGAACGGCGGCGCAACCTTGTTCTTCACCACCTTCACCCGCGCCTTGTTCCCGACCAGCTCGTCCCGGTCCTTGATCGAGCCGATCCTCCGAATGTCCATCCGCAGGCTCGCGTAGAACTTCAATGCGCGACCGCCCGTCGTCGTTTCGGGGTTGCCGAACATCACGCCGATCTTCTCCCGAATCTGGTTCGTGAAGACCACGGCGGTCTGCGACCGGTTGATCGCACCGGTGAGCTTCCGTAGCGCCTGGCTCATCAGGCGAGCTTGCAGCCCAACGTGGCTGTCGCCCATCTCACCCTCGATCTCGGCGCGGGGCACGAGCGCCGCCACCGAGTCGATCACCACGACGTCCAGCGCTCCGCTCCGAACCAACGTCTCCGTGATCTCCAGCGCCTGCTCTCCCGTGTCAGGTTGCGAAACGAGGAGATCGTCGACGTCCACGCCAAGCTTCCTCGCATACTGGATGTCCAGCGCGTGCTCGGCGTCCACGAAGGCGGCGATCCCTCCGCTCCTCTGGGCGTTCGCGATCACGTGCAGACACAACGTCGTCTTGCCGGACGACTCGGGCCCGTAGATCTCGGTGATGCGACCCCGCGGAATCCCGCCGATCCCGATCGCGGCGTCGAGGTTGATCGCTCCAGTCGGGATCACGGATACCTGGACCATCGGCCCGTCGATCCCCATCCGCATGATCGAACCCTTCCCGTGCGCCTTCTCGATCTGCGAGATGGCCACGTTCAATGCCTTCTTTTTGTCGTCGCTTACTTCCAGGGTCATCATGCGTCCTCGGCTGGGTGCGGGTCCGGCCACTCGGAGCCGCCGCCGAGAGGTGCAACGCGGTGGCTCGAAGGCCCGAACAAATTACGAAGAACGGCGGACACAAGCAAGCGAATCCTCGCCCTGTCGAACGGCCCGGCTCAGCGTCGCACGACCTCCCGAACTCCGCGCGCGGCTCGATCGATTCCCTCGTCATCGACGTCCAGGTGCGTAACCGCACGCAGCCTTTGGGATCCGAACGCCGTCATCAGTACGCCCTGTGCGGTGAGCTGCTCAACCAGAGGTTCGGCTCGCCCGAGGGAGCGGTCGAGGTCGATCATGACGATGTTCGTCTGTGGTTCGACGACGGTCAGCCCTTGGATGGACGAAACAACTTCGGCAAGGCGTTTCGCGCGGCGATGATCATCGGCCAGGCGCGTCATATTGTTGCAAAGGGCATAGAGGCCGGCCGAAGCGAGTATGCCGACCTGACGCATCCCGCCGCCCAGCCGTCGGCGTATCCGCCACGCGGAATCCATCGCCTTCCGGGTACCGGCCAGAACCGAACCGATAGGAGCACCGAGTCCCTTCGACAGGGAGACCATCACCGTATCGGCGAGCTCCGCCCAGGCGCTCATGGGTGACCCTGTGGCAATGGCGGCGTTTGGGAGACGAGCTCCATCGAGGTGGATGGGGAGGCCGCGTTGTTTCGCCTGCGAGGAGATCTCATTCATCCCCTCGACGCTGAGCACCCGGCCACCTCCCCGGTTGTGGGTGTTCTCGAGGCAGACGAGGCTGATCTCAGGCAAGTGTCGAGACATCGAACCGTACGCTTCCAGGAAGTCATCCGAGTGCAGCTCGGCGCCTCGAGGCTGGATGGTTTCCAGGTGGACGCCACCCCAGGCCGCCGCGCCGGCCTCCTCGTAGTGAACCACGTGGGCACCAGCCTCGACGAGCACGCTCGTCCCTGGGCGGCTCAGGAGGAGTATCGCCGTCTGGTTCGCCATCGTCCCGCTCGGAAAGAAGAGGGCCGCCTCCTTGCCGAGGAGATCGGCGACGGATGCCTCCAGCTCCGTTTCCGTAGGGTCGTCCCCGAGAACTGAGTCGCCGACCTCCGCCTCGGCGATGGCCCGACGCATTTCCGGGGTCGGTCTGGTTACAGTATCCGAGCGAAGATCGATGGCGGATCGATCCAGGGTCATCTGCGAATCAAGCGAAAGGGGAACTGTTTTGTGTTGCGGAAGAGCAGGAGGCGGACGACCCGGCGGTGAACGGCTGTCGCCATTGTATCGGGCTGTCGGCGGTAAAGTCAACGCCGTTCGTGTGTCTCGTGTCCCCTTGGACAGAATCGAACCGCCCCCGACATCCTTCGTCGGGGGCAGCACCTTCCGGAATCAACCGCGCGCCGACTGATACTGCTTCTCGACCGCGCCCCAGTTGACGACGTTCCACCACGCCTTCACATAGTCGGGGCGGCGGTTCTGGTAGTTCAGATAGTAGGCGTGCTCCCAGACGTCCAGACCGAGGACGGGAACGCGCCCCTGCATCAATGGGGTGTCCTGGTTGGCCGAATCGACCATCTCCACCTTCCCGCCGTCTCCGAGGATCAGCCACACCCATCCACTGCCAAAACGGCCCGCCGCAGCCGCTGCGAACTTGTCCCGGAACGATCCGAAGTCACCGAAAGCCGAACGGATCGCCTCGCCGACATCTCCCGTTGGGTCCCCTCCGGCATCGGGCCCCATGATCTGCCAGAACAGAGAGTGGTTCGCATGGCCACCCCCGTTGTTTCGAACCGCGGTACGGATATCCTCGGGTACCTGGTCGATCCCTCGGAGTAGCTCCTCCACGCTCCTGCCCTGCAGCTCCGGGTGCTTCCCGACCGCGTCGTTCAGCTTGCTCACATATCCACCGTGATGCTTCTGGTGGTGGATCTCCATTGTTCGCGCGTCGATATAGGGCTCGAGCGCGTTATAGGGGTAAGGAAGATCTGGCAGGGTGAACTCGGCCATTGAACACCTCCGTCTAACGTACGAGAAAAAAAAGAAGAAAAGTCGGCCCGAGCGACCGGTTGCGTGCTCGCCGCGGTGGGGCCATCGGGCCATGCGAAGCTGTGCGCCAGTCCGTCACCGAGCCGGGGAATGTAAGACGCGCCGAATGTTTCACCACCCGGCGCGTTCCACTTTCGACCAGTACTCCATCCCTGCACTCAGGACGTGCTCCGCAGCCTTCGCACCTCCTCTTCGAGGCGCCCGAACCGACGGCCTACCGTCAGGGCGTAGCCGAACAGCAGCAGCCAGACGGCCGCGAAGGCGAGGAAAACGTGCCAGTACGGCCGCGTCGATCGGGGTTGCAATGGTGGCTGTGCGGTCGACTCGGCCGGTACCTGTCGCGCCATCGCAACGTCCGTCGCGGGCGCTGCGAGATCCACTTGCGCCACCGGCGCCATGACCTGCGCGGTCACGCGGTCCGGCATCCCGCCAGAGATCGCCGTCTGCATCAGAATCGACGTCACCAGGATCAATGACCAGCGCATCGAAGTGGTCCTCCGGAATTCAGTTGGGAGTAAGAGAGCGATCTAGAACGACACACTTCTTGGTCGGGGTCATCCTATTCCTCTACCACCTTCCCGAAAACGATAGTGCAGGCGAAGAGGAACAGCAGGTCGAACGCTCCGAGCATGCGTATGCTGCCCGCGACCTCCTCCAGCGGGCGCCCCAGGATCAACCGTTGAGCGGCGGTAGCCCCGAAGAAGATCACCGGAATCAGGAGCGGAAGCAGGATGATTGGGAGCAAGGAGTCGCCCAGGCGCGTGCTCGCCGCCACGGCGCTGAACAACGTCCCCAGTGCCATGAATCCGATGAGGTAGAGGGCGGTGACGAGGGCGAGACCGGTCCAAGCAGCCCAGAGATTCAGCTGAAAGAAGAGGCCGTAGACGAAGAAGATAAGGAGAGTCGTTCCGGTCACGAGAGCGAGGTTCGCGAGGAACTTGCCGAAGTAGAATGCCCCGCGACCGACCGGCGTCAGCAACACGCCCACCAACGCGTCCTGCTCCTTCTCCAGTGTGAACGACCTACCGAGGCCGAGCATGCCCGCGAAGAGAATCGAGACCCACAACATCGCTCCGGCAATGCTTCGTGACGGCACCGTCGCGTCCAGCGAGAAAGTGAAGACGACCCCGACCAACACCGCGAAGGTAAGCATGCTGATCAGCCGCTCCTTCGAACGGGCCTCGATCGTGAGATCCTTCCCGGCGATGACCAGACTCTGGCGAAGAAACTCCGTCATACTTCGCCTCCAACCCGCTCGGAGTATTGCTGCTCGAACCGAGCGACGTCGATCGCCGCCCGCGGTCGATCGAAGACCCATCGACCGGCGGCCTGGATCACCACGCGATCCGCGAGCTCGAGCCCTTGGGTGAGGTTGTGCGTCACGAGCACGATCGTCCGTCTCCCATCCCGAAGGTGCTCCAACACACCCCGCAACATACGCGATGCATGGGGGTCGAGCCCGGTGTACGGCTCATCCAACAGGACCATCTCCGGCTCGTGAATCAAGGTTCGGGCGAGCGCCAGTCGCTGCTGCATTCCCCTCGAGAACGTACGGACGAGTTCGCCGGCTCGATCGATCAATCCCACTTGGTTGAGGAGCTCCTCGACCCGTGATCGCACGTCGGCCAGACCGTAAAGGCGGGCATAGAATCGGAGGTTCTCTTCCGCCGTCAGCTCCCCATACAGGTACGTCTGATGGGACAGGACCCCGATCCGTCGACGCCAGGCGTGCTCATCACCACCCGCGGTGGTCGCGAACCGAAGCTCGCCCCGCGTCGGCCGTAGCGACCCCGCGAGCAACCTCAGGAGGGTCGTCTTGCCCGCCCCATTCGGGCCGAAGAGCGTCAGGAACTCGCCCGATCTGAGGGTGAAGTCGATCCGGCGGACCGCCGGGTGTGGACCGAACCACTTCTCGAGCGCCCGAGCCTCGACAAGTACTTCCGAAGGTGGGGATTCGAGGGCTGGCTCCACTCCGATCAGACGAGGCGCCGACCGCATCCCGCGCAGAATCGGCTGCCCCCGGGGTTCTTGAAGCCACATGTGTGTGCGCTCGTCTCCCCGGAAGCTGAATCCGCGCGTTCGGCTGCCGTCACCGCCTCCAGCGCCTCCAGCTCGAGGCGACTTCGCATCGTCCGGTAGTCCGCGTCGTTGAGCTTTCCCGCCGCCCGGTCGTACTCGACGTCCTTCAACGCGGTGAGCGCAGCTCGTTTGCGAAGCTGGCTGTTGAAGACATCGGGCGAAACCGCGTCGCCCATCAGCCCCCATCGCCGGTATACGAGGGGATGAATGACGAAGCCCGCGGCGATCACCGCGAGCCCAATAGCGGTTCCGAGCAGTATCATGCCTCTTCCCCGCCCGTCGCCTCCCACTCGCGGAGCGCCGCGGCGAGCTTGTCACGATCGGTTTCGCTGATGGGCTCCTCCGGTTCCTCGACCACTTCGTCGGCTCGAGCACGGCTCGCCCGTATCCACCCCACCAGCACTCCCACCCCGATCAACAGGCCGAGCGGCGGCATCACCCAGGCGAGGAGTCCTATGCCGGAACGTTGCGGTACCCCGCGCCACTCCTCTCCGTGACGAGCCAGCATCCACTCCACGAGATCGTCCGTGGTTTGGCCCTCGGCTGCGAGGTTGTAGATGCTGTCGCGGAGTGCGGCCGCGCTGGCACTCGGGCAGACCTCGAGCATCAACCCGGGGCAATATGGCGAACGCAACTGCGCGATCGCCGCTTCCGCCGCCTCCGCATTGGGCCGATCCTGCCGCCGTTGGGCCTCCGACACCTCCGGCCACCAAACGACACCGATCAGGATCGAACCGGCAAGCAACCAGCGCCAGAGGGTTGCCAGCCCCGCACGGGAATCCATCCTCGGCGTGCGTGAACAGGAACTACACACCGGCCAGCTGCTCCTCGCTCCGACGTGCGCGCGCCCGCTCCGGCCTCTCCGTACCCTCGGCCGGAATCCCACCCGATCCCGCCGGACCCGCTGGCCAGAGCGCGGTCAACGTTCCGAGCGCCATGATCATGCCCCCCATCCAGATCCACGGCACTAGCGGATTGACGAGGATTCGGAATGTCGCCGCCGGACGGGGGTTGCGACCTTCCATGAAGCCACCGGGGTCGTCAACGCCGGCCAGGATCAGGTATAAGTCCTCGTTCCAGGCCCGCTTGAGACCAATCTCCATATTGACTTCTTCCCGCTGGTTGAACCACCGCTGTTGAGGAGTGAGCATCCCGATCGGCCGACCGTCCCTCTCGATGACCATCGAGGCCACCACCGCCACACCATTCGTGTGGTTGTCCCACGACATGTCCAGGTATGTGAGCCGGTACGTGTGCCCGAACGGCGACTGTATCTCCGTGCTCTCGCCCGGCAGCATTCCACCGATCTCGCTCTCCACATTGTACGCGGCGCCCGCGAAGCCCATGAACATCACTACCAGACCGACATGCACGATGTATCCGCCGTAGCGACGACGATTCCTCTGGATGAGGTGGACGAACGCTTTCGGGATTCCCTCACCCTCGATCGTCGCCCTCGCCTTCGTTCCCTTCTTGAACTCCACCACCACCGTCGTGATGGCGAAGGCACCCAGCGCGAAGGTCAGCAGCACCTGTACGTGGCGCACACCCCCCAACCACAGGGCCGCCGCGACCGTCACTGCGGCCACGATCGGCCAGACGAAGTTCCGCTGCAGGTTTCGCTTGCTCGCCTTGCGCCACGCGATGACGGGGCCGATCCCCAGCAGAGCGAGCAGCAGTAGACCGATCGGGATGCCGACCTGGTTGTAGAACGGAGGCCCGACCGCGATCCTCTGCCCCATCAACCCTTCCGTGATCAGCGGCATGAGCGTTCCCCAGAGCACGGCGAACATCGCGGCGATGAAGAGCAGGTTGTTCCCCAGGAACGCCGCTTCCCGCGAGAGGAACGACTCGACCTGCGCCTCCGGCCCGAGCTCGTTGCGCCTCCACCAGACCAACGCCGACGCCATCACTGTCGCCACCGACATGAAGCCCAGGAAGATGTAGGCAATCGGCAGGTTCGTGGCGAAGGTGTGGACCGATTCGATCAGCCCCGAACGCGTCAGGAAGGTAGCCAGGATGCAGAGGAGGAACGTGCCGACCACCAGGAGCATGTTCCACATCTTCAACATCCCGCGCTTCTCCTGGATCATCACCGAGTGCAGGAACGCGGTCGCGGTCAACCATGGCAAGAGCGACGCGTTCTCCACAGGGTCCCAGAACCAGTAGCCGCCCCATCCCAGCTCCACGTACGCCCACATCATCCCGAAGATGATGCCGTTCGTGAGGAAGAACCACGAGAGCAGCGTCCATCGCCGCGTCGTGGTGATCCAGCGGCTGTCGAGCCGGCCCGAGAGAAGGGCGGCGATGGCGAACGAGAACGGGATCGTGAACGCCGTGAAGCCGAGGTACAGCGTCGGCGGGTGGATCGTCATCCAGTAGTTCTGCAGCTGCGGGTTGAGCCCGCGTCCGTCCGCCGGCGCGAACGGCATCTGCGTGAATGGATTCGAAACGGTGACGATGACCAGGAGGAAGAAGGCGAGCACCACCAGGAGGGTCCCCGCAACGTAGGGCATCAGCTCGCGATTCCGGTTCCGATTCTGGACGACGGCGAGGCTGCTGAAGAGCGAGAGGAGGAGGGCCCAGAAGACGAGGGAGCCGGTTTGACCCGCCCAAAGACCCGCCACTTTGTAGAACGTGGGCAGGTCGCGGTTGGAGTACCCCGCGACGTATTGGTACTGGTACTCGTTGCCGAGGAACGCGGCGATGACCGCGAGCGAGGCGATCGCCAGCAACGCAAACACAACGATAACGGCCCGTTCACCGGACAGCGCGATATCGCCCCGCTTCGCACGGCCACCTACGAAAGCCGCGCCCGCCCCCCAGACGGCGAGGACGAGCGCGACCCAGAGAGCGATCTCCCCTATCTGCGTCATGTCAAGTCGTCGTCGGGGGCGTCAGGTAGTCGTCGGGGGCGGCCTCGTAGCGAGACCCACACTTCGTGAGCAGGTTCGTCGCTTCGAAAACCCCCTCGCGAGTATACTGCCCCTCCACCACCACATCGACGCCCTCCGTGAACGTTTCGGGAAGCGGCCCCTGGAACGCGACCGGAAAGGCGGGGAGCCCGGATTCGATGTCGACGATCTCGAACTGAAGATCGAGCGTCCGCTGGTCGTACTGCACACTGCCGGGGAGCACGCGCCCGCCGACCTTCACCCCGAGGTCATGGTACCCTGGATCGGCGGCAACCTCGGCCATCAGCTCGTCGGGCGTGTGATAATAGACGATCGATTCCCGCATGCCCGTCACCATCAGGTAGCCGACCACACCGATCATCAAGGAACCACCCAGAAGAAACTGCTTTTGCTTCTTCAAGTTCGCCTCCCGGTCCGAGGGTTCTTGCGCAGGGTTGCAAATATACAAAGATTCGGACGTTCGTCAAAGTTTCGTGCCCGCTGGAAGGCCGGTTGGATACGGTATTGTCGACGGAGGGAGACGGGGTCGTGACCGCGGCCGCTCCGCCGGGCGTTCCCCGCGGTTGACAACGCGGCAACCGTTCGAATATCTTGGCGTATGGGTAGAATTTCCGCTGGTGTGCGCGGCGGTCGATTGGTCGGCGGCCGCGATGCTTTCTGCACTGGAGTTCAGGACGTCGCGGGATTGCGAGCCGCGGCTGATCGCTCACAGCTTTGTCACCCTCCCTTCGCGGCTCAAACCACCGGTTGAGACTGAAAATCACGGGACAGGTGCTGCTCGAAGATCCGCACGTCGCGATTTCTTCTGAATCTACACCCCAGGGACGGCCGTAGATCCGACCGCTTCCCCCCGGGGTGTTCGTCGTTATGATTTCGGTTTCTCGGAGCAACACGCTCGAGGTTACAACCCTTCAGCCGGCGCGGGCCGGGCTCACTGCAGGGTGAATCACTCCTCTCGGCCGGACGGGTGCCTGGCCGCCGGAGGTAAACGCCGGGGTTTCGGGTCCCGCTTTTCCGCCGGCGCATACCGGCGAGGCCCACCAGCCCTTGGTAATCCTTTAAACGGGGATCGCACCATGGAAAAACTCGACCTCAGATCGCGGGTGGAACGGTCTGTCTCCCGGCGCACCTTCATCAAAGGGGTGGTGGCCACGGGGGCGACTGTGTCGGCTGGAGCGTACGTGCTCCGCAGTTCAGGGGCGTCGACGGCGTCGGCGCAGGGTGCTGTCGAGCGGCTCGTCACGCTCCGGGTGAACGGCCAGGACCGACGGGTGGACGTGATGAAGCAAGAGACGCTCGCAATGACACTCCGGTACAAGTTGGGACTCACCGGAACGAAGATCGGGTGCGACCGCGCCGACTGCGGTGCCTGCACCGTTCTGGTCGACGGCGTACCGAAGTACTCCTGTTCCCTGCTCACGCACCAGGTACGTGGGGCAGAAGTCACGACGATCGAAGGGCTTGCGAACGGCGATGAGCTTCACCCCGTTCAGCAGGCGGTCGTCGATGAAGCGGGCTTCCAGTGCGCGTTTTGTGCGCCCGGCTTCATCATGGCGATGGTCGGGACGATCCAGGAGAGCCCGTCCTTGACGCGCGACGAGATGGCTCATGCGCTCTCGGGCAATCTCTGCCGCTGTGCCGACTATCCGAAGATCCTCAACTCCGCGATGCGCGCCGCGGAGTACATGCGTAGCACGACCGCCTAAGGGAGGTGAACGTGGCCGATTTCAAGCTGATTGGACAGAGCTTCGCGCCGCAGGACCTCGTGGCTAAGATCACGGGTCGTGCGAAGTACGCGGAGGACTTTCGCGCCGAAGGGATGCTCTTCACGAAGCTCCTGTCGAGCCCGATGCCCCACTGTCGGGTCCGAAGCATCGACTACAGTGCGGCTCTCGAGCTCGAGGGAGTCGTCGCGGTGCTCACGCCGGACGAGGTGCCGCAGGAGGAGCACCCATTCGAACCGGCGTTGACGAACGAACCGGTCTACGAGGGTGAGCCGATCCTGGCGGTCGCAGCTGTCGACGAGGTCACGGCCGCGAACGCGATCGAGTTGATCCGGGTCGACTACGAACCGCTGCCGTTCGTCCTCAACCCGCTCGATTCGCTGCGGCCGGGCGGACCGGACGCGAATACCGGCGGCAATGTCTACAATGGTCGGGAGATCACGACGCTCAAGTGGGACCAGTCGGTCTTCGATGGAGTGGGCCCCGACCAGATGCCGATCGGGCCGGGCACGGAAGAGGACCAATGGGAATACGGCGACCTCGAGGCCGGGTTCGCGAACGCGGACCTGGTGATCGAAGAGACACTCTACTGCCAGTCGGTCTCGCACCACCCGATGGAGCCCCGTACGTCGATGGCGTACTGGCAGAACGGAAAGCTGTACATGCATGGCTCGGCGCAGAGCACCGCGCAGGCACGCCGTGCGATCGCGGATCGGGTGGGGGTCGAGCTCGACGACGTCTTCTTCATCGCCGAATACTGCGGTGGGGGCTTCGGCAGCAAGATCCGCGGCAGTGTGCTCGAGGTCATTCCGGCGCTCCTTTCCCGCAAGGCGGGTCGCCCGGTCATGATGCGGATCACGCGGGCGGAAGAGACGATGATGGGACGGGCTCGGCCCGGGATGCTCGGCCACGCCCGACTGGGGATGCGCCGGGACGGTCGTATCACCGCTCTCGATCTCTTCCTCGTCCAGGACAACGGCCCGTATAGTCGCCAGGGCGACTCGAGCACCAGCGGCGACGTATCCGCTCTGGGTTATACGCCCGAGGCAATGCGCGCCAGCACGGTTTCGGTATTGACCAACACCCCCCCACGGGCGGCGCAGCGCGGCCCGGGTGGCGTGCAGATCGTGTCGATGCTGGCTCCGGTCGTCAGTCGAGCGGCGCGCCAGCTGGGTGTCGATCCACTCCAGGTGCACCTGGTGAACGCACCGAACCACGAGACAGAGTTCGGCCGGGGGCCCTACCCGATCACGAGCGCATACGTAACGGAGGCGCTGACCCAGTGTGGCGAGCTCTTCAACTGGTCGGAGCGTCGGCAGCGGAGCGGACAGCGCAACGGAAGCAAGGTACGTGGAGTGGGGATGGCGCTGAGCCCGTACTACGGCGGTACGAGCGGATGGGACGGTCTGGTCGTCATCCGGCCGGACGGCAAGCTGTACATCCACCAGGGCGTCGGGAACCTGGGGACTCACTCGGTCGTCGACACGGCGAAGGCCGCGGCCGAGGCGCTCGACTTCCCGTGGGAGAACACCGAGGTCGTCTGGGGCCACTCGAGTCGGCACCTGCCTCACAGCTCGAGCCAGTCCGGCAGTCAGACGACGCACGCGCACACCCGGGCGAACTGGGTCGTGGGTGAGTTCGCGAAGACGCTGTTGCAGGAGCTGGCAGCGCTCGAGCTCGGCGGGTCGTCGAGCGCCTATCAGGTGAGTGGTGGCCGGGTGTTCGGCCCGGGTGGATCGCTGACGTTCGCCCAGGCGGCAGAGCGGGCGATCGCTCGCGGCGGGAAGTTCGACGGCCACGAACTTCCGGAAGATATCAACGACATGACCCGTACGTCGGCAACTGCGCTGGCGGGCCAGGGTCTCGTCGCGGCAGCGAAGGACAACCTTCCCCACACCGCGAGGACGTACTCGTTCGTGGTCTCGATGATCGAGCTGGACCTGGATCTCGAGACGGGCATGCACGAGATCCTCAACGTCACCTCGGTAGCGGACTGCGGCACGGTGCTGAACCCGAGGAGCCTGATCGCCCAGGGCAATGGCGGCGTCATCCAGGGGATCGGTATCGCCCAGAGCTTCAAGTGGGCGATCGACCCGACCTGGGGCGTCCACCTCTCCAAGCGAATCGAAGCGACCAAGCCGCCTACGATGCTCGATATTCCGACCGAGCTCATCTTTGCGGCGGTCGACCTGCCGGACCCGCAGAACCCGGTGGGTTCGAAGGGAATAGGGGAGCCGCCGGTCGGTGCGGGCGCCGGTGCACTGGTCTGCGCCATCGAGGATGCAATGGGAGGCCAGCACCCGTCACACCAGCCGCTGACTCCCGACAAAATCTTGAGCATCGTTGAGAACGACTGCTTGCCCTGCGGTCGTCTCGAGACCCACGTCTGAGCCGAAGGAGCGAACAATGGCGGTTATCCATGACGTAATGCCGGCGTATGAGCTCTTCCAGCCGACGGATGTGGAAGGTGCGATTGCGCTGCTCAACGAACACGGCGAGAGCGCTCGCGTTCTCGCCGGAGGGATGGACACCTGGGATTGGCTCAAGGATCGCACGAAGCGGGTTACCGCGCTCGTGGATCTAGCCGGGATCCAGGAGCTGAGGGAGATTCGGGCGACAGCAGACGGTGTCGACATCGGGGCGCTCGCCCCGCTCTCGACCGTCGTCAAGGATCCGGAGATCCAGCAGAACTACAGCGTGCTCGCTGAAGCGGCGAATAAGGTTGCGACGCCGCAGATCCGAAATCAGGGAACCATTGGCGGGAACGTCTCTCAGGACACACGCTGCTGGTACTACCGTGCCGGCTGGCCGTGCTACCGGGCCGGCGGCAACATCTGCTACGCCAATACGCCGGCCTCGCTGAACCGGGAGCACGCGATCCTCGGTGCGGATCGGTGCGTCGCCGTGAGTCCCTCGGATACGGCTCCGGCACTCATCGCCCTGGACGCACGGATGGTCGTGCAGAACCGGAGCGGCGAGCGTGAGATCGACGCGGCGACCTTCTTCATCGGGCCGGGGACGGATATCGAACAGATGACCGTCCTGCGGACCGGCGATGTGCTGACCACGATCCGGATTCCGAACGCCTGGTCGGGGGCGAGCTTCTACTTCGAGAAGGTGACGGACCGGAAGTCGTGGGACTTCCCGCTGGTGAACGTCGCTTCTGCGCTTCGCGTAGAAGGCGGTGTCATTCAGGATGCGAGGATTGCAGTGGGTGGGGTTGCGGCGAAGCCACTCCGGCTCTTTCGGGTCGAGCAGGCGATCATCGGGCAGCCCGCCAACGAGGAAACCGCGGCGGCGGCCGGTGAGCTGGCAGTGCGAGGCGCCGAGCCTCTCCGCCTGAATGGGTACAAGGTGCCCTTGATGCGTAACCTCGTGAAGCGGTCCATCCGCGGGCAGGAGACTGTGTAATGGAGCTTTTCCGCCGAGCATTGAACCCCTGGAGCCAGGAGGTCCTCATCGGGGTCTCCTGGACCCTCCTCTACGTGGCGGTCGTCGCGGGCGCTGCCTTCGTCATCGGGCATGCGGTCTATGCGGCTTTCATCGCGAAGAAGGAGGTGCCACCGACCGAGGAGGAGGTACAGCGTGCGGCACCGGGGGCACCCGAGCAGGTTGAGCGCCACACCCTCGTCTCGAGGATTTCCCATTGGATCCTCGCGGTTGCTGTCCTCACGCTGCTGGTTACCGGGTTCGTACCTATCCTGGGCCTGAAGTTCCCATGGGTCACGATCCACTGGATCGCTGGCCTCGCCTTGGCCGTGTATACCGTATTCCACACGGTCCACGCGGTCTCGAAGCGGAGCCTCGGTTCGATGTGGATCAGCTTCAAAGAACTCGGCGAAATGTGGGACCGGCTGAAGCTCGTCACCGGTAAGGATGGACCCGAGCCACCGAAGCCCGGGAAGTGGGCAACGGAGAACAAGGCTTTCCACCATCTCACGATGTTCGCCGGACTGGCCGTCGTGGCGACGGGCCTCCTCATGATGCTTCGGGTGGACACGATCTTCGCTCCTGCCAATCCCTACATTCTGTCCGACAGCGCCTGGGGCATGATGTTCGTTCTCCATGGACTCGCCTCCGTCGTCTTCGTCGGGGCGATCATGGTGCACATCTATTTCGCGCTGCATCCGGAGAAGCACTGGATCACCTGGTCGATGATCCGGGGCTGGATCTCACGTCGGGACTACGCCTGGCATCACAACCCGAGTCGTTGGCCGGTAGCGCCCAAGTCGGTGCCACTCAAGGGTGTGAAGCAACGTGAGACACCGACGCCCTCGGCCACCGGCGGGGAGTCGTAGGAGGAGCGGTGGCGGATTCACCCCGACAGGAGCTGCAGTCTCGGATCGAGGCGATCGAAGAGACGTACGAGTTCATGCTTGCGTACGCGGCCCAGGGGCTCT
Organism: Gemmatimonas sp.; assembly: GCA_009380025.1. Lineage (GTDB taxonomy): Bacteria > Gemmatimonadota > Gemmatimonadetes > Longimicrobiales > Longimicrobiaceae > WHSP01. Next base: position 19,169 of record WHSP01000027.1, on the reverse strand, counting down.
CGACCCACGAGGCCTCCAAGACTGGCGCGCAGTTACGGGAGTTCCTCAACCGGAGCGAGAGGGCTATCGGGAGCCTCGCAGATGGCTTCACGGCCGTGCTCGCCGACGAAGGCCTCGATTCCAACCCGCATTACACCGATTTCCTCGCCGTGCTCGAGCGAGACGCCGACAACGCTGGAGCGGCTTTCCGGTTGACTATGGCCCAGCCGGCAATCAGCTCGCAACTGGTGGACAACCTCAACGCCTCCATCCACGTTCGAGCCTTGCTCACCGACATCTTTCTGCTGGATGAAGTGATAACGCCCCGATCGGCAGCGCCTACAACCACCTGACGGAGCCGGGCGGGATAATGGAAGCGGCGCTGGATCTCATGATCCGGCGCCGCTTCTTTGCCGCCAGAGTCGTCATTCCCGCGAACGCGGGAATCCAGTGGCTGGGAGCCTACGGAGCAACTGGATCCCCGCTTTCGCGGGGATGACGACGGTTCTTTGACGCGGTGACACTGAGTCTTTGGGTTTGTGCTCTCCGCGCCCCCCGTGAGGGCTCTCGTAGCCTTACTATTCGCTGGGGATTCGGAACGTGTCGGCAAGCTCCGGATCATCCTCGCGGCCCGTTACCCGGTTGGCTATGTACGGACCGAGCACGGGTCCGAACTTGAAGCCCTCAGCCGAACCGCCGCCCGCGATCCAGACGTTGCTGAACTCGGGATGCTGATCGATGATGAAGTTGTTGGACGAGCTGAGCTCGTAGTGGCAACAGCGAGTTTCGAGCAGAGGTGCGTCGGCGAGGTCGGGAAAGTGATCAATGAGGATTCGCCGAGCCGGTTCATGATACTGCTCGTCGATCCATCTCACCGACGTGTCTGGATCGTCCCCCTGACGACCCCCTGTGCGCACCCTGAAGCCTCGGCTGTCATGATCGAGGATCGGCCATCCGGTAACGCCAGGGAAGTTGTAACTGGGACAGTTCGGGGCGTTGAACCGCAGGTCGCCCGGCGGAGCACCGTAGTAGTAAACGTGACCCATCGGAATCCGGATCTTACCGCCCATGAGGTCGGGCATCAGCTTTGGGAACCAGGGCCCGACGGCGAAGATGAAGGTCTGGGCTGAGAGACTGCCACCAGGTCGGAGCGCTATCGAATCCAGACGATCGCTGGTACGGTCACCGAGATCTGCGTGGCCGATCGTGATTGCGCCGCCCAGCTCGCGGAACCTATCGGCGAGCGTGAGGCAAGCGTAGCGCGCTTTGGCAACCCCCGCATCCGGTTCGTAGACGCCGACGGTGAACGCATCTACGTTTATCTGAGGATAGCGATAGCGGATTTCATCGGCCGAAACCCGCTCATACCGAACGCCCACCTTGTCCCAAGTCGCGGTGGTGTTAGCGAGGAACCCATCCCATTCAGCGCGCATACAGATGTCGCCGGTGCGCGTGAACATGGTTGTTCCCCACTCGACATCCCACGCCTGCCATCGCTCGACAGCCACCTTCGCCCAGCGACTCCACAACTCGTTCTCACCGTACCCGGTTCGGATCCCCCGCGTTTCGTCGGCCGAGGTCGCGCGTGAATTCCCGGGGCCATAAAGGTCGACTAGTGCAACCTGATGCCCGAGGCGCTGGAGATGATAGGCAGTCCAGAGGCCGAAGGCCCCTGCGCCGACGACAACCACCTCCGGGATCGAGGCACGCGTACGAATCTTACTCGGCGCCCGATTCGAAGCATCCGCTGATTCGCGCGCGGCCAGCAATGCACCGGCTTGAATGCCGGCTGCCTTGATGAACTTTCGACGATCCATGAGTTTTCAGCGGGTCTGGTTGGAGGGAGGCGGCCTCACGTGGCAGGGGGGTCGATTGCCCTGGAGACGCGACTACTCTACGGAATTGCACACTGGGATACCGGATCACGAAAGATTGCCGTGCTTGGCGCTTCCCGCCACGATGCGGCACACCCGCCAGCTTCCTGGGAGACGCAGTCCTCTGGCCGCATGGAGACTATCGCGCCCTGCGGGCGAGACGCCCGCGGTCCCAGGCCAGGTCTTCCGTGATCTTGCCCTCCTTCGTTCCCCGCGGGATGCCGCATGGCAACATCACGTCACCGCGATTTCTTGCGGGTGACCTCGATCCTCTGCAATTCTTCCTCGTCGCTCGGCAGCTCCTGCGTGCCCGTTGGGACATCGTTCAACTTCAGCATGTATGCGACGATATCCGAATACTGCTCGCGGGTCAGTCGGCCCGGAGAATCGAACGGCATGGTGCTGCGCAGATGGCTGTGCAGCTCGTGAATGGAATGTCCCGTCCAGGAGGTGATGAACACGGCGGACGACCATTCCGTGGGCGAATGACAGGACCCGCAATTCTGCTGGGCGGCTCTTTGCCCGCGTGTTGCCTGCGCTTCCGTATAGACTCCGTCCCAGATCGTACGGTCGGGCGACTGAGCCGAAGCAGGCCGGACTCCGACGACCGCAAGCAAAGCCACCAGCCAGAAAACGCCTCCCATCCGTTTCATACGTCGTCCCCCCATGGTGAAGCAATTGGTTGTGTTGGTCTTTGCTGCAGGTCACTCCAAGCGATCGATTCCCAGAGCCTGACAGTCGAATGGCCAGGGCGGATCCGAAGATTCGCGCCTGGCCACCCGTCTATTTTCAAACCCTTCCCGAACCCCCTGCGCTCGCTGCTACCCCTAACCATTCAGAAGGTTTTGGCTGCCGCGCGAACCGCGTTCGTTGCGCTACTTCGGGTGAGGTTTCACCCGGGCGTCACAGCGGGCGGGAGTAACCAGCGTCCAATGCCGCGGAGGTTCTCCATGCCCACCACGTCGCGCGGCAGGAGGGGAATGTACACTCGATCACGGTCTGGAAAAAGGCTCTCGATCTCCCGAAGGTAGGCAGCCTCCTGCTGACGTCGCTGTTCCAGGAAGTCTCCCAGCGGCTCTGAGGGCAGGACCCGATTCACGACGAGCGCAAGAATGGGTACCTTCACCTCGTCCAGCGATGCGACGGCCTTACGGCTCTCCAGAATCGGCAGCTTTTCCGGAATCAGGACGAGGATGAAAGCGCTCGTGCCGGGCTCGAGGAGAAGCCGGCGCGCCTGATAGAACTTTCGGCGACGATCGAGTAGCACCTCACGGATGCGTGCGGATTGCTCATCGCCGGGCTCGGTCGGCGCATCCAGGAACGAGATATCATCTCCGACGCCAGGTCGAGGGCCAAGCTTTTTCAGGGCTCGGTTCCATGAATCGGAACGATTTCGATGCCGCAGCAAGCCGTCCGTCCACGCCGCCATGATTTCGGGAAGCGACAGGAGGCGCAGGGTGTGCCCGGTCGGCGCCGTATCGAAGATGACGCGGTCGTAGCGTTCGCCTCCGGAGATCATTAGCTGGGCCATGCGCTCGAGCATCGCGGCCTCGACTGCCCCTGGCGATAACCTCGTCAAGGACATCTGGCGCTCGATCTCCGGGTAAAGATCGGGCTTGACCAGGTCACGCATGGTCGTCTTGACCTGGTCGAGATGCTGTTCGACCTGGCCTTCGGGATCGATCTCCAGACCCCAAAGATTGGGTGCGATGGCAAGCTCCCGATCGCCGATCCGTCGATCGAACAGATCTCCGAGCGAATGTGCCGGGTCGGTGGAAACGAGGATGCACCGCTCCCCGCGGTCGGCGAGGGTCAAGGCCAGTGCACCGGCCGTCGTCGTCTTTCCGACGCCGCCCTTCCCGCCGACGAACAGAATGCGTTGGCGGCCGAGCCTCAGGCCATGGTCAGCAGCAGCGGAAGCCTTCAAGCGGCGACTTCTCCATCCCCATCCGAGTGTGCCAGTCGTGGAAACGCTCGTAGAGGATGGGCTGCATCTCGAGCGTGTAGTAGCTGGCGGGGTTGGGGATTCCCATCATCTCGGAGAAGACGAGGAGCATGAAGAGATCGTCCTCGTCACGCTTCTCTCTCGCAACGACCCCCCGGTGCGGAGCGATGTAGAACTCACGCACCAGGGAGCCGAGGGCTCGAAGCTTCTCGAGAACAACTTGCAGCACGAAACTCGAAGCTATGCGTTACGAAGACCGCGCGGTCTCGGCCGGTGAAGGCTCCTTCGTAGTCGGCGCCGGAGGTCCGCCACCACGTCGGGTCCTCTGCAGAGCCGAGATCGCTTCGAGAGCCACCATGATCGTGGCACCCAGGATCAGAACGTCCAGGACCATCAGAAAGTACTGGCCGGATTCGTAGAATCCGCGAAGCTGGATGATCAGCGCCCAGGTGGCCGCAACCAGGATGAAGGCCAGGGGCACAACGGTGTATCGAATGGCGCGCTTACGCTGCAGGAGCAGGATGCTGATGATGAGCAGGGTGAGCCCAGCGAGGAGCTGGTTCGTCGTGCCGAAGAGGGGCCAGATGATCAGGCCGCCACTACCGCCACCACCGCCGGCGCCGAACGCGAGGGCGATACACGAACCCACGGCGACGAGGGTCGCGACGAGACGGCCCTTCAACGCTGGGATGTTGTAGATCTCACCCCATTCCTGGATGATGTAGCGCTGCAGACGCACCCCGGTGTCCATCGTCGTCGCCGCGAAGAGGACCGCCATGACGGCGAGCAGCGTTTGCGAGAAGAGCACGGGAAGGCCAAGGCCCTGGTTGACGATCTGAGCTCCACCCTGGACGAATGCGGTCGTCCCATCCGCCGGGAAGCCGGCACTGTAGAACGCACTCCAATCCGCCAATGAAGCGAAACCGGCAGTCGCAGCGATGATCGCGGCGAGGGCCAGGGTCCCCTCACCTGTCGCGCCGAGGAAGCCGACGAATCGGACATCGGTTTCCTTGTTGAGCTGCTTGGAGGTGGTCCCGGAAGAGACGAGGCCGTGGAAGCCGGAGATCGCGCCGCAAGCGATCGTCACGAAGAGGAGCGGGATGAGCGAGGGCGCTCCCCACTCGCTGGCGGCGGCACCGTTCCAAGCCGGTGCGACGACCTGCGGGTTGCCGATGAGGACGGCGGCGTAGACAACGGCCAGAGCGACGAAGAGCTGAAGCCCGTTGATGTAGTCACGCGGCTGAAGCAGGACCCAGACCGGAAGGATCGATGCAACGGCCGCGTAGACGAAGAGGAGCAGCACCCAGACCGAAGCCGCGCCGAGGCCAACGACGGACTCCGGAAGCACGACCGGCATGTATTGCCCGCCCCACATCGCCAGGTACAGGAGGACGATACCGACCACGGACGGAATACCCAGCCCCACACCTCGGCGGTACACGAGGAATCCGATCGTGACCGCGATCGGAATCACCGCCCAGGCGGCGAACACGCTGGACGGCGTGCTGAGGAAGAGGTTCGCGATGACGATCGCGAACACCGCATTGACCATCAGCAGGAGCAGGAAGATCACGATCATGAAGACGCTACGGCCGCGAGGACCGATGATGTCTTCCGCGAGAGCGCCGATCGACTTCGCCTTATTCCGCGAACTCGCCCAGAGCGCGCCGGCGTCGTGCACTCCGGCGAAGAAGATCGTGCCCAGGACTACCCAGAGGAAGGCGGGCAACCAGCCCCAGACCACGGCGATCGCGGGACCGACGATCGGCGCGGCACCGGCGACGGAGGTGAAGTGGTGACCCCAGAGCACGAACTTGTTGGTGGGGACGTAGTCGACGCCGTCTTCGAACTCATGGGACGGCGTTCGAAACTCCGGATCGAGCTTGAAGACCTTTTCCGAAATGAATCGGGAGTAGACTTGGTAGCCCGTCAAGAAACCGAGCAGCCCGATGACCGCCAGCAAGATCGCGCTCATCCGCGACATCCTCCTTTCGACGCTCCCTGAGACGAGACGCGGGAGCGTGCAGGTTCCTGGTGAGTTTACCCCGCGCAACCGGGGTGAAAAGGATAGAAGGCCGTTGATAAACAGGCCTCAGCGAAGGCCGAATAGAAATCGTGCAGATCAAGGCACGCGACGAGCCGCGAGTGAGGCGTACGATGGTACACCGCAGGGAGCGGAGCGGAAGCGTAACGCAGAGCTGCGCGATCTATCAAAAGCCTTTAGACGTCCAACCGAAGATCGACCATGAGCGCTAGAGCGGCCGACGGCCGCGGCAGCGCGAACGGTGAGGTCGTCAGATCGACGCGGCCGCGTGTCCGACCCCGGACCGGAAACCGAGCGAAGGGCTGGTGGCCGCCGGGGGTACGCGATCGTGCATCGATTTGCTGAATATCCCCGGCAGAATAATGGAACAGCTCCAACGGTGTCAAGGGCATGGCCCCGTTGAAGTTCGCGGTGGCAACGGGGTCAATGGCCGGCATCGAGAAGGAGAACGGCCGAGCCGATCCCGGCGGCGTCCCAGACGAGGTCGTACCCGGAGAACGGCCCTCCGGCGCGGGAATCCTGCACCTCCTTGAAGATGCCACTGACCGCACCGAGCCCGGCACCAACCGCGAGGCCCTCTCGATGATCGAGCCCCGCCGTGCGAGCAGCGCTGGCGGACAGGCTGCTCACCACGAAACTCGCGAAGAAGTGTTTCAGCTTGTCCTCCCCGAACCACGGCGACGAGGGTGGCTGGGGCGACGCAGTCAGCAGGCAGAGTGCGAGGGCGGAGCAGAGGGTCATGGTTTCGCGTACGTAGCCCAGGTACGGGTGGCCTGAACGGCGCGATGCCAGCCGGCGAGCAGCTCCTGACGAGCGGCGGCGTCATGCATCGCGGGCTCGAAGAGGGTATCGTCGGTCCGCGCGGAAAGGAACTCCTGGGGGGAGCTCCAGAACCCTGTAGCCAGACCGGCAAGACCCGCGGCACCGGAGGCCGTGGTCTCGATCACGGCGGGGCGACGAACAGGAATGGCGAGGATGTCCGATTGGAACTGCATCAACCAGTCGTTGGCGGCAACGCCTCCATCGACGCGGAGCTCCCGCATCTCGACTCCGCTGTCCGCCTCCATGGCGTCGGCGACGTCGTGGGTCGCGTACGCCATGGATTCGAGCGCCGCACGGGCGAGGTGCGCGGTTCCGGTCCCCCGACTGAGACCGACGAGCGTACCGCGAGCATCCGCCTCCCAATGTGGGGCGCCCAGACCCGTGAAGGCGGGAACGAAATAGACGCCGTCGTTCGACTCGAGTGAGCGCGCAAGGCCCTCGGTTTCTCGGGCGGTTTCGATCACTCCAAGGGCGTCACGAAGCCATTGGACGGCTGCGCCGGCGATGAAGATAGCTCCCTCGAGGGCGAAGGCGTACTCGCCGCGCGGACCGCATGCGACCGTGGTGAGCAGGCCATGCTGGGAGGCAACTCGGTTCGCACCGGTGTGAAGGAGGAGAAAGGCGCCGGTGCCATAGGTGTTCTTCCCGAGCCCCTCCGTCCAACACCCCTGGCCGAAGAGTGCGGCTTGTTGATCTCCCGCCATCCCTGCGATAGGGATCTCGGCCCCGAAGGCGTCCCCGTTGCTGACGGCGTACTGTTCGCTCGACGAGCGAATCTCGGGGAGAACGGCCCCGGGGACGCCGAAACGATCGAGGAGAACCGGATCCCACCCTCGGGAATCCAGGTTGAAGAGGAGGGTGCGCGATGCGTTGGTCGGCTCGGTCACATGAATGGCGCCTCCCGTCAGCTTCCAGACCAGCCAACTGTCGATGGTGCCGACGGCGAGTTCTCCTCCTTCGGCGCGCTGAAGGAGGTCGGGGTTCTGCTCGAAGAGCCATGTGAGCTTGGTCGCGCTGAAATACGGGTCGATCAGGAGTCCCGTCCGCTCGCGGATGTCCCGCTCGTAGCCACCCTCCTCGAGGGTCCGGCAGAGATCGGCGGTACGGCGGTCCTGCCAGACGAGTGCGCGATGCACGGGTTGGCCGGTCTCCCGATCCCAGACGACCACCGTCTCCCGTTGGTTCGTGATCCCGATGCCCTCCAGCGCATCGAGCGTCGTTGCTGCAGCTGTGGCGGCCTCCGCGGATACCTCCCGGACGACACTCCAGATCTCTTCCGCGTCGTGCTCGACCCACCCCGGGCGAGGAAAGTGCTGGGTGAACTCCCGGTAGCCCCGACCCCGGACCCGTCCGTCTCGGTCGATGACCAGACACGTTACGCCAGTCGTCCCTTCGTCGATGGCCAGAATCATGAGGGTCTCCCAGGGGCTTAAGGGACGCGTGCAACCGGCTTCAGGCCCTCACCGTAGGCGTATCGCCATCCGGTGCGATTCAGCAAGGCCAGCAACCGCACGACCGGTAGACCCATTACGGCGAAGTAGTCACCTTCGATCGACCGGACGAGGGCGGAGCCGAACCCCTGAATCCCGTAGGCGCCCGCCTTGTCCAGGGGCTCACCGGTCGCCACATACGCCTCGCATTCCTCTCGATCCAGCCAACGGAAGTGTACCGTGACGCGCTCGAGTCCGGAAGCGATACCCGCGGGGGAGGCTACGGCGACCCCCGTGTAGACTTCATGGGTTCGGCCAGCGAGCCGTTGCAGCATGACCACCGCCTCCGCCGGGTCTCGAGGCTTGCCGAGGACGTCGGAATCGAGAATGACGATCGTATCGGATCCGACGACGAGAGCATCGGGATATCGAGCCGCGATCGTGGAAGCCTTTTCGCGGGCCAGCCGCTCGGCATGATCCGCCGGCATCTCATGGTCGATGTAGGTTTCGTCGATGGTGGCCGGGACGACTTCGAAATCGAGGCCAAGGCGGCGCAACAGCTCCGCCCGGCGTGGTGACCGAGAAGCGAGGATGAGACGTGGCGGCGAGGTCATTCCGAGCCGGTCTTCAGCGCTCGAGAATCAGGGTAACGGGTCCGTCATTTACGAGCTCGACCTGCATCATCGCCCCGAACTCGCCGGCAGCGACCTGGCACCCCCGGGCGCGGAGCGCTTCGAGCAGGGCGTCGTACAGGGGGATGGCGATGTCAGGGCTGGCCGCCCCGATGAAGCTCGGCCGGCGACCTTTGCGAGCGTCGCCGTAGAGGGTGAACTGCGAGACGACCAGAACCGACCCGCCGATCTGCTCGAGCGAGAGGTTCATCTTCCCGGCATCATCCGAGAAGATCCTGAGGGTAGCCACCTTCTCGGTCAACCAGTCGACCTCGGCCTGCCCATCGCCATCGGTGAAGGCGACCAAGACCAGCAAGCCATGCCCGATCTCGCCCACGACCCGGTCACCGACCGTCACGCTGGCTCGACCAACCCTTTGTAGGATCGCCCTCACGAGACGCCTACGGCCGAGTCGAACCCACGACGTTCGTGTTCGCCGCGCTCACTCGACGGTTACCGACTTCGCCAGATTCCTCGGCTGGTCGACATCGCAGCCTCGCAGTACCGCGATGTGGTAGGCGAGCAACTGCAATGGGACGGTGGCGAGCATCGGGGTCAGCGAGTCGTGCGTTCGCGGGATCTGGATCACCTGATCCGCGTAGCGCATGAGCGCGGTATCTCCCTCCGTGACCACGGCGATGACGCGTCCTCCACGTGCCTTCACCTCTTCGATGTTGGACTTGACCTTCTCGTACACTGCGTCCTTGGGCGCGATGACCACGACCGGCATGTTCTCGTCGATCAGCGCGATGGGACCATGCTTCATCTCCGCCGCTGGGTAGCCCTCGGCGTGGATGTAGGAGATCTCCTTCAGCTTCAGCGCGCCTTCCAGGGCCGCCGGGAAGTTGTAGCCGCGACCGAGGTAGAGGAAGTTGGGGTGGTCCTTGTACTCCTCAGCGAGAGCGCGGATCGCGTCGTCGAGTCCGAGAATCTCGGATACCTGCTCCGGAACGGCGGCAAGGGCGTGAACGATCTCGCGACCGCGGGAAGCCGAAAGCGCTCCCCTCAATCGACCCAGGTGGACGGTCAACATGGCGAGCACGGCAACCTGGGAGGTGAACGCCTTTGTGGACGCAACGCCGATCTCGGGACCCGCGTGCAGATAGATCCCCGAATCGGTTTCCCTCGCGATCGTCGAGCCGACCTGGTTGACGATCCCGATGCAGGTGGCACCGTGCTGCTTGGCCTCCCGCATCGCCCAGAGCGTATCGGCCGTCTCACCCGACTGGGAGATCGCGATCGCCAGGGTGTCCGGCTCCATCACCGGGCGCCGGTACCGGAACTCGGAAGCGTATTCCACCTTCGTGGGAATGCGCGCGATGTCCTCGAGCATGTACTCGCCGATCAGGCCGCTGTGCCACGAAGTACCACAACCGAGGATGATGACCTGTTTGGCATTGGTGAGCTCCTCGTCCATCCCGTCGAGGCCACCTAGCTTCACGCCGCCCGCGCTTTCCATCAGACGTCCGCGGGTCGTCTCCCGCAACGTCTGCGGCTGCTCCATGATCTCCTTGAGCATGAAGTGTGGATAGCCGGCGCGCTCGACCTCACCGAGTTCCCAATCCAATCGGTTGACGGGTCGCTCCACAGGTCCGACGCCACCGCGGTGGACGATGTAACCTTCACCGGTTATGGTGGCCATATCACCATCGTCGAGGTAGACGACATCGCGGGTATGGGAGATGACGGCGGCGGCGTCCGAGGCTACAAAGGTTTCGGCGCTGGCCCCGACGCCGATCAGCAGCGGACTGCCGAGCCGGGCGACGACGATCTTGCCGGGGTCACGTGTCGAGACGACCGCAATTCCATAGGTGCCGTCCACCTGTCGGAGCGCCGCTTCGACCGCTCGCTCCAGGGAATCGCCTGCTCTGCCCGAACCTTCCTCGTATACCTCCTCGATGAGGTGAACGAGGACTTCCGTATCGGTCTCAGAGGTAAACTCGTGGCCCCGCTCGCTGAGACGGCGACGAAGGACGTCCGCATTCTCGACGATCCCGTTGTGGACAAGGGCGAAGTCGCCGTGCTCGGCTGCATGCGGGTGCGCGTTGCGTTGGGTTGGCGCGCCGTGGGTGGCCCACCGGGTATGACCGATCCCGTAGCTGCCATTGACGGGTTCGCCTTCGAGCATCTTCTCGAGCTCGGCAATCTTCCCGGCTTCCTTGCGGACCTGGATGTTGCCGTTCTCGACGACTGCGACGCCGGCGGAGTCGTAGCCGCGATACTCGAGGCGCCGCAGCCCTTCGATCAGCAGGGGTGCAACCTGCTTGTCGCCGATGTACCCGATAATGCCACACATATTGATCTCAGAAGTAGAGAGCGTTCAGGCTGGGAGTGCTTCCCGAAGCGCCGCCACGAGGCGGCTCGCCTGTTCCGCGTTGGGCGCCTCCGCGATGATCCGGACAATCGGCTCAGTTCCCGAGGGGCGAAGATGCGCCCAGCGGCCCTCCTCTGGCCAAGCGAGGCGGAGACCATCCTGCCGGTCGATCTCGGGGGCCCCGAGGCGCTCCGCGAGCAAATCGTACGCCGCGTCCAGAGAACCTGAAGGGCGGGGGACCTTCTCTTTGACGATCTCGTACCCGCCGATCTCGGAGACAATCGCATCGATCGATCGACCCTCCTCGGCCAGGAGTTGGAGAACGAGGGCGGCCGCGACGGGGGCGTCGCGCGCGAGGTGGACATCTGGAAGGATGACGCCTCCGTTGCCCTCGCCGCCGATCGTCGCGTCGAGTTCCTGCATTCGGCGCGCGACATTGATCTCGCCGACGGGTGCGCGGTCCAGTCGAGCGCCCGAAGCGTGGGCGACATCGTCGAGCAAACGGCTCGTCGAGAGGTTGGTGACGACTGTTCCAGGGCGATGGCGCAATACGAGGCGGGTAGCCAGAGCCAGCGTGTAGTCTTCGCCCAGAGCACGGCCGCCGTTCCCGACCAGGGAGAGCCGATCGACGTCGGGATCGGTGGCGAGTCCCACGTCGGCACCGACGTTCCGAACGAGCCGTTCGAGGTCTCCGAGGTTGGCGGCAACGGGCTCCGGCTCACGGGGAAAGAGCCCGTCGGTCTCGAGATTGATCGCCTCGAGCACACAGCCGAGGCGATCGAGCAACGCGGGGAAGATGGTACCTCCCGCGCCGCGCACACAGTCGAGCGCGACCCGGAATCGTCGGGCGCGGATGCGCTCGACATCCAGGAACGGGATAGCGAGGATGCGCTCGAGGTGGCGTTCCACGGCTTCGTCGTCCGTGGAATAGCTCCCGAGGGCACGCCAGTCCGCACGCGGGATCTCGGATTCGAGGAGCGACCGCATCCGCTGGCCCTGCTCCGCGTCGAGAAACATCCCGTCCGGCCCGATGAACTTCAACGCGTTCCACTCGATCGGGTTGTGGCTGGCGGTGACGGCTAGCCCGCCCGCCGCTTCGAGATCCTCCACGGCCAACTGGACGGTGGGGGTTGGTACGACGCCCACGTCGACGACATCCGCACCGACCGATTGGAGAGCGGCGGTCGCGGCCCGGAGGAACATCGGTCCGGAAACGCGTGAGTCGCGCCCGATGACCACGCGTCGACGGCCTGTCTCCCGAACAGAGAATGCGCCGAACGCGGCCGCGAATCGCGCGATCACCTCTGGAGTGAGGCCTTCACCGACACGTCCCCGGACCCCGGAGACGCTCACCATCAAGTTGCTGGTATCGAACACACTTCCCTCGTATCGCTGCCACACCCGGATCGACCGGATTGTCGAATGCCGAATGTAGATCGGGTGCATGGGGGCAGCAACCCGGACCTTTGCTGGTCAACGCTGTCGGCAGTAGGTTCACGGCGCAAGAATCGCGCACTGGAACGAACGCCGAAGCGATGGTATTCGAGGAGCCGCCAAATCATGTCAGGGACGGTGTTTGCAATGGGCTGCGGGTGCGCCGGACGTCTCGGGACTGGGATAGCAAGCAACGACGCGGTAAGCTGTGGCGCTACTGCGATGCATGTTCCGTTGGCGGGCCAGTCGCACTCGGCGTTCCTCCGACGGGGCACTGAAGGAGGGATGGGAGAACGATGAACCGTGATGAGACGAGACGTGAGGGCTTCGGAACGTTGGCCGTGCACGCGGGACAGAGGCCGGACCCAACGACCGGTGCCATTATGACGCCGGTCTTTCAGACGTCGACCTATGTGCAGCCCGAACTGGGGCGGCATCTCGGCTACGAGTACGCCCGAACCCAGAATCCGACCCGGGAGGCACTCGAAGGGAACGTCGCGGCGCTCGAGTCCGGCCATTTCGGCGTCGCCTTCGCGTCGGGACTCTCCGCCCTGGACGCCGTCACGAAGCTCTTGTCGGCCGGCGAACACGTGATCTCGGGAGAGGGCATCTACGGCGGCAGCTTTCGCCTCTTCGATCAGGTATTCCGAAGGCTCGGAATCGAGTTCACGTTCGTGGATTCGGGCGATCTGAACACGATCGAGGCTGCGCTGCGTGCGGAAACCCGCTTGATCCATATCGAGACGCCCACGAACCCCATGATGCGGCTGACGGACCTGCGGAAGGCCGCCGGGATCGCGAGGCGGGCAGAAGCGTGGCTCAGCGTCGACAACACCTTTGCGTCGCCATTCAACCAGAGACCACTCGAGTTGGGCGCGGATATCGTCCTTCACTCGACCACGAAGTACATCAACGGCCACTCGGACATCGTGGGCGGGATGCTCGTCGTGAGCGACGACGGGCTCCATGATCGGCTTCGGTTCCTCCAGAACGCCTCCGGCGCGATTCCGGGGCCCTGGGACTGCTGGCTCGCGCTCCGGGGCACGAAGACGCTCCATCTGCGGATGCGGGAGCACAACGCGAATGGCCAGCGGATCGCAGAATGGCTGGAGCAGCAGCCGAAGATCGAACGAGTTCACTATCCGGGTCTCGCATCGCACCCCGAACACGAACTGGCTCGCGAGCAGATGGATGGTTTCACGGGGATGATCTCGCTGGATCTCGGATCTCGTGATCGTGCCCGATCGCTCGTCGAAGGAGTTCGGGTCTTCTCTCTCGCGGAGTCGCTCGGCGGGGTCGAGAGCCTGATCGGCCATCCGGCTTCGATGACGCACGCCTCGATGCCTGAAGAGCTGCGGCAGCGAATCGGCATCACGGATGGGCTGGTCCGGCTGTCGTGTGGGATCGAGGATGCTGAGGATCTGCTGGAGGATCTGGATCAAGCCTTGAGAAGGGTGTAGAGCCGTGGCAGAGAGGATCCTGGTGGTCGGGAATGGCGGACGGGAGCACGCCCTCCTCTGGAAACTCCGTCGAGATGCTCCGGGAGCAACCTTGTTCGTCACGCGGGGCAACGGCGGAACCGCGGGACTCGCGGAATCGATTCCGATCGACGGAACGGAGATCGAGTCGTTGGCCGGATTTGCCTTGCGCGAGCGGATCGGCCTGACGGTCGTTGGGCCGGAGGTGCCGCTAGCGAACGGGATCGTCGACGAGTTCTCCGCCCGCGGTCTGCCGATCTTCGGTCCGACCAGGCACGCCGCCGAGCTGGAGAGCTCGAAGGCCTATGCGAAGGCGCTCATGCGGCAGCACGGGATACCCACGGCCGCCTTCGAAACGTTCGATGATCCCGAGGCCGCGATCTCGTTTGTCGAGCGCGACGGTGGCCCGCTGGTCGTGAAGGCGTCTGGTCTGGCGGCCGGAAAGGGGGCAGTGATTTGCGAAACGACAGAATCGGCGATCGATGCCGTCCGGGCGATCCTCGGCGAAGGAATCTTCGGCGCGGCCGGCGAGTACGTGGTGGTCGAGGAGCTGATGCGGGGCGAGGAGTTGTCCGTGTTCGCACTGACGGACGGCGAGTCGATCATGATGCTCGGCGCTGCTCAGGATCATAAGCGAATTGGCGAGTGGGATACCGGTCCGAACACCGGAGGGATGGGCGCCTACGCACCCGTCTCGATCGCGACACCCGAGCTATTGAGCCAGATCGAGCGAGAGATCCTGCGTCCAACGGTCGCGGCGCTCGCCGAGGACGGACGCACCTACCGCGGTATTGTGTATGCCGGGCTGATGATCACGGCGGAAGGGCCGAAGGTCATCGAATTCAATGCTCGATTCGGTGACCCGGAAGCGCAGGTGATCCTGCCGCTGATGGAGAGCTCACTCCTCGAGCCGATGGCGGCGATCGCGAACGGTGCCGCACTGAACGACACAGCGGCCGTCCGGTGGAGGAAGGGCTCGGCGCTCACAACGGTCATCGCTTCCGGCGGGTATCCCGGCGACTACGAGAAAAGCGTACCCATCCAGATACCACCCGACCTCGAGAGCGAGGACGTGCTCGTCTTCCACGCCGGAACCGCGATCCGAGAGGGTCGTCTGTTGACGAGCGGAGGCCGGGTGATGGCAGTGACGGCGTTGGGAATGGACATCGGCGAGGCGGCCGCAACGAGCCGCGAAGCAGCCGAGAGGATCGAGTTCCATGGCAGCTACTTCCGCCGCGACATCGGTTGGCGGGAGATCCGGCGGTGAATGGTTCGCCCGGAGAATACGCCGCGCCAGAGGCCGGGTGAAGTGCCGGAGCTTCCGGAGGTAGAAACGATCGTCCGGGACCTCCGACGATTGGTCGTCGGGTCCGAGATCAGCGAGACGGCCGTGGTGAAGTCGGACCTCATCCGCGGCGATCCCCGCGCTTTCGAGGAGTCGCTTCGCGACCGCCAGATCCGGAACGTCGAACGACGCGCGAAGAACATCGTCTTCCATCTCGCCCGCGCCGGAACCGGTCCGGATCGGCTCGTCATCAACCTGGGAATGACAGGTCGTGTGCTCGTTCAGGCTGACTCGGCAGCCGAACCGACCCACCTCGGTGTCCGTTTTCGCCTGGCAGACGGCCGCCGGATGCTCTACCAGGACGTCCGGCGCTTCGGAAGCCTCGAGCTGCTACCGAGCGAATTCTGGGAGCGGAGAAGCCGTGGTCTTGGCGTTGAGCCGTTGTCCGAAACGTTCACGCCCGCCCTCCTCCACCGGCTCACCCGCACCTCTCGCGTCGCCATCAAGACGTGGCTGATGGATCAACGACGGGTCGTCGGGATCGGCAATATCTACGCGAGCGAGGCCCTCTTTCGCGCAGGCGTGAGTCCCCGACGTGCGACTCGGCGCCTGCTGCGGCGTCAGACCGCAGCCCTATACGACGCCATCGTCGAAGTCCTGAACGAAGCCATCGCCTTCCGGGGCACCACGTTCTTGGACTACCGCGACGCGTCCGGCGAGCGCGGTGGGTTCGTGCGACGCCTGTTGGTCTACGATCGTGAGGGTGAGCCATGCCCCCGATGCGGCTCGCCCATCCGGAGGATCGTCCAGGGCGGCCGATCGACCTTCTTCTGTCCGAAGTGCCAGCGGTAACGTCCTGCCATTACACGATGTCAGAATGCTGACGTCGCATGCCCGATTATCTCCAATCGTCATTCCCGCGGAAGCGGGAATCCAGGGCGCAGCAGCCGATGGAGAAACTGGATTCCCGCCTTCGCGGGAATGACGGAAACGTGTTGGGAATGACATGAGGGCCGGCCGCAGATCCCGTACACGTACACGTTCCCGTTCCCGCTAGACTTCGACTCGGGAACGGGCACGGCGATTCCCTTCCCGGAAGCACCACCCGCCAGTACCTTGCACAGGTTCGGTTTTTCTTCTCCCTCTTGCATCGGCTGCTTTTCGACGTGGCTGTGGAATCCCGGACGCTACGCGACAAGGTGCGTGGCGGCGCCCAGAACCGCCCCGGTGTGTATCGAATGATGGGCACCAAAGGCGTCGTGATCTACGTCGGGAAGTCGAAACGGCTGCGGACGCGACTGCTGGGCTATTTCCGAGCGAAGCGAAAGGAGAAGGCGTGGCGTATCATCCGGGAGGCGGCGGCAATCGATTGGGAATACACCCCAAGCGAGTTTGCTTCGCTACTGCGTGAGCTGGAGCTCATCAAGCGGTTCCGACCTCCGTATAACGTCAGGCAGAAGCGCGACGGGATCTACTGGTTCCTCAAGCTTTCCTCCGGTCCCGCTCCCAGGGTCCAGATGGTCCGGCGGCCAAACAACGAGCCAGGCAGCTACTACGGCCCTCTTCGCGCGCGGGAGGGACTCGCCGACGCAGTGAAGGAGCTCAATGACCTGCTGCTGTTGAGGGACTGCCGACGCGGCACGCCAATTCGTTTCGCCGATCAGGGAGACCTTTTCGGCGTGGACATCACGCCGCTCTGTCCTCGATACGAGCTCCGCAGGTGTGCCGCACCATGCGCCGCGAAAATTTCCGAGCGCGACTATCTGGACCAGGTTGCGGAGGCGAAGGCGTTCCTTCAGGGTGACTCGGAGGGGCCCCTGCGAGAGCTGGAGCGCAGGATGTCTGAAGCGGTAGAACGACTCGAGTTCGAGCACGCCGCGCTGCTGAGGAACCGACGTCAGTGTCTGGAGATGCTCCGCACCGAGTTTCTTCGCGCGAAGTCGATGATCGAGCAGCTGTCGTTTTTGTACGTCGTCCCCAGCGAGGAAGGGGACCATCGGATCTACGCAATCCGGAGCGGATCGGTTCGCGCCGAGTTCCCGGTGCCTCGAACAGCAGCCGAGCGGAAGCAGATCCTCGCGGTGGCGGATCAGCACTATCGACAGCCGGAGCCACCCGGTCAGATCGCCTTCCGCCGACAGGTCGACCAGATGCTACTGGTCAGCCACTGGTTCCGGACCAGGCCCGAGCAGATGGAATGGGCGTATCCTTCGGAGTCGTGGTCGAAGCTGCCGCTGAAGAGCAAGCTCGACAGGCAGGTGATGGCGTAGGTACACGACCCTGCCTTCTGAAGAGTACCGATGACAGCACCTCGAGCCGTCCGCCTACCTGACAACCTGTTCCGTTGACCGGGGATCCCTGACTGCGGGCGCCTCGCCAACCGGCGGACAATTGGTGACTGTGAAGTCCTACGACGACCTGGCCGCGATCGCCGTCACCGCTACCGGCCAACCAGTGCAGCAGCTTCAGACTGGTCACCGCACCGGCGGGCGGTGATTTGACTAGTCAGACCAGTCTGATGCAGATTCAGAGCATGAAAAAGACCTACTCGACCTATGAAGCCAAGGCCCGGCTTTCGGAGATCCTCCGACAGGTCCGCGAAAGGGGAGAAACGGTAACCGTCACTTATCACGGTAAGCCGGTGGCCGAAATTCGGCCGGTATCCGCCGACGAAGGGACACGCCTCGAGAAGCGCGTGCGCGATCTCGAGCGGAGGGGCGTGGTGGTACCGAGCGAGGCACCACCCAGCCTGTTGCGTCCCGTCGTACGGAAACCTGGTGCGCTCGATCGCTTTCTCCGGGAGCGGGACAGCTGAACGCTGCTTATGTCGACACGTCCTGCCTGGTCGCGATCGCGTTCGGCGAAACGGGGGCGACTGCACTTGCCCGCCGCCTGCAAACCTTCGACCTGCTGTTATCGGCTAATCTACTCGAAGCGGAGCTGCTTGCGGCGTTCGCGCGCGAGGGAGTGCCCGCCAGCGCCGAGTTCGTCGCAACGATCACCTGGGTTCTGCCAGATCGACCACTGAGCCGCGAGATCGAGCAGGTCCTCCGGGCGGGGTACCTCCGAGGCGCGGACCTCTGGCACCTCGCCTGCGCGATCCACGTCGCGAGCAAGTCGCGCGATCTAGCGTTCCTGACCAGAGACCGTCGACAGGCGGAAGTCGCACGGCAGCTCGGGTTCGCGTCCTGAGCGGAGGGGCCAGCTCGCAGGTTTCAACGCATGTCGGCGGGATGCCGGATCACCGCACTGGTAGGTCAAAGTACGTCTCGGGGTGGGGCTCATCGGCAAGGGTGAAGTGCCACCATTCCTGGGCGTAATTGCTGAACCCGTGTCGTTCCATGACCGCCTTGAGAAGCAGCCGATTGCGTCGCGCCTTCGGGCCGATGCCGGGGTTCGCCGTGTGCGACAACGGATCGAAGCAATCGTAGCCCGTGCCCATGTCGAGCGAGTTGTCCGGAAAGCGTTCGCCGACCGGGCGCCGGCAGTCGACGAGTGGCTCACCCTCCTGATACTCGCGCTGTGCAGGCGCGGGCAACGGAACGATCGTGAGATCGACTGTGCTGCCCCGGCTGTGGCCCGAGCGCTCTGCGATGTACCCGTCCCGGAATAGATTGCGCTTCTCGACGGCTGGATAGAACTCGGCCTTCATCGTCGTGTCAGCCGTGTCGGACGCCCACGCTGCGAAGTCATCGACGGCCCGTTGCGGGCGGTAACAATCGTAGGTCTTGAGCCCAACGCCGAACGGCCGTAACTCCGCCTGCACCCGGGCAAGCGCGGTCGCGGCCTCGTGGGTCAAGAGACACAGCGGCGCGTCGTACCCCGCGATCTGGCGGCCGATGAAGTTGTGGCTACCGTAGTAACGCGCCTCGACCACGATTGTCGAGTCGACC
>WHSP01000279.1 GCA_009380025.1 Gemmatimonas sp. | reverse complement strand
AGGAGTCACGGGGGTTTATCAACCAAATCGAAACCTCGAAAACGACGCCGTGAATCTGAATGCGTCGATTGGCGTGGCATGGTCGTTCTAGCGCGGCCAGTTGTGGCTGGGCGCTATCGTTTAAGAACGTCGCCTTGATCGTCCACGTCGGCAGCAGCTGGAACTCTTCCCTCAACCAATCCGCGTAGTCGCCCAGCTCGGACGTGGACCTGCTCGATCAAAATTCCATCGGCGGGCTGGCCGGTTGCGGTGAGCAACTATAGCGGCTTGTAGATCGCCATGTAGGCGGCGAACCCGCCGAGAACCGGTAGCAGCAGGAGCAGCGGCTTGGCCGTCTTCGGATAGCGATACGGAAGGAAAGCGGCGAGGGCGAGGGTTCCCCAGACGAAGGCCTTCACCCACACCCAGCCCGGCCACGGCGTACCCCGCACAAGGCCGAGCCGAGCGAGCATCCCGAAACCACCCAGCAGGATCAGGAAGATGCCGAGACCGTGAAAGGCAGCGGCGGATCGCCGTGCCCAGACGGACCTCTGTTCTCCGCCGGCGATCACGGTGACGATCATGCCGCCCAAGCCCGCCATCACGAGCACGAGCCCCACGATGTGAACGAGGTTGTACAGTTGATATGAGAACATGTTTGGCCGACTAGGAGGGCGCGAGCCTACTGCACGAGGCTCGCGCAACCGCCGCTGTGCCCCTGTTCGGCCAAGACCTCTTCGATCCGCTCCTCCGCGGAGTCGAGGTAGCTCCCGTATCGATCGCTCGCGACGAATGCTCGCAAATCACCTGCCCGCAGCGCCGTGATCTTCTCCTCAAGGCCGAACCACGAACCATGGGCGCCGAGGAAGATGTCGGGATCGAGGCTTCGAAGGTGCGCCACGCTCCGGCAGTAGTCCTCCGCCTGCCCTGCGTACGTCGGCTCCTCGCCGACGATGCGATACGTCGACAGCACGCTCAGACTGCAGACCGAGACGAAAGTGTAGGGCTCCCCTGCGATCTCGACCGATCCGCTCCAGGTCGTGCAACCCGGCGTGTGCCCGGGGGTCAGGTGTGCGGTGAGCTCGACGCCGCCCAGACGAACCGTTTCGAGGTGCGAGATCGTCCGAGCCGGAGCGACCGATGGATATCCGGCCGTCTCGAGGCCGAAGTCGGCGCCCCTCTGGATGTACTCGGCGTCCCTCGGGCTGACCACGAGATCTGCTCCGGTCGCCTCGATCATGTCGGCCAACCCGCCCACATGGTCGAAGTGGGCATGGCTCGTAAGCTGAATCCGTACGTCCGACGGCGAAAAGCCCAGCTCGCGGATGTTGTCCAGTACCAGGGGCACGTTCTCCTGCAACGGAGCGTCGATCAGGATGTGCCCCTCCTCGGACGTGAGGAGATAGGCGCTGAGCCCCGCCGTGCCCACGTAGTGCAGATCGTCGGCGATCCCGAACGGTTCAATCGGCTCGGTCCAGTCGGAATTCTGACCCTGGACCATCGAAGGAGTCAGCAGGAGAGCGATGACGATCGAACGCATCGGTCAGTCCTCGGAGTGAGATGGGGGAGGGTTGGTTTCACGCGAAGCGCGAAGTCGTGATCATTGCTGACTTCGCGCTTCGCTTTGGGCCCAGACAGCCGCAGCGCCAAATCCCTTCGCGTCTTCGCGTGAACCTCTGGAAGGCCGGAACTCCTAATCGCTGACGTTGACCCGAACGTATCCGTTCGACCAACAGCAGTTGTGGCCGGGGGCGCTGTCGTTCGTGTCGGTGTGGTTGTCGACCCGGAGTCGGAGGAGGTACGCACCGGGCATACTGAAGGTGACGGAACTAGAAGCCTTCCCGCCTCCCGGTTCCTCCGACTTCCCGTCCTCGGGTTCGAAGGTGACCTCGGATCCTACCGGTCCCTGATGCTTCCACCAGGTGAAGGCGGTCGGCACGGGATCGCGCTCTCCTCTGTCCGCCATCCAGAACTCGATCTCGAGCGGCTCTCCGACCCGCGCATTGAGCGGCCCATGGACGATCCCTTCTCGGCTGGTGGAGGTCGGACCGTCCTCCTCGAAGCTCACCGCCGGCATGAGAGAACCCGACGCCTGAGGAGTATAGCTCAGCTCGTAGGCCGGCAGTCCCGTACGTCCCGGCACCGAGTACGTCTTGCCGTTGACCGACAACGTCCAGACGACGTCTCCCTCGTAATCGGCCGGCACGCGTACGGCGAACGTGCCGCGCTCGCGGCGTCCACCGAACCCGCCGTACCTGACCGGCGGGAAGTACGTCGGCTGCATTCCGTTGAACTCTTCCGGAGTGAGCTGGTTGTCGGCTCCGATGGGAATCTCGATCACCTGCTTCTGGTTCCGGTTCATGAAGCCGAAGGAGAAGGTGTAGGATCCGTCGTCGTTGATGTAGGCTCCGTCGAAGAAGGGCGCGACTCCCTCGCCTCGTTGGATCGCCGGCGCGAGCGGGTAGCGTTCCCCGCCAACGGGCGGCGCCACCTGCCGCGCAGCCAGCGGCGTATGCGTCACCGCGATCGCCAGGCCGACCATTCCAATTCGTATAGCGACCCTACGCATCAGATAACTCCGCATGTCCTTGGGGATGATGTCCGCAACGGCCGGGCGATGGAGGCACGGCCGCTTCAGTGAATGCTTCGAGCGGGGAAAGGCGGCCTCAGGCGGAGAAACGGCGGAGCCA
>WHSP01000278.1 GCA_009380025.1 Gemmatimonas sp. | reverse complement strand
GGAGACACTCGCCGCCGTCTATACGACGTGCCGCGCCGGAACCCCACGGTGCAGTTCCTCATATCCGGACTACGTCGATTACCGCGACCGGATGAGTGGCCTCGAGGATCTCGCAGCGTACTCTCCGTGACCGCGCCAAGCAGCACGTCCGGTTGAGACCGCTCTTCGTTCGATCCTCGAGCCGGGCGCCGTATTGTGTTAAGGGCAGGCCGTCTTCCACCAACTCGCAGTACAAAACGACTATACCGCGCCATCCCCCCACCGCAGTTGTCCGATGTCTTTCCGCTGACCGTCCCTTGAACGCGGAGCGCGAATGGGGGAAAAAAGCCGATCAGAGTCGCGATTCCCGGTATCGCGTACGTATCCTGCATTCCTATATTCGAAATGTCCTCTATTGTGGACATGTGGAGTGAATGTGCCGGGTAGGTCAGCGGGGAAAAGGCCCGGACGCGGTCGCCACACAGAGGAAACCCGAGAGCGTGGCAGGATGCAGGGTGTTTGCGCAGCGTGGTTCGATGAGCAAACCGAAAGCCGCCGGAGTCGACCCCCGGCGTCTCTGCAGCGCCTGGCTCAGTCGAGCACGAGGTCGTCGGTCCAAACGAGGGCGCCGTCGATCTCCACGGCGTATCCCCACGGCTGGATCTCCGCCGACGGCTCATCCGCGAGGCTGACGCCGTGTACCTCGGCCCACGCGTCCACCCGCGCGTCCCAGGCGGAGATCTCCGCGTCGGAGAACTCCCGGTGCTCGGACCGCTCCAGCGTCGGCAGCCCCGCGCCGTTCTGCGCGTCGACCAGGTCTTCCAGGCCGTACGGGCCGAACCCGTCGTACTCCTCGGTGCAGAGATCGCGTCGGTCCCGGAGCTCGCGGCGGCGGATCGGCGGCAGAAGGGCATCGATGGCGGCGGCCACTTCCGCGCGCTGGCGACGGCGGGCGTACACCCGGCACGCCTGCTCGAATCGGGGGTCGTCGCGGTAGCTGTACTGCGACGCCTCCCGCCCGGCGTGGCGGACGAAGCAGGTGAACCAGGGCTTCGGGAGCGTGCCGCTCGTTCGGAAGCACTCGGCGCAGAGGGCGTAGGAGCGCTCCTTCTTGATGGTGCCGCAGCTGATGCAACGGACGAACCGCTTCGGGGTGCGCATCGGCGTCTTCACGGTCGCGGCGGCGTTGCGGCTGGTCCGGGAGGTCGTGGTCATCGGGGGTCTCCTTGGCTATTTGGTGGCTGTCTCCCTCTCTCGGGCGAAGCCCCCTACGGGTCCGGTGGCGCCGCGGGTCAAGGACGGCGAAGCCGCGCGGCGGAGTCCGTGTGCCGGCCACCACTGCTGCCACGAGGTCGGACCTATCCGGCACACGGACGGAGATCCTTGACGCGTGGCTCCGGGCCTACCTTTCGAAAAGCGAGAGAGCGAGAAGCCAAAACATGTCGGCACGGGCGGCGCTGGACGCGCACGCGCGTCCAGTCCGGCGAAGCCGGACCTCGCGCCGTCTCCGCTCGGGAGGGAGACGGGGAAGGGTTTCGTGGGTGGGTGTGGAAGGGGATAGTAGGGAACCAGAGGGAAAGGCCGGAGGTCCGTCGGAGAAGAACCAGCACTCCCTTCCCCGGCGGACGTGCTCGGCCGGTTATCGCGGGATGACTCGGTTTGATCGCAGCCACCGATCCAGCAGCCACTCCCAGCCGAGAGTCCCGCGAATCTGCCTGACGCTTACCCCGAGCGATCGACGGAGGAGGTGCACGAGGGCGGAATGGTCGGTGAACCCGAGCTGCAGCGCGATCGCTGTCACCGAGGCCTCCGGCCGCGCCTGAATACGAAGGGCGGCGTGGATCGCCCGTGCGGCCTGGAGCCACCGGCTCGGTGGCGGTAGCCCCCGCTTCCGGAGGCGGGCCCGTGCGCTCGATGGCGAGATGTGCTGATCGCCCAAGAGGGTGGCCAGTTCACTGTGGTTCGGCGCATCCGTGAAGATCCGCTCGAGGAGGTCGGCTTGGTTCGGGCTCGGGCGGATCGACCGGAGCCGGAGCCAGTCGACGACATCGCGGCCGAGCGTGGCGGGATCGGTCAGGACTTCACGCAGGATCGTCGGCAGCTCGGGACCCAGGCGAATGACGGCTCGGCACCGGAGCGCCGCGAGGCGTGCCGCCGCCAGGACCGCCTCCTCCGGCGGCATCTGGAGCAGGACCACCACCGGGACTTCGGGCCTCCTGTGGATGAGATCGCGAAGGAAAGCGCGGAGCGCGTACAAATCGACCCGTGGCCGACAAACCTGCACGCCGAGGACACCGCCTGCCAGGGCGCCGGACCCGCCAAACTCAGGGAATGCCGGCCGTAGATCGAGTTCCCCGTACGGCGGACGAAACAAGAGGACGGGATAGTCCGGCGAGACGTGGCGCCGGAGGTCCACCGGCTGGCCGGCCCTACGAGTGGGGAGAGCGTCAAAGCTTCCACGGATCCCTCCAGGACGAGAGGTTCGCTGGGTACCGACCACCTGAGTTGCCAACGCACTCCGGGTTGGCGACCATCTCGTCGAGCGGCTCGGCTGACGGACAAGAGAGTCGACCTTTGCGGTGCTCGAAGCACCGAAGGGCGGGGGAGGAATCGGAGTGACGCTTGAAGTAGAGCCGACCAACAAGGAGCAGCAACC
The DNA here is from genome assembly GCA_009380025.1 of Gemmatimonas sp. Taxonomy (GTDB): domain Bacteria; phylum Gemmatimonadota; class Gemmatimonadetes; order Longimicrobiales; family Longimicrobiaceae; genus WHSP01. Next base: position 73 of record WHSP01000278.1, on the reverse strand, counting down.
ATGACTCTGGAAGGCAAAGTCGCGATCGTCACTGGCGGCAACAGCGGCATCGGCAAGGCCATCGTCATCGCTC
>WHSP01000277.1 GCA_009380025.1 Gemmatimonas sp. | reverse complement strand
CTCAGTCGCGTAACCGATGCACCGACCTTCTGAAGCATCGGCACCACGATCCCCTGCTCCTGAGAAAGGAGGGCGTCGAGCAGGTGCAGATCCTCGATGGCGGGGTTCCCGTTCTGACGAGCGGTCGTCGCCGCGTGTTGGATCGCTTCTGCCGATTTGACAGTCAAACGTTCGAAGTTCGCCATTGCTCTCTTCCGGTAGGCCCAACGGAATCCTGCGTCCCACGCGAATCAGGCATCACGAGAAATTGGACGGTAGCCAGAGGGTGGCGACCGCCGTTGGTCCTCGAGATCAGGCCTTCAAGGGGAAGAACTATGCCGAGCAAATCCCTGCCAGGGAGGCTGGAACCAGGGGCTCCCGCGGAGCACGCCGAGATCTCGAAGGTCGACTCCCGTAACCACTGCTCCTCCGCGTTCTCCGCGTGAGCTCTGGCTTAGATGCGGCGGCCGAACAAGACCCAACCCAGCGCTGCGATGGCGGTTGCAGCCAGAAGAACGGCCGCGGTGCCAGGGAGTGACGGGCCGAGCCCGGGAGCCCCGAGGGCGAGCGATCCCGCGAGGCCGATCATGCCGAGCTGTCCGATGTGCAACAGGTCACGTCGTGCCAGGGCCTCGGTCGGCCCCCCGTCGCGGAGCGACCAACTCGAGGCGTTCAGCTCGGCCGCCATGAGTAACGCAGTACCCAACAGCCCGACTAACCAGATCGGCGGGTTTTCGGCTACGAGCCCCACTATCGACGGCAGACTGAACAGCAAGGCCGATGTGAGAGCTGGGCGGTTCCACCTGGCGCTCTGCACGGCAAACCCCACCGCCGCCAGCCCGGAGAGCAGCAAGACGACTCGGGGCCCTGACGGACCCAAAGCGATGGCAGCAGCATTCACAATGACGAAGATCGCTACCGAGCCGATCGCGAGCACCATGCGCAGGCGCGTCTTCATCTCCCTCTCCGAACAGCCGGCGTCTTGCGCGCACGGCGAAGCGCCGAGACCATCTGCCCGATGGGACCGTCATCGGCGACCGTTACGACCGGAATTCCAAGGTCCGCGAGCTCGCGTTTTCGCTGCTCCAGCTCCATCGACCAGAGTCTCCACGCCAGAGCCTCGGCTGGGGATTCCGGTTCCCTGAGCAGGTTCCTCGTGTCGATCATCATCGCGGCCACTGAGCGTCCCCGCGCGCGGAGCCATTCGAGGGTATCGACGGTACTCCGCGCATGAAGGGGAGTGAGCACGACGACCAGTGCCGAGACCGGCACAGCGATTCGGACGTGGCGGGCTGGGCTCGTTGACGTACTCACCAATTCGCCTCCGACTCCGAGCAACGTTTCCAGCAGCAGGTACTTGGCCTGTCGTCCGCCGGCGGGGGGTAGCCATTGCGTTCGACCCCCGAGGCCGATGAGGCCGACTCGGTCATTCGCCTGAAGGTGGATGGACGCCAGTGCCCAGGCGGCTCGTGCGGCTCTCGCCAATGCGTCGGTCGAACTGACCGAGCCGTCGGTGAATGTGTCTATGGCGATGAGGAGATCGCCCGAAACCTCCGGATGATGCCGATTCACGAACGGCCGCCGGTGCCTGGCCGTTGCGCCCCAGTTCAGATCCCTCAGGCGATCGCCGGGCGTATACGGCCGGAGCTCGGCGAACTCTTGCCCGTCACCGAGTCGCCGCGAGCGGTGCATCCCAAGCACAGCATGCGATTCGACGGGATCAAGTAGCCGGTTCAGACGATCGCTCTCCGGCAGCACTCGCAAGGTGGGGCCGCTCACAACCATCCCGGTCCACATGACCAGCCCAGAGGGTGTGGCCAGTCGCAGCCACACCTCTCCCATGATGTGTCTTCCCCAGCGTGCTGCCTGTACCTCGAATTGGACTTCCGCGGAGCCGGTGCCGGCCGGAAACGACCAGGACGGGGTGATATCTGGCGAGATCGGGAGGACACCTGCGAGTCGGTGGAGGAGCAGGTGGGCATCGTATCTCCGATCCCACTCGAGCGCGATGCGCCCCGTTACGAGGTCGCCTTCGAGCACTTGATCGGCGTCGAGCGTGACGCGAGCTCTGACTTCCTGTGGGGTGCTTCGACGCAGGCCGAGAGCGAGTGCGAGCGCGAACGGAAGCGCCAGCGCCGCCAGAGCGGGCTGACCGGTGAGGACGGAGGCGCCCAAACCGCCGATCGCGATCAGGCAGTAGGGCACCAAACGTTCATCCCGGGATGGCGCTAGCCTCCTGGTTCCCTCGGTCGTGACGGGCGTCGCTGTCATTTCCAGTTTGGAGCGGGCACGGTATCGATGATCCCGCGGACGACTTCGTCCGCAGACACATGGCGGGCCCAGGCCTCGGGGCGGAGGACGACCCGGTGCGAGAGTACAGCTACCGCCACCGCGCGTAGGTCGTCGGGGGTGACGAACTCGCGCCCGTCGAGGGCTGCGCGTGCCCTCGCGACCTTCAGCAACGCGAGCGACCCGCGCGGGCTCGACCCCACCTCGAACTGTCCATTCTCGCGGGTCGCCGTCGTCAACGCGACGGCGTATTCCCGCAGGCGCTGGTCGATGTGGACGTATTCGAGACTCGCCTGCATGGAGCTGAACTCCGCCGGCGTGACAACCGGCGTTAGCGCTACTTCGTCCTGCTTGCGTGCCAACCGGCGGGAGAGGATCTCCACTTCGTCATGCGTCGCCGGGTAGCCGACACTCGTGCGGAGAATGAAGCGGTCGAGCTGCGCCTCGGGGAGCGGGTAGGTGC
>WHSP01000276.1 GCA_009380025.1 Gemmatimonas sp. | reverse complement strand
AGGCGTACTTTCGTACGCCGCAGGGAGCGGCGAGGAAGCGTAACGCAGAGCTGCGCGTTTTATCAGCGGCCTTCTAGGCTTGCCGTTGTAGCCGATCATGTGCCTGAAGTAGTGCGTCGATGCAAGATCCCATAGTCCGCTTCGCGGCGCTGCTGGACCGCGCGAAGGGAACGGACCTCAGCGAGCCGACGGCGATGGCCCTCGCCACGGCCGACACCCAGGGCCGGCCCTCGGTTCGCATCGTCCTGCTCAAATGCTCCGACGAGCACGGATTCGTCTTCTATACGAACCTAGAAAGCCGCAAGGCAGGCGACCTCCTCGCCAACCCGCATGTTGCCCTCTGCTTCCATTGGGCCCCACTCGAGGTACAGGTGCGGATCGAGGGGCTCGTTACTCCGGTCGATCCCGCCGAGGCGGATGCATACTTCGCCACCCGGCCCCGCGGGAGCCAGCTCGGCGCGTGGGCATCGAAGCAAAGCCAGCCGCTGGAATCCTATACCGCCCTCCGTGATCGCGTGGTCGAGCTCCAGGAGCGGTTCGGAGAGCGGCCGATCCCGCGACCCGAATTCTGGTCCGGCTTCCGTGTCGCGCCGGAACGTATCGAGTTCTGGACTTCGCGGCCCGACCGGCTTCATGAGAGAGAAGTCTACAATCGGGACGAGGCAGGTTGGCGGAAGGAGTTACTCTTTCCCTAGCGCGGGTCGCGAGTCCAACGAAGGGAGGGTTTACCGCGGAGCCGCGGAGTTCGCAGAGGTATCATCGTCAATTCGATTCCTCAGCGTCCTCTGCGGCTCCGCGATAGATCGTTGTTTGCTGTTTGTTGTCTTTACAATCGGCCAGTCACCTTGGTGAGATCGACTAGCTCGCGGCGGGCACGCGTCGTAACGCGGATGGTCTTCACGGTGCCGATGGCCAGGACTCGCGCCTACGACTCGGGGTAAACCACCTTCCAGATCGTCCCCTGCACCGAATCGCTGATGAAGAGGGAGCCATCGGGTCCCTGCGCGAGGCCCACGGGCCGATGCTCGGCCTCGCCCGGACTCGGAATCGGGCTGATCCCGGCGAACCCGTCCGCGAAAATCTCGAACTCCCCACTCGCAGCCGATCCGCTCAGAGGCTGGAAGACGACCCGGTAACCCTCCTGGGGTAGCGGTCCGCGATTCCAGGAGCCATGGAAGGCGATGAACGCTCCATTCTGATAGGGGTCCGGGAACTGGTCGCCCGTGTAGAAGAGGAGGTCGTTCGGCGCCCAGTGCCCATCATATACCGCGACGGGCTCGGGGAAGTCGGCACAGCGACCGACCTCGTCGCCCGTACCGCCGTACTCCGGGGTAAGGACGCGGCGGTTCGTCTCGAGGTCGTAGAAGCAATACGGCCAGCTGTAGGCCGTTCCTTCCTCCAGCCGGAGTAGCTCCTCCGCGGGCCGCGTGGCATTTTCTTCCGCGGTGAAGTTCGCGCTGTCGACCGTGTTGAGCTGGTCCCGGCCGTGCTGGACGACCCAGACGCCATCACCCGCCGGATGGTAAGCGACCGCCACGGCGTTGCGGATGCCCCAGGCATATCGCTCGCCGTCCGTCTGTGTCTGATTCGTGCGATCGGCGTCGAACTGCCAGACGGCCGCCTGCCGCTCGTAGTCCGGACAGGGGTCCAGCCCCGTCGCGCCCGACTGCCGGTCAGTCTGTCCCCCGCAAGCATTGGTTGGAGCCCCCACCGTCACCCACATGCTTCCGGAGCTGTCGAAGGCCAGCGGCTTCGACGCGTGTGCTCGCTGGACCGGGAAGCCAGCGACGACCACCTCCGCGGGGGCCGTCGGCACCATCGCGTCACCTGCGGGGAGCGGATAGCGGATCACCGACGTATCCGTCGACACATAGAGAAAACTGCCCACCACCTCGATGCCGGTTCCGTGGTGCTCTCCGAAACTTTCCATCACGTCGGCCCGGTTATCGTCGTCGGTATCGCGGAGGGCGACCACGCCGTCCGACGACCCGCTTCCACCGGGCTGCTGGGCGATCGCCACGTAAACCACGCCCTCGGGCGTAACCGTCAGGTGCCTCGCCGGACCCACACCCTCGTGGAAGACCGCCGCACAGAAACCGTCCGGCAGAGTCAACCCGCCATTGTCCGCATCGCACGCCTCGGCGCTTCCGGCCATCTCCGCGTCGACCTCGGCCCGTTCGGGGCTCTCCGCACACCCCGAAAGAAGGAATATCGAGGCCGAAACTCCGACTGCTGCCGCTATCGATCGCATCACAAACCTCTGCTCGGGTGAGTTGTTCGCGACCTCGCTCTCGCGCGCGATCGCGGTTACGGAGCGCCGCAACCCCGAGACAATCGATTCACCTTCTCGAACACGGCGGCTCCGCAATCTGATGCTGTACGGACACGGGCGACAGAATGCAAGCCCCCTCCGCCGGGTTACCAGCTGGTTTCCGTCCGGAAGCGGTTCTTTTTCGCAATCTCGGCATCGCGCCGCCGTTTTCTTGTGCGGTGTACTTCAGCACGCCTCCGCGCCAACCTTCGCGCTCCTTGACCTTGCGAAAAATCCCTCGTTCCGGCCTGGAAACCACGCCGTTGGTATCCGACTTTCCGGATGCCAACCAGCTACCAGGTGCCGGTTGCCCGCCTCGATGAGCTCTGTCAGGAGATTGTCTAGACGGCTGTTGGATAACACGCCTGCGCGAAGGCCAAAGAGAAATCGTGCAGGTCAAGGCGCGCGACGAGCCGCGAGTGAGGCG
>WHSP01000275.1 GCA_009380025.1 Gemmatimonas sp. | reverse complement strand
TAGCAGCACGGGATTGTTCTTGCGTCGGCGCCCGAGGATATACCCGACGCGACGCAACTCCGCCTCCCGGCCGATGACCGGGTCGAGTTCGCCGGCGCGCGCCTCCTCGGTCAGCAGCCGGCCGTACTGGCCGATGAGTTTGAGCAGCGGTGAGTCGCCGACCTGGGCGGGCGCCGCGTGCTGGGAGGTGGCGCCCGTTGGCACCTGCTGCCCCGGCGCCAAGCCGACGCGTTTGAGCAGCGCCAGAGTCTCGGTGTCCTTGGTCGCAAGCAACGCGTCGAGCAGGGACGTCTCGTCCACGACGGCACGGTTACCTCGCTCAGCGTTCGCCGCCCGATCGACCACGGCCTTGAACGCGGCCGTAACCTGCACGGACCTACCGCCGAGCTCACGCGACCGCCAGCCGCCGAAGTCGGGGTCAGGAGGCGGTAGCTCGATCTCCACCGCCCGGGTGAGGTGGTCGAGGTCGGTCCCGAGCGCCCGCAGCGCACGATGGCCGTGCTCCGATCCCCGGGCGACGAGAGCCCAGAGCAGATGGTGGACGTCGGAGCTCGCATGGCCCAGGCGCGCGGAGAGTTGGTATGCCTCGCTCAGAACCCGCGTGGCCTTCTCGTCGAACCTGATCCGCTCTGTCATGCGTGTCGCGCGCTCCTTACCCGGTCGTTCTCATTGTGGCTGCACCCGGGCACCTAGGCCTGCGACACGTCGTTCTCCTCGATCCACCGCGCGGGATCGGGGGCATAGTCCTTCCAGTAGTCGCCTGGGACGCTGATTCCCGGAATGGGCGGGGTCCAGGCCTCGGTGAGCAGCTCGTCGGGGTCGCCGTACTCGGCGGCAAGGTCGCGCACCTCGGGATCGTCGAGCGCCTTGAGTCGCCCGTTGTCGATGACGGTGATCTCCTCGCCGTCAGTGGTGTGGAGCTTGTACGTGGCGAACTGCATGTGAATGTGCAGGTGTCCGTACGGAAGCCCCTGTTCGGCCGCCCACTTCTCGGAGACATTCGCGTTGCCGGTGCCGATTCCGATGTGGATGATGCCCGAGCGCAGCCGCTCGTACATGGCGGCGTGCCCCGAGAGCGTGAAGGCATAAGGTGGCCGAGCCATCTTCGGCTGGGTGCCGATGGCGCACTCCCATAGCCAGAACAGGCCCTTGTCCGGGTACTCGGGATACTGGATGTCCTTGGTCAGCTCCATGAGCTCGCGCCACTTGTCCCCGTACTCGCCGCCGCCCTCAACGTGGGTGAGCTTCGCACCCTTGAAATGCGCCTTGGCATGTGGGAACGGGCGGCCGAAATGGTTCAGCGTGCCGGCGACGACCCCCTCGCACTCCAATCCATCGTCATATGGGGGCGTCGGCCATCCGAATAGGTGGCCGAGGTAGTACTCGGGCCGGAACCGACGACGGTGCCCCTCGTAGTGGGACTCCTCGAAGTACTTTTCCTGCAGCCGCCAGCGGATCTCGGACCCCTCGGGGTCGGTGAGCTCGACCCAGGCGCCGCGGCCCCGCTCCCAGATCGGCTGCCAGGCCTTCGTGTTGATGAGGTCCCACAGCGGCCACGGGAAGCCAGCCGCCGGAAACGTGATGCGGTGGTACCACGGCACGCCCTCGTACCGCACGCCATCGAGGTTGGGCAGCGCCCCGGCATCTCCTTGCAGGAGGAGTTGGTAGTCCTGCTCGACCGCGGCGCGCTCCAGCCACTCGAATCGCTGACGCCAGAGCTTGAACGCTTCGTCGTACTCAACGCCGGGGATGTTGTGCATCAGGCCACGGAACTCGTCGAGATAGTCCATCGGCCGGTCCTCGATGTCGACGTGGAACACGTCGACCCGTGCGCCGAGCTCCCGCATCGCCTGGCTCAGCGCCTGCGTGACGGCGGGGTCGTCGGTGGCCTTTTCGACCAGGAGGATCTTCTCGTCGGGCTTGACGTCGTAGCCCGCGGTCTTCGTGCGGTTGAGGGATGGGCCACGGACGATCGCCCGTGCTGCGGTTAGCAGCGTGGGCGTCACCATCATCGTGGGCGCTTGCGTGGCAGTTGTTGGCGGTGCTTGGGGATCCGTCATGTGCGATTCCTCCTTCGGGAAGGCAACACGGCCCAATTGCTGGCCGTCGATGCGTCCACGCGTTCGGCAGCGCCGCCGCAAGACCCGCCGCGACGTGGTCCCGCTCGTCAGGGCCAGCAAGCAGCCATTCCGATCCGCGGGCGGGCATCTCAGTCTTGTCAGTGATCGTATCCGATGTCAAGGATCCAAAATGCGATCCGCGCTTCTGGGTTAGACCCTCGTCACGACAGCACCGAAACAACGTGCGTGCAAGGGGGACGTTTGGGCCGTCCGCCGGAGGATGCCGCGCCCATCACGCCGATCAGAATCGGTCCCGGGGATCCCTTGACACCAGATTGGATCCGGGATACAAAGATCTAATCGTAGTCCGTACACAAGGACGTACTACGCACACAGGGAATTGGCTTTGGCAACAGTGGCCCAGCGCGTGTGCGAGCGCAGCAAGACGGTTATGTGCGGCACTGCACGAGCCGTCAGCGCCGAAGTCGCGCGGCGTGGACGCCATTTCTCCCTCCGACGGCCCTCCGGCCGACCCAGTGGGCGCCCAGAAGCGCCACACAGTCGTGGCCACCCCAGGTTCGTTCCTGAGCTCAGCAGACGGGATCGGAGTTGCGCATGAGCGAGCGGAAGATCATCAGAGAGTACGACGTTCATTCCTACACGCAATACATGTGGGACAAGTTCAGCGCCTATGACACGTGGGTGAAGGAGCAGGGCATTCCGGTGCTGAGCGGGTCCTTCGTCGAGGACGCCCGAGAGGTGGAGCTCGGTGACTGGGAAAAC
>WHSP01000274.1 GCA_009380025.1 Gemmatimonas sp. | reverse complement strand
CCATGATGTCGCCCGGAACGTTCTCGATCCGAGTCTGGTCGTAGCTAGGCTCGTGGCCGACCAGCACCACGACTACCCCGTTCACCACGATCGGCGGCGACGAGTTGGTGACCATACCCAGGTCCTGAGAGATCCCATGATCCGGGTCGTACACGCCGCCCTCGGCGAGAAAGTTCTCCCACCGCCCCCAATCCCCCACCAAGTCCGGGATCAGGTCGACCACTCCCGTCTGCGAGAAATCTTCCAACGGCACAGGTGTGCCCCAGTTCTCCAACGGTTGCCCTGTCTCAGCGTCCAGCGCCCACAGGAAAAAGGCGGGCGTGGTAATGTAGATCACGCCCCGTCCGTCCACCTCAGCGTAAGCGACACCCTTTCCGAAGTCCGCCCGCGGTGAGCGCAGATACCTCATCGTCTCGGGCTCGCGGAAGGTCCAGAGCGTCTCTCCCGTGGTGGGGTCGATCGCCGCCACCTGCCGGCGCCCGCCCGCCACGGTGTACAACATGCCGTCCGCGAAGCTTGGCGTTGAGCGGAAGGTGTACTCGGGGAACTGCCCGAAGTTTTGCCCTCGCCAGATCCAGGCTACCTCCAGATCGGCGAAGTTGCTCGCGTTGATCTGGTTCAGCGGAGAGTACCGGGTATGGCCGGCGTCGCCGCCCAGGTAATGCCACTCGCCGTTCTCGAGGCCCGTGAGTTGCGCCGAGCCTGATGACGCGCCGCCCAGGAAAGCCGTCATGGCCAGGACGCCACATCCAATCCCAGGTCGATTCATGTTGCTCCTCCTCCAGAAGTGTTGGGAACGATGACGATGAACGCTCGACTGACCCGCGCACCAAAACCTGCAGGCTCGGCAGATCGAGCGTGCCTGACGCCTTTTACGGGCCCGACAGACGATGGCGGACGATAACATAAAGTATTGGCGGGAGGCGCGCCCCGGAAGGATCTTCAGAAAGGCAGGTCGCAAGAGCAGGCGCCAGACGGTCTCCTGACCGGCCCCGACTGAAGCAGTTAGTGATTCGCGACGATCGGTTGTCCTGTGAAATCCTGTGACAATTCGTGACGACTTTGCTCGCCTTTGACGGCTTTGCTGCCCTGGTTGTACTTTGCCCTGCACCGATATCGACGTCGGGGGCTCGACCTGGGCTGACCCGAGTTGACTCTTATGTCAGCGCGAATACCCAGATTACGACCGGTGCCGGCCGCGATATCGATGTTGGCCAGCCATGCGAACGACGTCGTCTACGCGGTCCAGCCCCCCCGCCGCCACGGCCACGTACTGCTTCCCGTCAATCTCAAAGGTAATCGGGGCGCTCGAGATGTCCCCGTTCAAGCGCGTCTGCCAGAGCAGCTCACACCTGTCGACGTCGAGGGTGAAGAATTCCCGGTCTACTGTTCCGCCGAACACTGCTGGACGAACGGTTGCGTGAAGGCCACCGTCCAGGAGGTTGGCGGGATCGATCCCATCGAACGAGCATGAAGGCAATCAAAGCAAAGGGGCTATTCGCTTCGCTACCCCTGCCACCATATCCATGGGAGCGGGCCGGGGCTGTCAGCCTGGGTTCGAGGCGAGCGGGAGTGAAAGGGCGGCTGCCAAAGCGGCGAGGGTTCAAGGGGCAAAGCTGAAGGGAGACGCCTTGCCCTTGGAGCGTTCCGTTCCGAGTGCGCCTGTAGTGGGGAACGCCGGAATGCCGGATGACGGGTGTGGTGAGGAGGGAGGGTTGCGCGCGTGTGCGCGGTTCAATCGATGAGGCTGAGTTGAGCGGGGTCGTTGTCAGGAGGCAGGGTCCAGCCGGTCGGTGTGCGGCGTGCGAGTCCACGCTGTTCGAGCGTGCGTAGCGTATGGCCGAGGCGGGCGTTGTTGACGCGGAGCCGTTTACGGAGGTCGGCCTGGGTGCAGGGGGTCGCGATGCGGCGGAGTTCATGGCGCACGGCGTCGGCGAGTGGGAGCGAATCGGGCTCGGTCCCGACGAGTTGGAGTCTGCACGGCTGGCCGCCTCCGCCGGCGAGGCGGAGGAGCAAGGGTTGGGGTGCGGGAGCAGCACGGTGCTCGAGGGTGAGGCGAAGCTGTTCGTCACGACGGACGAGGTAACAGGCCGAGTCGGTCCAAGCGTGGAGATCGCTCGATCCGCGGAGCGCCTGACCGGGGCTATGCCGCATGCGTTTGGCCATGTGATGGACGAGCACGATGGCGAGCTGGTAGTGGCGATTGAGCTCGCGAAGGAAACCGAGCAGCTCGGCGATGTCGGCTGCATTGTTCTCGTCGCGGGTGTGCATGCGAACGAGCGGATCGAGGAGGAGCAGTTTGGGTCGCAATTGGGCGAGGGTGGCGTCGAGCGCACGGCGGTCGGCGTCGAGGTCGAGCCGGAGGCGGGGCGCGGTGACGACATGCAGGTCGAGGCCGGTGAGCGAGAGGCCCCGGTGCTGGCAAAGTTGTGCGACGCGATCGCGCACCCCCTCGAGCGCGTCTTCGGCGAGATAGACGAGAGCGGGGCCGGGGGTCTCGACCTCGAAGCGGTCGAGGCAGGCGGTGCCGGAGGCGACGGACACGGCGAAATCGAGGCCGAGGAAAGATTTGCAAGCTTTCGGCGCGCCTCCGATCACGCCGACCGCGGCGGCACTCCAGAGTTCGCGGACGAGCCACCGGGTGGTGCTCGGCTGCGGCTCGATCGCGTGGACCGGAAGAGTCGGCAGCGGAAGAGTCGGCGGCGGAGCGCTCAGGGGGCGAGGAGTTGGCGAGCGGCAGTGACTTCGGCGACCGAAACGACGGTGGCCCGGGCTTGGACGGCGTGCTGGAGCGATTTGAGCGCGAGGGCATCGATCGCGCGCAGGTTGCCTCGGCTCATCTCGAAGATGGTC
>WHSP01000273.1 GCA_009380025.1 Gemmatimonas sp. | reverse complement strand
GCTCAGTCGGCTGCGGTGCTCCTGGATTCCCGCCTTCGCGGGAATGACGAATGGGGATGTCCAGGAATACGTCGTCATAGTTCTGGCACGGAGACCCCGCGGCGAGTTACGCGAGCGGGGCCTCTTGCGTTTTTGGGCTAAAGTGCACCGTTGTGCGCGGCCGCCCGCTGGGACTCAGCCGCTTTCCAAGAGCTCGCGCGCAGAGCCGCTACGTCCGTTCAGGCTGGTCAACTATTCGCCTCGCGCGACCACCCACCTTCCCGGGAACCCATCCGCCGGCCCAATGCTTGATGAAGGTATCGAGCCATCTGTCGCTGTCCTCAGGGGCAGCCGAGTGGCGAAAGTATCGGCATTCGAAGACCATCCCAGCCTGCGAAAACCGCTTGCGGAGGGGTCGGCGGCGTCACGTTCTGATCGACCCTCGTTGAAGCCCGGCTCCTCCGGCGAAAAGGAGGGACCGCTCCCGATCTACCGACGTCCCGGATTCTGTTGAGAGGGGATGAGCCAGGAGGTCAGACCACAACTGCTCGACGGAATCCACTGGCGTGCGGCCGCATGGTCGGGAATCGTCGCCGGGGTAGTGTTCCTCGCCCTGGAGATGATCCTTTGGCCGCTGACGGGACTCGGCAGTCCCTGGGAGCCGGTCCGGATGATCGCCGCCATCCTGATCGGGCCAAGCGTGCTTCCCCCTCCCGCGAGCTTCAATGGACCGATCTTTCTCGCGGCGCTGTTCGTTCACTTCTCCCTCTCGGTATTCTATGCCGTCTCGTACGCGGTTTTCTGTGCCTTGGTCCTGCGAGCCCGTCTGGAGCGTCTGACGGCGCTGGCACAGGGTCTCTTCGGCCTGATCATCTACGTGGTCAATTTCTACGGCTTCGTCGAACTATTTCCGTGGTTCGTCGAGGCGCGGAACGGTATCAGCATCCTGGTCCACATCGCCTGGGGAATCGTGCTCCCCTGGGCCTACGACGTGAGATTCGGAGCCATCGAGAAGGGGAAGGGCCAGAGCTGAATGCGGCAGGCTGGCCTCAACGGCGCGAAATCGAAGCGACCATGTCCCTGCCTTCGGAGACCATTGACAGCCCCTCATCGTGACGGCTCATGTGTTCGAGTGTGACCGACCCGACTCGGAATCCACTTTAGCAAGGGGTGTCTCATGCGCGTTGCCTTTGCCACACTCATCGGCGTCATCGTAGTAGCCCTGGCGCCAACGCACCTCTATGCGCAAGCCATGGAGAGCGTGGAGCCGTTCCATGTCGCGACCTTCGAGGTCGACGGGGAGCAGAAGGTCGGGCTGGTTCTTCGCGACCAGATCGTCGTGGAGATCGATGCGGCCAACGAGAACCTGCAACAGGATCCGGCGTTCCCGACGGTCCCGATTCCCGGGACGATGTTGGAGCTCATCGGGCAGTACGAGTATGGTCTCAAGTACCGCTTGTACGAGATCGTCAACCACCTGGTGGCGGACGGAACGCTGGAGGGCGGCAACCGCCCGAGCTACGTCGACGACGTAGCCAACGTCGACATCCAGGCTCCGATCCAGTATCCGGGGAAGATCCTGAACGCGGCGGGCAACTTCTACACGCACATCTGTGAAGGGTGTACCGAGGCGGAGCTGGCAGCGTCCACCCGGGAGCGGCAGGAAAACCGAGGGGTTCCGTACATGTTCCTCAAGTCATCCCGAGGCGCCGTCATCGGCACTGGCGAGAACATCGAACTCCCCGAGGGTAGGGACCGCACGGATTGGGAGGTCGAGTTCGCCACGGTCATTGGCCGTACGGGCAAATACGTTCCGGCGTCGGAAGCGCAGGACTACGTCTTCGGCTACATGGTGAGCATCGATGTTTCCGACCGGGGCGGCAGGCCGCCGGGTGGCTTCGGTTCCGGCTCCGACTGGTTCGTCGGGAAGGGACACGATACGTTCGCCCCACAGGGGCCCTGGATCACGCCGAAGGAGTTTTACGGCGATCCGATGGAGCGGCTGCACCAGACGCTCACCATCGACGGTCAGATGATCCAGGAGGCGCAGGCCGGTGATATGATCCACTCGATCTGGGAGATCATCGAGTATGCGTCTTCGGTGAACACACTGTACCCCGGCGACGTGGTGAACAGCGGAACGTCCGGTGGGACGTCGATGGGCGCTCTCGAGACAGGGGAGCGGGCCGGGTACCTGGAGCCTGGAGAACGGATCGAGGCGACGATCGAGGGCATCGGGACACTGGTCCACGAGGTCGTCGCGGGAGAGATGCCGCCCGACAACTTGTCGGGTGCCCAGCTTCCGCCCGTGAGCAGCTACCAGGACGTGGACAACTGAGGTAGATCGGCGACCTGTCCAGTCCCGTTAGTACTCCGTGCCGGGAAATCAGACGACGTATTCCTGGTCATGCCCATTCGTCGTCCCCGCCAAGGCGGGAATCCAGAGCACCGCAACCGATTGAGCCACTGGATCCCCGCCCCCCGCCTACTACCGCGGGGGCATGCTTCGCGGGGATGACGACTCGTGGGGACTCGGAATACGTCCCCGCACCTGTGACAAGAGGTACTTAGTTTGTGCTCATGATCTGGCCGCGGATCTCGCCTCCTGGATTCTCCACGGTATGGACGTTCACGTAGGCCTGCCCCTCACGCATCAGACGGAGCACGGAATCGACGGGGATATCGGCATCGATCGGGAAGTCACTAGAGGGAAATACTGCATCATCATCATCAGTGAACAAACCGTCTGGGTCCACGCCGCCTGGATCGTCGAACAACGTCACGAGAATCCCGGCCTCGTTTTCTGTCGTCGCCGGGCCGTGGATGTGTGCGGCGACAACGTCGGTGAGGTCGAAAGCGGCGATCGCAAACTGTACGGCTTCGCCATTGGTCAGGAAGGCTGCCTGGCCTGTGCCATCGGTTTCGACCGGGGGAACCTCAGCCTCACC
>WHSP01000272.1 GCA_009380025.1 Gemmatimonas sp. | reverse complement strand
CTAATGAACCTCGCGATGCAGCGAGCCGGGCAGCACCGGGCCCGCCCGATTATCGACTGGCACCTCTTCCAGTTGGTATTCATCGTCTCGCGACTTCCGGAGCTCGCGGGCGGCACGCGCGGTCTCGGAGAAGCAGCGCAGACACGCTTGAGTATTCTTTGGTTCCCGGCTGGCGGAGGGAAAACCGAGGCGTTCTTGGGGTTAATCGTGTGGAATCTCTTCTTTGACCGCCTAACTGGAAAACACCTCGGAGTCTCAGCTTTCCTCAGATATCCGCTTCGCCTGTTGACTTACCAGCAGCTACAACGTGTGTCGTGGGTTCTCGGTCAGGCCGAAGAGGTTCGGCTCTCGCACGACATCCCCGGACAGCCCTTCAGCCTTGGTTACTACGTCGGGCAGTCAACTACTCCGAATCGCATCAACGACAGGGACCATCGCCGTTTGAGGCAGGACGGCGTTCCCGCGAATTGGCAACGGGTCTTTCGCTGCCCCTCGTGCGCCTCTCGGTCGGTCGGTCTTCGCTATAACCACGACCTTCGGTTGGTTGAGCACTATTGCCAGTCGGCAGGTTGCCGTACTGGAGGAGGCCGGCTGCAGGTCTACATCGTCGACGACGACCTGTACCGGTACCTGCCGACAGTCATCGTCTCGACAGTCGACAAGCTTGCTCAGGTCGGGCAGAACCGTCGCTTCTCACAGCTATTCGGACGCTGTGAGCTTTTCTGCCCGGTACACGGTGCCGCATTCCGTGGAAGCAACCGATACATGTGCCCAGCCTCCGCCGCGGCCGCCGACGGAAGCCGTATCGAGGAATGCGGAGGTGCAACCGTCCTATGGGGACCGTTCGAGCGTGCCGCCCCGAGCCTGCACGTGCAAGACGAGATGCACCTCATGCGCGAAGGCCTGGCTACGTTCGACTCTCACTACGAAACGACGGCGCTGGAGCTTCAGCGGTCTATCGCGGACGGGAGCACCGGCTGGTCACTGATCGGAGCGACGGCCACGATCGAAGGCTACCGGGCCCAAGCCAATCATCTGTACCTGCGGGACGGAGTACGCTTCCCGGCACCCGGCCCGGAAGCATACACCAGCTTCTACTACGAGACAGATGATGCCCTGCTCGGCCGCCTTTATGTGGGAGTCCTCGGTGTAGGGCGCACGCACACTCCCAGTGTCGCACGGGCAATCGCCCTTCTTTACCAGATCGTGGACGGGATTCGGAGGGGAGCGACCCGTGATTTGGAGGCAGCAAACGAATACCTAAACTTGGCCGGGGCGTCTCTAGACCGAAGTTCCAGCGGTTGATGAGCGCTCATCTTCTTGTTCCACAGGCTGTTGAGTGGAAAAGGAGGGTGCAGCTCTCTGCCTACACTTGGATGGTTTTTAGCAGATCATAGGCGCGTTGTTGTTGGGCGTCGGGCGGGGTATCCATCTCGAAGGTCGGCTCCCGGGCAGGCGCGCCCCGGCGTCGGCAGAGGTTGCGGACGCGTTTGGCGAGCGCCTGCAGCAGGGTCTGGAAACTGTGGGCGGGGGTGCCATCGGGGAGACGTTGAGTGCGTACCTTCTCTAGAGCGCCCTCGGAACGCTCGGCGGGCTTGACGGGATCGCGCACGGCCTTGGCATCCTGGTCCTCGTCGGCGAAGAGCAGCGGCCTCCAGGCGTCCATCATGTGCCACTGAACGTAGTAGGCGAGCATGCACAGGAAGATGTGGGAGCGGACCCGCCGCTCGGCGTTGTGGTGGATGGGGCGGACCTTCAGGTCAAGGGTCTTGAAGGAACGAAACGCCCGCTCGACCCCGGAGAGGAGCTTGTAGCTGCGGACCGTCTCCTCGCTGTCCATGCGGTCCTGGGGCAGTGAGGTGCGGATCACGTAGACACCGTCCAGCGCCGCTTCGGCGGCGACCTTGTCCGGATCGATGCGAAAATCAAAGCCGTCGTCGCGGATGTCGAGGAGGAAGTGCTTGGCGACCTTGTACTGGTTGACCACTTTGCCGACCCGCACTCCGATGGCCGCCTTGCCGTAGAGCGAGCCGCGTTCGATGCGCCGACGCACCGTCTCCAGTTTGCGCTCGAGCGGGGCGGTGGCTTCGGCCACGAGCGCCCGGGAATCGATCGAGATCTCGAAGCCGTTCTCGGCGAGCGTAGCCTCGATGTGCTGGCCCACCTTGCGGCGGCCGAGGACGGCCCGTACCCGCTCGCCGATGGCCGGCCTGCCCTTCAGCTGGCCCCCTTTGATCTGCCGATGGAGGCGCTCGAGATCGCCTCGGGTGCCCCGGGTCCACGCCGCCACCAGGCGCTCCTCGTCGATGGACACCTCGAAACCGTCCTCGCGGACCTCGAAGGACACGTAGGGGCGCAGCTGGGAGCGGAGCGCTCCCTGCAGCTGGGCCCGGATCGCCTCCTGACCCCGCAATCGGCCTCGCTCCACCATGCCCTGGACCTTCTTCAGTTCCTCGGCGGTCGCGTCCAGCAACGCTTGCCGCTTCTTCGCCCGCCGCTCGGCCAGGGCCGGGTTTCGACACGCGATCAGGCGCTCCCCTTCGAAGTCCGGGTGAGCGCTCACCTCGAAGAGATCCCGCTCATCGAACAGGTCCATCTGCAGCACCCCGGCGGTGGCGAGCTTGCGTAGGGTCAAGGCATTGAGGGCCGTGATCCAGTCCACTCCGCCCTGCTCGCGCAGACGATCGATCTGCTTCTGCAGGATCATGCCGCGGTCGCCCACCAAAACGAAACGCTCGATCCCAAACTCCTCGCGCACCTTCAGCACCTGGGGCAAGAGCGTCTTGGGATCGGCGGTGTTGCCCGCAAAGACCGACACCGAGATGGGAAGGCCCCCTCGGTTGGTCAACAAGCCGTAGTTGACCTGCCGTTTGCCCGGCTTGCCGTCGCGGTTGTGGCCCAACGCGGCCAGCGGGCACGTGACCCCCTCGAAGTAGCTCGAGCTCAGGTCGTAGAGCGCCAGGGCGTCCTCCTC
>WHSP01000271.1 GCA_009380025.1 Gemmatimonas sp. | reverse complement strand
CGAGCGTCTGTCCAATGCAGGCGATTCCGAGGAACGATCCGAACAGCAGCATCGACTTCATGTTCAGTGATGACGAGAAGCCCTCGACGGTGCTGAGTCCGACGAGGATCAGGGCAACGAGTACGACCGCGCCGATTCCTCCGCTCGTTCGAAACACGTCCAGGGCATCCCGGCCTCGACTAGGCACTCGGTCGAGAACCCGTGCCGCAGCCGCGCTCACGCTTGAGCTCCCGCAGCACGCCATGTTCGGCGCCTCGCGACGACGATGGTCACGAGCGATCCGAACGCGAGGGCACAGACGAGTACCAAGCCATAGGTGAGCTGCACGACGAACGCCGTGCTGCTTCCGAAGTCGAAAGTCGACAGGACGTAGCTGATCAAGAAGAGGTCGATCGCGCCCATCACCGAGCCGAGCCCACCGCCTAGACCGCCAGCGAGGCTCGTTCCGCCGAGGACCAACGCGGTGACAGCGATCAGTGTGTAAGTGTCCCCTTGGGTCGGATCGCCGGACGCGATCAACGCCGTGTACATGAGCCCGGCCAAGCCGACGAAAACGCCCGCGATCGCGTGCGCCCCAAGCCGGGTCGGGATCAGCTGAATTCCGCTCGCGTAGGCCGTGCGCTCATTGCTCCCCATAAGGCGGATGTTGCGAAAGAGGGTCGAGCGTGCGATCAAGGCCCAGGCGACCAGAGCACCCAGGAGGACAAGAAGGGCGGGCGAAAGCAGATCGGTGCCCGCACCCCAGCTCGCGAGCCAACCAGGGGCCTCCCCCCCGGGCTTAGAGAGGATGACGAGGTCGAGCCCCGCGAAGACCAGGAAGCCGCTCAGAGTGACCACCACCGGCTGGAGGCGCAGTACGGCGATCGCCAAACCCTGGATCAACTGGACGACTATCCCGACAGCGAGCGCAAACGGAATGATCGCGAGTGGGCTGGTGATGTCGTTCGCAACCAACCAGTGGATCACCGTGACGTTCACGAAGACCAAGACCGGGCCGACCGCCAGATCTACTCCCCCCCGTCCCGCGATCGCGATCGGCGTCAGAGCAAGCGTGGCAAGGATCAACGGAGTCGCAACCGAAATCGCGCCAGCCATTCCCCCAGCCGTAAATAGGTCGGGACCCCGCAGGGCCGCCAGCGCGAGGAGCACCACCAACAGCGCCAATGGGACCGCGGCATGGCGCTGCCGATTCACGGCTTGACGGAACTCGGCGCGTGTATCCGGTGTAGTCACGCTAAACCCTCTCGGGATCCGGCGCCGGGATACCAGCACGGCCGAACAGCGCCGCCATCATCCTCGCCAGGCTGATCTCCTCCGCGGAGAGCGTGGCGTGGATCGAGCCTTCCCGAAACACCGCAACCCTCGAGCAGAGGCCAATGAATTCCTCGGTCTCGGTTGAGAGGAACAAGATCGCTTTGCCCTCCGCAGCCAGATCACGGAGAAGTCCGTAGAGATCGTCCTTGGTAGAGGTGTCGACCCCCCGGGTGGGATCGTTGAGAACGACCACGCGAGGATTCTGGGCGAGCGAGCGGCCGATGATGACCTTCTGCTGATTTCCGCCGCTGAGGGTTCCGATCGGGGCGCTTTTCCGCCCGAATCGAATCGACAGCCGCTGTGCTTGACGCTCAAACTGACGGCTGATCGTTCGGAAGTCGATCACCCCGGCCCTGTTGTGCCGCGGGTAGAGCGGCATTCCAAAGTTGTCGCCGATCGACAGATTCGGGAACAGGCCCTCCAGCTTGCGGTCACCCGGCACGTAGGTGATGCCGTTCGCGCTGGCGGTGGCGATGTCCTCGATTGCGACCGGGTCTCCCTCCGGCCTGAGAATGAGGACCTGGCCCTCCGCGGGTGCCACGATCCCGGTAACAGCCTGAACAAATGCCGCTTGGCCGTGACCCTCGAGCCCGGCCACGCCGACTATCTCCCCCTCCCGGAGTTCGAAGTCGATGGCGTCGGTGTCGGGGGTAAGTTGCAGGCCCTCGGCGCGAAGCAGTCCCTTGCCGATCGCCGCATCACCACGAGCGGCCTTTGCTTTGGACGCGGCCGATGGCATCGCACGCCCCGTCATCGACTTGATCAGGTTGGCTTCATCAATCTCCCCACTCTCGAGCGTGCACACATCCTCGCCATCCCTGAGCACGGTCGCTCGGTCGGCAACTTCGATCAGCTCGGCAATCCGGTGAGTTACGAAGAGGACGCAAACTCCCTTCGCCTTGAGCCGAGCGAGCTCCTCAAACAGCCGCACCACGCCCCCGAAACCGAGCGCCGCGGTCGACTCGTCGAGAATAAGCACACGGGGACGACGAAGAAGCGACCGCGCGATCGTGACCGCCTGGCGCACACTTAGGGGTTGCTCATCGATCGGCGCCCGCAGGTCCAACTCCTCTTCCGTCAAACGCCCAAGCACCTCCCGCCCAGCACGCAGCTTTTCTGCCATCGAACTCGACGGCCGAAACAGCCCATCGGCGCCGACAAATAGGTTGTCCACGATCGACGCACCCTCAGCGACGAGGACGTCCTGGAAGACCATGCTTATCCCAAGCGACGCGGCGTGCCGAGGGTTCGCCGGCGTCGCGCCCAGCACCTCGACGTGACCCGCATCGGGCGCCATTACTCCGGTGAGCATCTTTGCGAGGGTGCTCTTGCCGCTCCCGTTCTCACCGACAATCGCGTGAAGCTCGCCCGCCCGCGCACTGAACGAACACGACTGAAGCGCCACAGTTTCACGAAACGACTTCGAGACCTCCACGCTGCGTACCACCGCTTCCCCGGGCGGCTGCACGGGAGTCGCCCGTTTCGGGCGTTTACCGTTACCCGTCTTCGTAGTCGCGGTCTCAGTCATCGAGCGCCTCGGTGACGACTCGATCCGGCCGGTGCCGAGGCACCGGCCGGATCTAAAAACCGAGGCTGGGCCGTGACGCACCCAGCCCATCCCCCTACTGAGCCTCCAAGGGTGGCTGCGGCAGCTCGAAGTACTGATCGAGC
>WHSP01000270.1 GCA_009380025.1 Gemmatimonas sp. | reverse complement strand
CGTCGGTCGAGTGGTCATTTCCCCCGAAGCCGACTACCCATCACGTCCGGTGGATCGCCTCGCACCCTCAGGATACGGATCGACTCTGGGTGGCCATCGAGGCAGGAGCGCTGATCTCGACTACGGATGGCGGGCGAACCTGGCGTGATCGGGTCACCGGCAGCCCCTGGGATACCCACGAGTTGGCGGTACATCCGGATGCCCCCGATACGCTGCGCGTGGCGGCTGGGGACGGCTACTTCGAAAGTCGGGACGGAGGAAGCACCTGGAAAGCGCCAGCGGAAGGTCTCGACATCGGCTACTTCCGTAGTGTGGCGATCGACCCGGGACGGATGGACGTGGTGCTCCTTTCCGGGGCCACCGGTCCGCGCACCACCTATGTCGCAGGTCGCTCTGATGGTCGTCTCTATCGCCGGACGGACGGGGAGGAGTGGCAGCGGGTGGTCGATGGATGGCCCGATCCGCCGAGTACCCTCGCGCCACTCCTCCTTGCGGGCGACGTCGAGGGAGAGCTCTGGGCGGCGGATGAGCGTGGCTTGCACCGGACGGAAGACAGCGGCCGGCGTTGGCAACAGGTGGCGAGCTTTCCAGCCACCCCGAACTACGTGAGGGGAATCGCTTCGCTGGGCTGAGGGCGCAGGACCCAAACGATCGTTGTTTCGGCGGGAGCGAACGCTCCGTGTCTCGTCTCGGTACAACCTACTCGCGCGAGTGGACGCCCCTGCTACACGGACAACCTTCCGAACGCGGCTTGCCGGAGGGCTCGCCGTCAGGAGGAGAAGCTCCTACTGAGCATTGGGATAGATGGGGTGCGGTGGGCGGGTTTACGGGGCGAATAGGCAGGACATTCGCCTGATCCATGGCCGGTGTGCGAAATGCCCTGGGGGGCAGGCGCCGAGTGAAGCTCGATCCGCGGGCCTTTCGACTCGCGAAGGCCTGACCTCCCCACTCCCCGGCAAGGAGAGACGTCATGTTCTACGCCCGACGATTCGTCACATTCGTGCTCTTTTCCACGGTGGCAGGTTGCTCTTCGGAGTCGCCGACCGATCTTGTCGATTCCGGTCCGCAGCTCGTGAAGATTCCCGGTGCCGCGACCGGTGGCTTGCCCCTCACGACGATGCTTAGCGGCGACGCGGAAGTTCCCCCCGCTGATCCGGACGGCACCGGAAGCGCGCTCGTGACGTTGAACCAGGGGCAGGACACGGTCTGCTTCCAGCTGGAGTGGAGCGATATCGCCGCCCCGACCAGGGCCCACATCCACCGCGGTGTGGCAGGCGTGAACGGTGGCATCGTCGTAGCGTTCTTCGACTTCGTCGATCCCGCTCCGGAGACCGGCTGTGTCGCCGCCGACGCAGAACTCGTGAAGGAGATACGACAGAATCCCGCCGACTTCTACGTCAACATCCACAACGACGACTTCCCCGGTGGAGCGGTTCGAGGGCAGCTCTAGAAGGCCGTTGATAAATCGCGCAGCTCTGCGGTACGCGTCCTCGCCGCTCCCTGCGGCGTACGAAAGTACGCCTCACTCGCGGCTCTTCGCCCGCCTTGACCTGCACGATTTCTCTTTGGCCTTCGCGCAGCCTGTTTTTTCACAGCCTTCTAGGCCATCGGTAGATCGCGCAGCTCGACCGGCCCGCTCTTCGGCCTTCGATGAAGCCCGTTTCTGAGCGGCCTTCTCGAGGCTACCACTCCGCCAATCACAACCCGCGGCCGCGGGTCAGCGATTTTCGCCCGCGGCCGTTCCCTTTTGGTCCGTCTGGTGCTACCGTCAGGCCGGTTACCAGCAGTTCATTGTCCGGTCGGTGAGTTCCGAGCCGGAAAACGGGCGATGGTCGCAGCCCCGCCGAGGTGGTCTCGTCGGCAAAGTGGCCCGCGGCCTCGTCGCCTATTTCGCCGTGGGAGAATTCCGTCGTCGGCGTACCGGAGGAGGGTGAGTAGCACGGTTGCGCATCGAACCGATGCCCACTGCGCGGGCGCCCGCGAACACCCCGCCGGCATCCGCCAGATCCTCTACTCCCCGGCCCGTCCCACCCCCGACGGTCGAAGCCTCCTCGTCCTCTCGCCGCTCGACTTCCTCGCCACCCTCGCCCGCCTTTGCCCAGGCCAGGCGGATGGTGTGGATTTGTTCGGGCCGCCCGGACGCCACAATCGAAACAGCACCGGCAGGGCGATCGGGCGGTCGGCGAACGGCAGTTCGACCACGACGGCGGCGACGACGAAGGTCACGCCTTTGGAGAGTTTGGCCTGGCCGGTGGTCACCTGACGGGAGCCGTCGTAGGCCCAGACCGCACCGTGCACCTTCTTGCCGCTGCGCCGGAACAACGTGTCGTCGACCGCGATCAGCAGCGGGGCGCCGGTCGCGGTGAGCCAGCCGATGACGAGGCCCAGCATCACCAGCCCCACCTGGTCCAGGCTCCAGCGCGCGGTGGCGAAGAACCGGTGCGCGCGGCTGTGATGCCATACCGGGTCCAGCCAGGCGGCGGTGAGCATGTTGCACACCCGTCCGCGCCTGACGACGGGGACGCACGGCGACTGGGTGGGAGAGAATTGGGCGAATGGGGTGGTTCATGTTCGATGTGATCATTGCCGGGTGCGGGCCGACCGGTGCGATGCTGGCCGCCGAACTGCGGCTGCACGATGTGCGGATACTCGTTCTGGAGAAGGAAACCGAGCCCGTGTCGTTCGTCCGCATAGTCGGTCTGCATATTCGCAGTATCGAGCTGATGGCAATGCGCGGACTGCTCGAGCGCATTCTCGAACACGGAAGACAGCGTCCGGCCGGCGGTTTCTTCGCCGCCATCACCAAACCCGCGCCCGAGGGCCTGGATTCCGCGCACGCCTATTTGCTGGGCATCCCGCAGCCAGTCATCAATCACCTGCTCGAAGAGCATGCAATCGAACTGGGTGCGCAGGTCCGGCGCGGTTGTGCGGTGGCCGATTTCGAGCAGGACGACGAGGGTGTGACCGTCGAGCTGGCCGACGGCGAACAGCTGCGTTCGCGCT
>WHSP01000026.1:38727-38948 GCA_009380025.1 Gemmatimonas sp. | reverse complement strand
AGCTGCTGGAGCGCCTGCGGGCTCTGCCGGACGGAGAGCGGAAAGCCGACGAGACCAAGCGGATGACCGACCGCCTTCGCACCTTCATCGGGTACCGGGAGTACCCGAAATACGGCATGATCAGCCGCTACTTCGTTTACAAGCAGGCTCTGCTGGAAGAGGCAGAGCGCCTCGTACGGGCCAGCTTGCTCCGGGAGAGGGAAGACATCTACTACCTCACG
>WHSP01000026.1:0-38717 GCA_009380025.1 Gemmatimonas sp. | reverse complement strand
CCAGGAGCTCCACGACGTCGTACGCACCAGGCAGGTGGATGACGAGCTCATCCGCCAGCGCAAGGAGGCGTTCAGGGCGCATCAGGCGCTCACGCCACCCCGGGTGCTCACGTCGGATGGCGAGGCCATCGCCGGGGCGTACCGACGCGACGATTTGCCGGCCGGCGCGCTGGTCGGCTTACCGGTTTCCGCCGGGACCATCGAGGGGCGGGCCCGCGTCATCCTGGACATGGCGGAGGCCGATCTCGAAGCGGGCGACATCCTGGTCACCGCCTACACGGACCCCAGCTGGACGCCCCTGTTCGTCGCGATCAAGGGCCTAGTGACGGAGGTGGGTGGCCTGATGACCCATGGCGCGGTGATCGCACGGGAGTACGGCTTGCCGGCCGTCGTGGGGGTGGAGCATGCCACCCGGCTGATCCGGGATGGGCAGCGGATCCGCGTGCATGGAACGGACGGGTACGTCGAGATCCTGCCCTAACGGGCGGCACGTGGTCGTAGCGGTCCGTCCGCTCACCCCACCGTCTCGACCCTAACGGAAGCCTCGAGGCGCTCTCCTCCCCCGCCTTCGAAGATCGTCCCGGCGACCGGCGCAGCATCGCGATAGTGGCGTCCGGTCGCGACGCGGATATAATCGACGTGTCCGGTGCCCTTGCCGTTCGCCGGATCGAATCCGTACCACCCGATTTGCGGAAGGTAGACCTCGGCCCAGGCGTGCGAAGCGTCCGAGCGCACCTGCCCTTCGTAGTCCCCTCCAGTGTTGATGTACCCGACGCGGTAGCGTGCCGGAACGTTCAGGAGCTGCGCCAGGATGATGAAGAGGTTGGCGAAGTCCTGGCAGACACCGCGCCGCCGAACATAGGTCTCATACGGCGTCGTCTCGACCGTGGTGGACCCCGGCTCGTAGACGAAATCCTGGTAGATCGCCTGATTCATCTCCTGGAGAGCGTGGACGAGGTCGCCTCCGCTCCGACGCACGAAGTCGAGCGCAAAGTCCGACAGGTCGCTGAGCTGGGGCTCCGGTAGCTCGGGTGGCATCAGATAAGGGAGCATCATCATCCGTTGCCACGGCATCCAGACGACCGGATGGTCGACGGATCCGGTATAGTCGACTCGCTCGGATTCCCACGTACCCCGAACCCGAACCCGCGCCCGACTGTGGATCCGGAGCTCCGTATACTCCTCGGTCGGCCGGAAGGAGATCGCCTGGTTCCCGAAGACGTCCTCGAACGCCGTCCTCTCCCCCGGAACGGAAAGCGCGAGCTCGTACTCCAGAACGTCCTGTCGTGGATCGTCAACCGGGTGAAGCAGGAAGAGGTGCGAGCTTCGTCGAACGGGCCACGAGTACGTGTAGACGGTTTCGTGGTTGACTTCGAGTATCCGCGCCCCGCCCGGGTACGACGGAGTGGCAACGGCATCAAGGACGATTCGAGGTCGGAGGCCCCCTTCGTTGGGCGGCTCGACCCCTTCGGTCTCGACACCGTCGCCTACGGATGGCGGGGCCCCGGAGGCACCCCAGCCTTGCAGCCCCTCGTCGTGCTCACTCATCCCTGAATCGCCAGTTCGCGCATCATCTCTTCCCCCGGGATCCGACCAGAAAAGTAGTCTTCCTCGACCGCCCTGCATATCACTGTCACCTGATCGACGACGGAAGTCAGCTCCGCATGCAGTCCCGTATGGATGATATCATCGATCGTCTTCGTGCGCATTTGCGTCAATAGGTCGACTAACAGACCCGCGGATCGATGACCCGTTTCGGAGTTTTCTCCGGCGATGAGCTGGAGGAAGTTCCAGGCGCGCATGAGGCAGTGGGTAACGGATCGTGGAAAGGCCGGGTCGAGGAGGAGGAACCCGGCAACCGTCCTTCCGGTGAGGGAACCCTCGGAGCGCTTGAAGAAGGGTTCATAGGCGGAGCACGAACGGAGAATGGCGATCCACTCGCCCAGGTCGACGGGGGTCTCCGCCTCTTCCCCCGTAGGCCCTACCGCGTGGTACTTGGTGTCGAGGATCCGGGCCGTCTGCGCGCCCCTCTCGAGGAACATCCCGAGCCGCATGAACTCGAATGGATCCTCATGGAGCAACGTGTCGTTGCAGACCCCGTTGAAGAGCTGACAGTTCTCCCGCATCCGCTCGTAGAAGGTCGACGGTTCAGCACTATAAAGCGCCCGTGATTCCGGCGACTTCATCCAGAGCCAGAAACGGTTGAGGGTAGTCCACGCCTCGAGGCTGATCGTCTCGCGGATAGTGCGAGCGCTCTCGCGAGCCCGGCAGAGCGAGTTCCAGGCGGAGACCGGGTTCTGCTCGGACCAGACCAGATACTCCTGCACGCACTCTTCGTCGTTGAGGTACTCCGACCCCACTCGTTCGATGTACTCCTCTTCGACCCCCGCAACGACGAGAAGGGGCCGCCACCGTTCGATCCCGTCGCCGGGCACGTCCAAAAGGAAGGAGAAGTTCACACCGAGAAGCCGGGCCGTGGCTTCCACCCGCTCCATGTAGCGGTGGAGCCAGAAGCAGCTCTCGGCGACCCGGGCGATCAACGGTCCCCCCCGTCGAGGACCCACGTGTCCTTCGACCCACCACCCTGGCTCGAGTTCACGATGTAGGAGCCCTCCCGAAGGGCCACCCGCGTCAGCCCGCCAGGCAATACCCAGCTCGAGCGTCCGGTCACGACGTACGGGCGCAGGTCGACACGACGGGGCGCGACACCTTCACCCGTCCAGGTCGGACAGGTCGAGAGCTGGATCAGGGGCTGGGCGATGTACTTCCGCGGATTGGCCTTGATCCGCTCACGGAAGGAAGCAATCTCCTTCTTGCTGGCCTGAGGACCCATCAACATCCCGTAGCCGCCCGCCTCATCGACAGACTTGACGACGAGTTTGTCGAGGTTCTCCAACACGTACCGGCAATCGTCTTCCCGTAGGCAGAGGTACGTAGGCACCTGCCCGAGAATCGGTTCCTCGCCCAGATAGAAGCGGATCATCTCGGGGACGTACGCGTAGATCGCCTTGTCATCACCGACCCCGTTCCCGAGCGCGTTGGCCAATGTGACGTTCCCGCGCGCATACGCGTCGACGAGCCCGGGCACACCGAGGAGGCTGTCGGATCGAAAGACGAGCGGATCGAGAAAATCGTCGTCGACCCTACGATAGATTACGTCGACCGGCTCGGGCCCGCGGGTGGTCCGGACATAAACGCGGCCGCCCCACACCGCGAGATCCTGCGGCTGGACGAGCTCGCACCCCATCCGGCGCGCCAGGAAGGTGTGCTCGAAGTAGGCCGAGTTGAAAGGACCGGGGGTGAGGACGACGATGCGCGGCCGGTCCGTGATCTTGGGCGCAACCGACGTCAGCGCCGCGCGCAGCCGGGTCGGGTACTCGTCGACCGAGCGTACGCCGATCGCGGGGAACATCTTCGGGTAGATCCGCTTCATCACCGCTCGGTTCTCGAGGACGTACGAAACCCCCGAGGGAACTCGGATGTTGTCCTCCAGCACGACGAGCTCGTCGTTCGCGCCGCGAACGAGGTCGATGCCCGCGATATGGATATAGACGCCACCCGGCGGTCGGATTCCCTTCAGCTGGGGATGATACCCATGCGCGGAATCGACCACCTCACCAGGAATGCGACCCTCGGCGAGGATTCGCCCCCTTCCGTAGACGTCTCCCAGGAAGGAGTTCAGCGCATGGATCCGCTGCGCAAGTCCACTCTCGACTCGGCGCCACTCCTCCGCGACGATCGGCCGCGGGATCAGGTCGAAGGGAAAGATCCTTTCGGATCCTGACTTCTCGAAGTAGACGGAGAAGGTGATGCCGTGCGTCAGAAAGGCTGCGTCCGCCAGCTGCTTTCGCCTCCGCAGCTCCTCGGCGCCCACCTCCTCCAGAAGGTCGACGAGGTACTCGGCTTCGGGTCGCGGCTGGCCACTCGCCTGGAAGATTTCGTCAGGGACGCCGGGAGGCGGGCGATAGGCATCGAACAGGCGATCCGACGACGCGATTCGGGCAGCTGCGGGGACTGACGAAGCGCGCGCGCGCGGAGAGCTTTCCATGAAAGGCATGTATACGATCGGATCGGCGCCAAACGAATCGCCCGGTGTGGGATCTGTCGAGCTCATGGCAATCCAGGGCGCGAGGGCAGAGGCGGATGGTAACCGCACGCGAACGAAGTCGGCGTGGGGCCCCGAGTATGTGGACGCGCTAGCCGTCCGCCACTACCGAGCGCCACGGTCCTGCCTGGTTCGATAACGGATCCCGGATCGTGACTGCCAAACCCACGGCGAAAGCCGAGGTCGGTTCCTGATCCCGGTTCCGCAGCCAATCGGCAACCCAAACAGGACCTCCTTGTCTACTCGATCGAGCGCATCTATTCTGACGGCCAGGTCTCGCCACGCATTACCCGTGCGAGAAGGCCGGGGCGGCCGCGATAGCGGCCAAATCCTTGCCACGAGCCGATGTGCAACCGTATCGTGGCGCGTCCTCCGCAATGCGCGCTCGACCTCGCGGGATCGTCCAGGGACACCAGGATGAGCAGCTTCGCTCGCCTTCGGTGGCTGCGGGGGCGCTTCTCGGAACGCTCCAGCACCAGTTGTCGCAAACGGATGGCGGACGCTCCCGCCAAAGAAGGGTACCCTCTACATCGAAACGCCCACCGCCGGTCCCGCCGCGCAGAGCTCGCCGACGGCGAAGGCTCCAGCAAAAGGCGAGGAGCCCGAGGAGATCGTGGCGGCTGGCACGGACGCGCCGGCGGGAACCACGATCGCGGTCGGCTCGCTGAGCTTCTCGCTAACCAACGAATGGACGGCGGGGCGATTCGCCCACCTCAGGCGGGCGCTCACCCTGGTGCCCCAGAGCGTTCTGAAGGTGGTCGATGGTCTATCGTTCCAGGTGAAATCGCAGACCAGCGGCGGCGAGGACGGAGAGTATGACATCGACAAACATCGCGTGATCATGTACTCGAGCGCATGGCAGGCGAACGCGGCACGCTATGGAGGCTCCGAGTGGCCGGTCTACGCCATCGCACACGAGATCGGTCACGCCATCGACCGGGCGGCGCTGCGGAAGGCATGGTCGACTTTTCAGGGGTCGAAGGGAACCAGCTCCGACGAAAAGGCCTTGACGACGGCGCGTTCGGAGTCGGCGGGGCGCTATGTGAACAAGAAGGGCACGTTCGAGCTGGAGGTGCCGCTCGCCGGAAAGGAGGGCGCGTTTCGAAAGGCAGCAGCGAAGGACGGTGTCAAGTTGCCATCGAAGAATGCCACCGTACTCGAGGGTACCCCGACGGAATACGCGAGTCACGATTGGGAGGACGTCTACGCCGAGAGCTTTGCACTCTACACGACGGATCCGAAACTGCTCGAGCTCTTACGACCCACGATCTACGCCTATTTCGCGAAGCGATACCCGCGGAAGCCCTAGAAGGCGGTTGAAAGGCCGAAGAGAAATCGTGCAGGTCAAGGCGCGCGACGAGCCGCGAGTGAGGCGTACTTTCGTACGCCGCAGGGAGCGGCGAGGAAGCGTAACGCAGAGCTGCGCGATTTATCGACGGCCTTCTAGGGCTCGGTCGGCGATGGCGGAAGGAAGGCCTCTTCGGCCCGCTCGCGCAGGAGCCCTTCAAGGAACTCAACCTGCTCCTGGAGTCGCTCGACATCCTCCTGAAGTCGAATCACCGCCTGTTCGAGACGCTGCACCCGATCGGCGGGTGGACGGTCGGGTGGTGAGAGCCTCGAGACCTTGGAAACGATGCCGGCTACGCCGGGTAGACCGGCAACGGTGTTGAGGCCAGGAATCCAGGAAAGGGGTTCGAGATCCGGGCTGAGGCGCGACTTTGGCGGCTTCGGGAGAACGGAAGTGAGGGCGCCGACGAAGCGGAAGGCGTCGGGCTTTGGGATCCGCAGGCGATACCGCCGGTCGACCGCGTCGATGGTGACCTGATGAGAGCGCAGACGACCCTGCTGGTGGAGTCGAATGATCTCACCGAAGCCGAGGTCGATCTGCCGGCGGGAGTAGCGTTCCTGCCTGATGCAGAGCATTCGCTGCGTGGAGACTACGATCAGCCAACGGCCGCGCCCGCGTAGGCGTGGGACACGAGAGAAGAGGACCTTCCCGGTTGTGATCCCCTGAAGCTTCTCATCGGCGTTCAGGATGTACGGAAGGTCCCGAAACTCGCGCTGTTCCCACCAGCGTTCGCCCTCGCCGATTTCGCGAAGCTGGTTGTCGATGGTCCCGCGGTCAACGGACATGGGGTGCTACTCGGGTCGGTGGTTGGTGCGGACGTATAGCTATGTTGAGGTCAACAATCTACTTGGATTGGCACGGAGATCAAACCGTGCTCCAGCGATCCGCCGGAGATCGAACCGCGACTCCGGGCGAGCTCAGTAGCCGACGAGACCTTCGGTCAACTCGACGCGCACGCCCGACGGGTCGGTGAAGAACGCGATCTTCAGCCCGATGCTCGGGATGTCGCGCACGGGACCCTCGAACGTGATCCCTTTCGCCTCCAGTTCGCGGTATGCAGCATCCAGGTCCGCGAACTCGAAGCCAATGTGGTCGATCGCCCGGTCGCGGGTCCCCTCCGGCGGCGTTCGAGACGTGCCGAAGCTCATGTTCATCCCCGGCGCGTTCGTCGTGGTAGCGATCGAGCCGCGGACGAACGGCTCCACCCCGAACATCTCCACGTACCACGCCATGAGCTCCTCGAACTCCGGCGTGAAGAAATGGACATGGTAACCGGTGACGTCCTCCTGCTGCGCGGGATCCTCCTGGAGCTCGATCCGCACGCTGTCCGGCCCCATCAAGTAGGCGTTTGGGAATCCCTCTGCGCCGGTGAACTCACTCTGCACTTCATATCCAGCCTCACGCCATTGGGCAAGCATCGGTTCGATGTCCCTGACCTTGAAGCCGAAGTGGTCCATCACCGTGCCCTGTGATCCCCCGGTCGGCGCACTCTCCGTCAGGATCAGCAGCATGCTCGGAAACTTGATCGCCGTCAGCGGCCCCCGTTCCACCACCTCGCCCCCAAAATGCTCGACCCACAACCGCTTGTGCATTTCGATGTCGCTGACGTTCACGTGGACGTGGCCGAACGTCATCCCATCTTCGTTCACAGGCGCGATTTGCGCCCTCACCGGCACCGCCAGAACCAGCGCGAAGACGATCAACACGGCGTTTCTCATCATAGTCTCCAGAGTGTGGCGGTGCTCCAGGTTGTTCGACGATGGAATCAGCGCTCAGTCATCGGAAGGGGTGGGTGCCCGCGGTCGTGACCGTGCACCACTGATGGCTGTTAGCTCTTGCACAGTACCCCGCCAACGTCTCTCGTAGCAAGCTACCACATTGACGAGGCTTGTGGGCCGTCGTACCGTGCGGTATCCAACTGGGAACACCAAACCCCTTCCCACACCCTACCGATGCGCTACCAATCCCCGGTGTCCCGCCGTGATTTCATCAGACTCTCCGCGACGGGGGCGCTCCTGTCGCATCCGGGTCGGCTCCTGGCCCAGGAACCGCTTCCCACGAGGCGGATTCCGGCAACCGGTGAGGAGATTCCGATCGTCGGGTTCGGTTCCACGAAGGCCGTACTGGAGATCCCCGAGGAGGGGATCGAAGCGATCGACAACGTCATCCGGATGCTACTGCAGTATGGCGGGCGAGTGGTGGACACGTCGCCGCGGCCTGAGGAGGTCGACCGGCCGTTCGGGAGCGTCCTGCAGGATCCCGACCTTCGGGACCGCCTCTTCATCGCTGCGAAGATCTACGTGGAGGGCGAGCAGAACGGGATCGATCAGATGCGTCAGAACCAGCGGCTCTTCGGCCGGCAGACGCTGGATCTGGTTCAGGTGGAGAGCCTCCGCGACCTCGAGACCCATTGGCCGAACCTCCGCGCCTGGAAGGACTCGGGTGAGGCCCGGTACATCGGCGCAACGGTCTTCCTCGATCAGGATCACGAGGCGCTCGAAGCTTTCATGCGTCGCGAGTCGCCCGATTTCGTTCACCTCAACTATTCCGTCGCGGAGACTCGCGCAGAGCAGCGGCTCCTTCCATTGGCCCAGGAACGCGGCATGGCCGCGCTCATCAACCGCCCGTTCATGAACGGGACGTTCTTTCAGGCAGTCGCGAATCGGCCCCTGCCCGAGTGGGCTGCGGAGTTCGATTGTGAGACGTGGGCTCAGTTCTCCCTCAAGTACCTTCTCGCACATCCCGCCGTCACCTGCGTCCTGACCGAGACGACGAATCCGCTGCACATGGAGGAGAACATCGCCGCGGGGCTCGGGCGTCTCCCCGACGAGGCGACGAGGCGGCGCATGCGCGAGGTGATCGGACAGTTGTGACTCACGGACGACCCGACTCCCTGCCTGCGCCAATGACCCTCGTCTGCTCCCCCTCGTCCGTCCGGCCATCGGTCATCGGGGTCCTTCCTTGAGCCGGCCAGCCGCCCCGGCGGGCGATCGCGTGGCAGTGGCGATCGCTCCCGACGCGGCTGCCACCCCGCTCAGGCGACAGATCTCGTTTCGGTCTGCGATGGCACTTGTCATCGCCAACATCATCGGGGCGGGGATCTTCACTACGACCGGTTTCCAGGCCGCCGATCTGGGACACCCGCTCTATATCTTCGCCCTCTGGATCGTGGGGGGCGCGCTCGCATTGATCGGCGCGCTGTGCTACGCCGAGCTCGGGGCGATGATGCCGTACGCCGGCGGCGAGTATGTCTACCTTCGGGAGACGTACGGATCCGCCGCCGGGTTCATGAGCGCCTTCGTTTCGTTGGTCGCCGGCTTCTCCGCGCCGATCGCAGCGGCCTCGAAGAGCTTCGTCTTCTATTTGGGCTATTTCATTCCGGGTCTGGCGATCGAGGAACCGGTCGTCTGGGGCCTTGGCGCGGTCGACCTGACGGCGCTTTTCGTAGTCTGGGGGCTGGTCGCGATCCACGCTCGCGGCGTACGGGTGGGTGTAGGCTTCATCGATTGGATGACCCTGTTCAAGGTCGCCGGAATCGTCCTCGTCATTCTCGCAGCGATATTCGTCGGGACGGGGGACGTCTCGAATTTCAGCAGGGTCTCGGCCTCGTTCTACGAGATGGGTCGGTTCGACGTTCTCGCGGCATTCGGCACGTCCTTGATCTTTGTGATGTTTTGCTTCTCTGGCTGGAATGCGGCCGCCTACGTTGCCGGGGAGATGGAGAACCCCCAGCGTCACCTGCCGCGGGCGTTATTGATCGGTACCGGTATCGTACTATTGCTCTATCTCGGGCTCAATGCGGTGTACTTCTTGGGTGCGAGCGCCGACCAGTTGGCCGGGCAGGTCGAGGTGGGCCTGGTCGCTTCCCGCACGCTGTTCGGGACCCGGGGAGTAGGCCTCGTCACGATTGTACTGTGTGTCTCGATCCTCGCCTCGGCATCGGCCATGACGATGGCGGGTCCGCGAGTGTATTATGCCCTCGGACGCGACTTCACCGCCTTTGCCCCGCTGTCCCGAACCCGGGCGGACGGTGCGCCGGGGATCGCCTTGCTCGTCCAGGGGATCGTCACTTCGGTCATCCTCGTCTCGGGCAGGGTCGATCAGATCCAGCAGTACGCCGGGTTCACGCTCTCGCTGTTCGCGGCGTTTGCGGTCTCGTGCGTGATCGTGCTCCGAGTCCGCCGGCCCGACCTCCAACGTCCGTTCCGAGCCTGGGGATATCCGTGGACCCCGGCGATCTTCCTGGGCGTCTCGGTCTGGATGATGTTCTGGGCCCTTCAGGGTCGGCCGCTGGAGTCCCTCCTTGGGCTCGGGACCGTTCTGGTCGGCGGGTTGATCTTCGCCGTCACGGCGGTGCGGCGGCAGGCGGACACGGCCCGGCCCAACCAAGGACGCTGAGTGGGTTTGCGCACCTTCCACCCGTCCGATTCTCCCTTCGGAGGCGATATCATGAAGACACGTCTTGCGGTGTTTCTCGGAATTCTGGCCACCGCCGCGCTATCTACGCCCGCGAGCGGTCAACTCGGGGGTCGGCCCGCGGAGGAATGGGCAGCTACCCTCGAGAGTGGACGGCGGATGGAGGGGCTCGACATCGAGAATGTGGTCCGCGCTCTGAGCCTGAGCCCAGGCGACGTGGTCGCCGACATCGGTGCCGGAACCGGGATCTTCACCGTCCCGATTGCCACGCAGGTCGGCCCCTCCGGAGCCGTCCTGGCAGTGGAGGTCGACGACGGCTTCCTGCCGATGATCGATGAAAAGGCACGCCAGGCGAACCTCACCAACATTCGACCGGTCCTGGGCGGATTCGACGATCCGAACCTGCCTCGCGACGACGTCGACCTCGCCTTCTTCCACGATGTTCTTCACCACATTCAGGAACGGCCCGAGTATCTGGGGATTCTCGCCGACTACCTGGCTCAGGGCAGCCGGGTCGCGATCGTCGACTACGACGCGAACCATGCTTCGTCGCCTCACCAGAACGAGCCGGAGATGCTGATCACCCCCGATCAGGTCGACGAGTGGATGCGTGGCGCGGGGTTCGAACGAACGGAAGAGGTCGATCTCTTCGAGGAGAAGTTCTTCGTCATCTACACGAAGACAGGTTGAACAGCTGGCGGGACTGCCACCCTCGGGCGAGAAGCTTGGCGTAGCGGCCCCTGGGAGCGCGGGCGTCTCGCCCGCACATGCGGAAATCCGCGGCGGAGCGGCAAGGCGGGAAAGGCCCCGATCCCAGGGAGTTTCTCGGAGGAAAGAGATCGGCGCCGGAAGGAAGCGAATCCTCCCGGCGCCGACTCGTTCTGGGAAGGTGCAGACCTCAGCTCGCTGCAGCCAGGTTTCGGATCGCGCCTATGAGAATGCTCGCCTTGTTCGGGTCGGATGACCTTCTCGCGTCACCGGCCAGCTCGGAGGCGAGGCTAGTCAGCGTCGAGCTTCGCTCCGATTCCGAGGATCGTTCCGCTTCCACCAGTGTCTGCCGAACCTCTGCGACTCGCTGCGCCGAGAGGCCGTTCGATCTCTCGAGCTGGTCAAGGAAGGAGTGTACGAGAGCGAACGAAGTCGGCCAGACGAACTGCGGCTGACCCTGGGCGTTCAGGTAGTCGAGCCTCACCGACTTCGCAGCGTCAATCTCATTCTGCGAGATGTGGGAGCTCGGGACGAGCTCGAAGATATCCAGCCCTCGCGCGATCTCGGAGCTCACGAGGACGCCGTTGTACCAGTAGACGGACCAGGGGCCGCCGCTCCTCATCTCGTTCGGGTCCACGGGCCCCCGATCGTGGAAGGCAATCTCGTAGGGGTTCGCCGGGTCGGTCCAGTCGAAGATGGAGATACCTCCCTGGTACCAAGCCTGAACCATGATATCACGCCCCGGGATCGGAATGAGCGAGCCGTTGTGCGCGACGCAGTTCTCCAGGGAAGTCTGCGGGGCCGGCAGCTTGTAGTAACTCTGGAACTCCATCTCGCTGTCTTCGATCGTGAAGATCGCGTCGGCACCCCACTCGCGAGGGTCGCTCTCGCGGCACTTCGGCTGACCGCCGCCACCCCACTCGTCACTGAACAGGATCCGGGTCCCGTCGTTGTTGAAGGTGGCGGAGTGCCAGTAGGAGAAGTTCGAATCCGCGACCGCCGAGAGCCGTCGGGGGTCGATCGGATCGCTGATGTCGAGAAGCATTCCGTAGCCACCGCATGCACCGCCCGCCAGCCCGATGGCCGGATAGACGGTAATGTCGTGGCATTGGGTTGGCCCGGGCTCCGGCCCACCGGCACCGGCTTCGATCTCGGTGAGCAGGGTGGGGATGTGCTCGCGTAGTGCCGCGCTATCCGCGGCCGTGGGCGCGCCGGCGCCACCCCGTTCGGTCACCATGCTGTCGAGCATGGCCCCGACGAACTGCGGGGAGAGCCGCACCACCTGTCCCTGGATCTCGCCCACAAACTCTCCCGCGGCCCGTGCCTCTTCGAGGGCCGCACGCTCATCCGGCGCCAGACCGTGCTGCGGCGGTGCCTCCAGGTCGTCGAAAATACGGGGGGAGCTGACGATCTCGGCGGCCGAGGGATCGGCCAGCGGCACCCGGATCACCTCGATCCGGAAGAGCGCGGTGTTCGGATCCTCGCTGGGTGGCGCGTCGGAGCAACCCGCGAGCTCCTCCTCGGGACGCACGTCCGATGAGCCCGAGATATAGACGTAGACATTCTCCGTGTCGTCCGGATCGACCAGGACGGTGTGGGTGTGCGAGCCTCGGCACGTCTGCACGTTGCCGACGTTGACCGGGTTCTCGATGTCGCTGATATCGAAGATCCGGATGCCGCGTAGGCGGTCGGTGCTCACCGCTTCGTCCACACCCTCCGTGCCGCAGTCGAGCCGGCCCGAGAGGCCCTCGCCGGAAACGAACAGGAGATTCTGATAGACCGAGACATCACTCTGCGACGCGGGGCAGACGTACCCGGCTGCCAGCGTGGGGCTGCTGGGATTGGAGATGTCCCATACCTGATAGCCGTTGTAGTTCCCCTGGATGGCGTAGTCTCCGAGGAACGCGAGGTCGGAATTGGTGACGCCGACGAAATCAGGGGGTGGCGGCGTGCTCGACAGCAGCCGAAGGTTCCAGATCGCCTCCTCGGCGTCGAGCAGTCCGGCGCCCAGACCGATACGTGGATCGGCGTCGGCAACCCCTGCTTCGGGTGCGGGCGGAGGCGCAGCCGCCGCCCCTACCGTGCCGGCAGTCGACGGCGCACATCCGGCGGCTACGAGGAGCACGGGTGCGAGTATGCGAACCAGGGTGCCAAGCCCCGATGTGCGCTTCTCCAACCTATCCGGCAAACTCATGAGATGTTCTCCGTCTGAAATCTGTTGGTGTGTACAGCGATACCGAGGATTCAGCGAGCCGGGCCCCCGATCAGCAGGCTTTCGAGCATCCGTTCCATCCGATCGATCTCCGTCCTTTGATCCACCTGCGCGTCCGAAGCAAACTTGAAGACCTCTTCGTCCTGCGCGGCTCCGTCCGTGGTGAAAAGCTCTTCGACCATTTCAACCGCTCCGCTGTGGTGGTGGATCATCAGGGAGAGGAAGAGACGGTCGAACCCGAGACCCTCGGCCTGCTCGAGCGAATTCATCTGCTCCGCCGTGACCATACCCGGCATCGCCGGGGGATCGCCCCCGCCATGATCGGCATGGGTGGCCATCGTGTCCGGGGAAGGCACCGGCTGGCCACGGTCGCGGAGCCATCCCTGCATCGTCGCGATCTCGTCGGACTGCGCGTTGATGATGCGCGCGGCGAGCGTCCGGAGCTGCGAGTTCTCGGTACGATCCGGTGCGAGCCTTGCCACCTCGAGGGCCTGCGCATGGTGCGCGATCATCCTCGTCATGAAACGGACGTCGGCGTTCGTGTGGAGGGTTCGGGCGCTGTCGGCCCGCGCGCGGTACAGCGCTTCGATTTGCGCGACGGAGTCCGCCGGCAGGCCTTGCAGTGCGGCCGGCCCAGCCGTCGCTCGGCTACATGCCGAAATGACGAACATTGCGCCCAGAGCGCCGATGACGAATCGTAGGTTGATACGCAATTCCAGCTAACGGAATCGGATACTTCGAAACGGAACGAATCAGCTTAACCAACCGGCATTTCCGCAACAAGGCGGCGGTTTCCCAGACTGTCGGCTCCCTTTCCTAGGCTAGTTTCCGGCCGGAAACGGTTCTTTTCCGCAATCTCGGCGTCGCGCCGCAGGTTTTCTTGTGCGGCGTACTTCAGTACGCCTCCGCGCAAACCCGTGCGCTCCTTGATCTTGCGAAAAATCCCTCGTTTCCGGCCTGGAAACCACGCCGTTGGTATCCGCCTTTTCGGATGCCAACTAGGCTACGAGCCTCCCAAGCTCTACCCGGCGCACTCGGATCCGACGAGCGTTCGATCTCATTGCTCGCCCGCAATCCAATCTTTACTGTTGATTCGCCCGAAAGGTCCATCCGCACGTGGTCGAGGGGTAGTCGTGGCTGGCGACCAAGCTCTGTCCGATCCTGACCCGCCATTGAGGCCATGTTTGCCGGCTAAGCACTCGTTTCGGATTGCCGGTGATCAGTACGGCGTCGACGCCCGGCAACTGGCAACCGGAAATCACCGACTCGGTCGATACGCACGCACCGCAAGGAGTCGTGGGGACGATGAAGATCTGGCGAAACATGGGGATCGCTCTTATGACAGCGACGCTGCTTTCCGGCACGGCGGGCTGCGTCTCGGAGGCTTCAGTGGGTGCATCCGGGGACTGGCCGATGTTCCGCGGCGACCCTGCCGGCACCGGGTACTCGAGGATGTCGGAGATCACACGCGAGAACGTGGCCGGGCTCAGGCCGGCGTGGAGCTATTCATTGAGTGCCGAGCTGGCCGATGGACCATCGGGGCAAGAGGCCCCGCGGCCCGTCAATTCCCAGGCGACACCGATCGTCGTCGAGGGCGTCATGTACGTGCCCGCCTCGGACGGTATCGTCGCGCTCGAACCGACGACGGGTCAGGTCCTCTGGCGCCATACTCTGGCCGATGGTGCGCCGTCCAGGCGAGGAGTCGCCTACTGGCCCGGGGGCGCGGGACGGACACCGAGAATCCTCTTCACCTCGGGGCGCCGACTCATGGCACTCGAGGCGGGGACGGGCACGCCGGTCGACGACTTCGGCGACGCTGGAGAGGTCGACCTGGTCGTCCCGTACTTATCCGTCCCCTTTGTCTACCAGGATGTCGTGGTGGTCGGGGCGAATACGCCGCCGGGCAGCATCGGCGGGATCGGGAACGCGCGGGCCTACGACGCGATCACCGGGCGGAAGATCTGGGAGTTCGACTCCGTCCCACAGCCCGGATCGGTTGGGCACGAGACCTGGGTCGGCGATAGCTGGCGAGACCGCCTCGGAGCCAACGCCTGGCCCTTCTATTTCACCATGGATCCGGAGCGGGAACTCCTCTACCTCCCCCTCGCATCTCCGATCCCAGGCGCCTACGGCGGCGACCGCGAAGGCGCCAACCTCTTCGGAAACTCCGTCGTCGCCGTGAACATCCACACCGGCGAGTACGTCTGGCACTTTCAGACCATCCACCACGACCTCTGGGACGCCGATCCTCCTGCGCCTCCTGTCCTGCTCGATTTGCCCAACGACGGCCAAACCGTTCCCGCTCTCGGGATTACGACGAAGTCAGGGTACATCTACTTTCTGAACCGCGCCACCGGGGAACCGATCTTCGGAGTCGAAGAACGCCCGGCTCCGGGGAGCGCCGTCCCGGGCGAAGCCGCTTACCCGACCCAGCCCTTCCCGGTCCTCCCGCCACCCGTGGCCCGCGTCGGCTACGAACCCTCCGACCTGGTCAGCGCCGACGACACCTCGCTGGAGCATGCCTCGGCCTGCGCCGAGCTGGTCGAGCAGATCGGGATCATCCACAACGAGGGGCCGTTCACTCCCTGGATCTACCGCCCCGAAGGCTCGCCCCCGGCTGCCACCCTTCTCTTCCCGGGCCTCGTCGGAGGTCCCAACTGGGGAGGCGCGGCGTTCGACCCAAACACCGGCTACGTCTTCGTCTTCAGCCAGGACCTGGGTTCCTTCGGCTGGGCCCAGCCCACCGACGAAGGGGCGCCCCTACCGTATGATCGGAGCGGTCCACAGCCTTCCAGCTTCGATGTTCCCATTGGCGAGCTCCGCTTGCCTTGTCAGAAGCCCCCATGGGGGCAGCTCTTCGCCATCGACACCCGGACGGGAGAGTTCGCCTGGCAGCGACCGGTCGGCGTCACCGAAAGCCTTCCGCCAGACCGTGCGCTCACCGGCCGACCCGGTCGCGCCGCGACCATCGTTACCGCCAGCGGCCTCCTCTTCATCGCTTCCACCGACGACAACCGCTTCCGCGCTCTCGACGCGGTTACGGGTGAGGAGCTCTGGATGGTGAGCCTCCCTGACCGCGGCAACGCGAACCCGATGACGTACCGCGGCGCCGACGGTCGGCAGTACGTCGCCGTAGTCGCTACCGACCGGGTGATGGTGTACGCCCTTCCGTGATCGGTCGATCACAGGGGGGCACCCGGAGGTGCGACGATCAAGGAAGTCTGAAGACGAACAGCAGGTTACCGCCGGGTGGCTGCTCGAGGTCGCGGTTCAGGGACCGATAGGTCTGCCCGCCGCCCGCGCCGATCGCGATGTACTGGACGCCATCGACCATATAGCTGACCGGGAACCCCCCGGCGGTCGAGTTGAGGATCTGCTCCCAAAGGACGTCGCCGGTCTGGGCGTCGAAGGCACGGAACCGTCGGGCATCGTCGGAGGCGAAGACGAGACCAGCGCCGGTGGTCAGGATCGAGCCGCCGAAGCCAGCGCGCTGCTGATGGACCCACTTCGTCCTCCCCGTCGCCACGTCCACCGCCGTCAGCAGGCCGACATTCCCCTGTGACTCCGGGTCGTGGACCAGTTGGATTCGCCCCGAACCGTGATGCTGACCCGGCGCGGGCTCGGTCTCGAGCAGCGTATAGTTCATGCAGACGCTGTTGACTGGAGCGTAGAGAGTGTTCGCCTCCGGGCTATAGGCGGTTGCTTGCCAAGCGAGACCGCCGGTCAGGCCCGGGCAAACGAACATTTCCTCGCCGATCTCGTGCAGCTTCAGTTCGGGGTTTGGAATGCCTTTGCGACCGTCGATGTCGACGCCGACGATCACGTTCTGCCGATTGGTCGGGCGCGCCCACAGGAACTCGCCCGTGGCGGCATCCAACGTCCAGACGATACCCGGCTTGCCGGGTACGCCCGTGACGACCTTGCGGCGACTGCCCGGCTCGATCGACGGGTTCACCCACTCGACGGCATCCGGATCCGGAGCCACCTCGGTCTCGACGATGATCCGCGGGAAGGGATGGTCCATATCCCACTCGTCGCTCGGCAGGTGCTGGAAATACCAGACGATCTCGCCGGTGTCGGGATCGAGGGCGAGAGTCGAGTTCGTGTAGAGGACGTCCTCGCTGCCTGTGCCACGTTGGGCTGCGCCCCACTGGATCGGTACGGCCGTGCCGTAGTAGATCAGGTCGAGCTCCGGATCGTAGCTCGGGGCGATCCAGGCCGAGCCGCCACGGCGCTCTTCGTCGGGTAGGTCGCCCCACGTTTCATGCCCCGGCTCGCCCTTTCCGGGAATGGTGTGCGTCCGCCAGATCTCCTCGCCCGTGTCGGGGTCGTGCGCTGAGATCCAGCATCCGGTGTTGATGTGATAACACCCCGACATCCCAGCCACGACGCGTCCCTTGATGACCTGGGGACCGCCGGAGTAGTGATATCCGAGGCGCCAGTCGGCCATCTGCCGCTCCCAGACCAGCTCGCCGGTATGGGCGTCGAGTGCGATGAGGAAGGCGTCGTGCGTGCCGAGATACAGCCGATCGCCGTAGAGCGCCGCGTTTCGATTGGCGCAAGCGTGAGTCGCGGGCGCTTCGACCGCCGGTCGCCGGTACTCCCAGAGCCGTGTCCCGTCTCGCGCGTCGAGCGCTTCCACTACGTCGCAAGCCTGTACCAGAAACATGATGCCGTCGTGAACCAGCGGCGTCGTCTCCTGCTTGCCCGGCTCCATCGTCCATGCCCAGGCGAGGCGAAGATCGCCCACGTTCGATCGGTCGATCTGGGCGAGAGGACTGTAGCCCCAGTGGTCGTACGTTCGGCGCCACATCAGCCAGTCCTCGTCGGCCGGCGCGAGCAGCGCCTGATCGTCGACCGGGGTGTAGCCCGTTTCCGTCGACTGTGCGACCGCTTCACAGGGGCTGGACACTAGAGATAGCACCGCCACGACGATCAAACGTTGCACTGTGGTGCCTTGGGCGGGTTCGGCGAGTATCTGCACACGTCGACTCATGTGGAAGGCTCCCGGAAGCTGTTGGAGACGCCACGAAAGGCTGGCTGAGCGAGTGTAACGCCTGAGCTCAGGGAGCCACAAGCAGGGCAGGGCCCACGAGGCCACGGATTCTCCGGCGGGGCACTCAACTGTCCTTCGGTCGATGACCGATGAAGACCTCGAGGTTGTAGTCGACCTCGGAATGGACGAAGGGGACGCCTCGTGCCTCGAACCCGACGTCAGTCATGATGCTGAGCCACGTCGCCCGCTCGAACAACCCTTCGATGTGTCGGTCGTGTTCAACCCGCATACTGCCATCGGCGTTGCGCAGCAGATAGGCGTAGTCGACCGTATAGGAAGTATCGGTTGGATCCGGGTCGTACGTCCACTCGAGGAAGCGGAGAGCGCGGTCGCGGCTGTCCTCTCCGCCGCAATCGGTAGAAGGGCTGAAGTTCTCGCGGACGTAGTCCGGAGCGAGTAGGACGGCCCCGCCGGGGCGGCAATGGACGAAAGCGGTTTCGATCGCAGCACGCAGATCGTCCCCCGTCGTCATATAGCAGATGGCGTCCTGGATGAAGACGCGGTCGAACTCGCATCCGAGGCGGAGCGTCCGCATGTCACCTACGATGTGCTCGCATTCGGGGTTGAGGGCCCGACTCTGCTCCAGCATTCCCGGCGAGCGGTCGACGAGGGTGAGATCGAACTGCTTCTTCAGATATGAGGCGTTGTTTCCCCCGCCGCTGCCGATCTCCAGTAGTGTCACCGGCGAAGGGTCGCCGGCGGCGACGAGCAACTCGGAATAGAAGCCGGCCTCTTCGGCGTAATCCTCGGGCGCCGAAAGTAAATGCCACCAGGACGCGAGGCCCTCGTACAGTTTGGGAATCGATGTCTCCATCGGATACTCGATCGTAGGAACGTTCAGGTTGCGGCGAGTTGGGGTCTGCGGTCAGGTCCGTGAGCCGCGGCCAGGCGGTCGGGCGGCAGCGCCAGGAAGGGCCGCAGATCAAGCCGGGCTGTCGGGGTCGTCGGCGTCGGATCCCTGCGAAAGGCGATTGGCTTCGGCCCGCTGAGACAGAAGGGCGTCGGTGAACGACTGGCGCTCGGAAAGGAGGCGAATCTCTTCCGACAGCTGACCGAGCTCATGCTGAATCGCTTCCAGCCGGGCCGTATCAGTGACCCCCTCCTGTCGCTTCTCGAGTTGCATCTCGAGGTACCGACCGAGGCGGCGTGTCACCGGGAAAAGGATGACCAACCCCCCGACGATGAGGACCAGGAGGAGGATGAAGGTGAAGACCAGCGGAAAAAAGGGATCCATCTTCTCTCCGTGAGCGAGGTCGAGGTGGCGGCTGTTCGACGTCGGGCTTCTACTCTCCGCATCCCTACGAAGGGTCGAGGGAAAGGTTGCGTTGGTGACGGGGCTCCGGTCGAAATCTGAGCCGAGCGGCGGTGCTGGAGCTCGCGAGAAGGGGAGCTGATGTGGTGGTCAACGCGAGATCGAATCGCGAGGAAGCTGAGGTCGCCACTACTCGAAGCCGGTGATACTGCGTGGGTCAGCGGACCACGTTGCTCTCCAGGCGGTCGTCGACGACGAAGCGGTCGCGGGCGGGCATCTCGACCGCCGGCAGGGTCGACGCGTCCATGACGGCGTCCGCGCCAATGAGCTCGTTGCGATGGAGGATCCAGGCGATGACGGCGTACGTCTCATCAGCCGAGAGCGTGCCGGGGGAGTCCTGCGGCATCGCCCGGACGATGTAGTCGTAGAGGGTCGTCGCGAACGGCCAGTAGTTGCCGACGGTGCGAGTGGCGGGGAAATCCTCCCATGCCTCGGTGCCGACCAATCGGTTGTTGGGACCTTCGGTGCCCGTAGGTCCGTGGCAGGCCGCGCAGCGCAGGAGGTAGACGGCTGCCCCGTCCTCGACCGATCCACTGCCCGGTGGCAAACCGGTGCCATCGGGTCGGATGTCGACGTCCCACGCTGCTATGCGGGCTTCGTCGACGGGCGTCCCCAGCCCGAACCGCTCGGGGAGAGCGGGAGCGGCGACCGCCGCCGAGGCTTCGCCAGGGCGATCCGCAGCGCCGCATGCTGCGAACGTGACCAGGACAAGCAACGAGCCGAACGCAACCTGCGGACGGGGCCTCACAGCAGATCTCCCAGGCCGTAGGTCACCGTCCCATCGGGCGTGACCTTCCACGCCCGTATGAAGTTCGAGTGGTACCTCGTCTGCTCCCCGCGGGCGGCGATGTACTCCTGCGCCGAGGGCTGAACGTACCCCGTCTCGTCGGAGCAACGGCTGAGCAGCATCGCCTCACGCCCGTCCCAGTTCCAAGGGAATGTGAATCGGACGGCGGCGAGCGGTAGGACCGGCTGCTGGAGGCGCGCCGGCGCCCACGTCCTTCCTCCGTCGATGCTGATGTCAACACCCGTGATTGTGCCCCTCCCCGACCACGCAAGGCCCTGGACTTCCCACCACCCTCGCTCCGGCAGAGCGTAGGGGAAGGTCGGAAAGGTGATCACCGACTTCGCGTCCATCACGAAGCTGAACTGTCGGGCACTGCCCCCCTTCAGCGGATCGGTGTAGTTGGAGGTTTCCTCGCGCGACATCACCGGCTGGTCGGTGACCTCGATGCGGCGGACCCACTTGACGCTCGTATTGCCCTCCCAGCCGGGCAGGAAGACGCGGGCCGGGTAGCCCTGCTCCGGACGGAGCCCCTCCCCGTTCTGGCCGTAGGCGATGAGGGCGTCGTCCATCGCCTTCTCGAGGGGGATGCTACGGTTGAGCATGGCAGCGTCCCCACCTTCGGCGACGATCCAGCTCGCCTGCGGGCGAACGCCCACCTCCCGCAGGAGCGTCGCAAGGGGCACCCCCGTCCACTCGCTCGTACTGAGCAGGCCGTCCATCGCCTGGGGTGTGATGTCGGTCGGCATTCGCGCGGGGTTGAATGCGCCGCCACCGTTCCCCGAACACTCCAGGAAATGGATTCGCGAAACGGAAGGGAACCGCTTCAGATCCGGCAGCGTGAAGACGAGCGGCCGCTCCACCATCCCGTGGATCAGGAGCTCGTAACTCTCTGGATCGATGGCAGGCACGCCCGCGTGGTGTCTCTCGAAATGGAGATCTGCAGGCGTGATGATGCCGTGAAGGTCGCCGAGCGGAGTGCGGGACGATGAAGACGGCGCTGCCGGTCCGGCCTGCCGCCGCGGCTGTTCGCCGGGTGCCCGAGAGCCGAGCTCGGAAACGAGACGGCCCATGACCTTGGTGGGATCCGCCGGCTCGGACTGCTGGGCGAGGAGGTCGACGGCGTCGAAGCGCGTTCGGAGCAGGCTGCTGGCCGCCACTCCGGACAAAGCCGCCGCCAGCCAGGTGCGCCGCTCGATGCTTCGCGGCACGCCCTGACCGCTTTTGCTCATTCGGCGTCCGGAGCTGACAGGAACGGGTTGTCCTGAGG
Organism: Gemmatimonas sp.; assembly: GCA_009380025.1. Taxonomy (GTDB): domain Bacteria; phylum Gemmatimonadota; class Gemmatimonadetes; order Longimicrobiales; family Longimicrobiaceae; genus WHSP01. The sequence goes on along the minus strand of WHSP01000026.1, from coordinate 17,506 downwards.
TGCCGCCTCCCAGCCCTCGTCCGCGGTAGGTCCGTAAATGGACGGCAGAGGTACGTCGAGCAGCCGGAGGTAGACGGTGAGCTGACCGCGGTGGTGGATGAAGTGGTTCAGGTGGTCACGGACCGCAGCTCCCTTGGGCTGCGTGAACAGAATCTGACCGCCCATCTTCAACGACCAGGGATCCTGCAGCCCGGCTCCGGTAACGGACTGCAGCGCCGCCCGCGCATCCTCCACGCTTCGATCGAACGTCGCCAGCAGCACGTCGGTCGTCTCAGTCGAGTAGCCACTCCCCGAGGCGAGGTCGATGAACGGATCGTTCAGTGTTTGCGCGATCCATCCCGGCATCCAGGCGACGAGCTGCGCCAGGTGAGCCAACGGGAAGGATTTCTCGTGAGGCTTCCACGTCCCACGTTCGCTCGGAACGCGCTCGAGTAGACGCCGCGTCGTCGCCATCTCCCGGTCGAATTCGTCGAGTGGAATCGCAATATCCATGGTGAGATCGTCAGTTCGAGGCGTTGGAAGGAGGATCCGATCGTCGCCATCCAGCGGTGCCAGGGAAACTGAGCCCGCAGCCGCCGTCAGAAACGGTGCCGATGTCGCGAGTGGCAACGATGCACGCGCGATCCAATCTTGGCGGCGCCCAGCACGGGCACAAGGGCGGGGAAGGGCACTCGAGGGTCAGGGGATCATGGTTCCGTACCCCCGGCCCCTTGCGTTCTCGATCAACCAGTCCTCGGCTCCCCGGACGTCGCGGAAAATCCTGCCCGCCTCTCCAGCTGCCACCAGCACTTGAATGTACCCGTCTCGTACGAGGTAGGCTCTCGGCGGCTCCTCGAAGGCACGATTGGCGGCCGTGATCCGGAAGCCGCGGTAGTCGGAGTCGGCTGCTGGGAGGAAGGTGACTCCCTCGGCGGGGGGCGGGTTCTCGAGGAATCGGGAGAGCTCGTCGACTTCATTGCCGGTGAGCGTCCAGGTCGGGTTCTGATCGCCGCCCGTGGCATCCAGCTCGACCGTCACGGTCGAGTTACCGAGGCGGATGAGTGCCGTTGGCGCGCAGGAGAGGAAGACCGAGAGGGCGATCAGTCCGAGCGACAGACGCGTCATCGAGGGCTCCGTGGCTGGGGCAGGCACTTCGCTTCACCTGGAGCTGCTACCGCTCGCTCGCGAGACCGGCCCGATGAACGTGCCCGCGAACCGTCGCGAACCTCCACAGGCCGAAGGGCAGGATCGCAGCCCCGAAGGCGATGAGAAACCAGCCGATCTGGTTGGCGCCGGGAAAATCGGCGTACGCGAGGAATGCGACACCAGCCACCTCCGCACCCAGGACGGTTCGGAAGTACGCGAGCAAGGTTCGCTCGTTCGCCAGATGCGTTCGATCGACTGCGAGGTTGTCCGGAAGCTCCGCTTTGGCTGCGATCACAGACATCCCTCGACGTACTGAATGCTGCCGCTGCCCGCGTGGATGTGGCTGACTCGCCCATCCTGCCCGATCTCGTAGACGATCCCCCGCGCGTCGGGACCAACGCCGCGAGTTGTCCAGACGGTGATGTACTCCGACGGAGCCGGCTCGTACTTGTGGGGCGTCGTGATGGCCCGATCCCCGTAGGCCGCCTCGACGGCCGCCGCCGGATCGCCGACGCCCAGGTCCTCCTCGGTCTTCAACTCGGATCCCGGCCCGAGCGAAATCCGGCTCAGCCGCCCTCGCTCGATCATCACGAGCGTGCCCGGCGGCATGTCCATCGGCCGAAACTGCTCGCACTCGGACGGCTCCGCTGCACTCACCGCTTCGGGGTTCGCGTTCGCGCCTACGGTCGCGGTGACCTCGTCCCGGGTCATTCCGATCGTCAGGGCCCCCCACCCCTCGGCCGTGAGTAGATCCTGTGTCATCTCCGGATCGCTGTCGGGCAGTTCCCCTGCCTGCTGGGCGCTCGAGCCGCAGGAGCCGAGAAACACGGCGATCGCGATGATGAATGGCAGACGACGGATCAAGAAACCTCCTGGCCATGGCGGGCATCGGGATAGAGCCGGGTATCGCAATCGTCTGGCCAGCCGGGGAGGGCGTCCGTTTCAGGCCGGATAGCGCGGTATCATTCCCCGACCTCAAAGCTGCACCAACCTCGTGAGCTTGATCACTAGACCACGGTTCGAGAGCGTTGACCAGCGGTCGAGCACGTCAGTATCTCGATCCTCGGTGTAGACGACAAAGAGCTCGCTGCCGGGCGCCCATTCCCAACGCAGACGGAAGTTGCCGCTGAAGCTGTCGCTGCCCGTGCTGTACTGCACCAGCCCGCTCACATATGCCCGCGGCGTGAAAGTGTAGGTTGCACGTGTGCGAACCACGTGCTGATCGAAGCGGACAGTCCCGTCGTCCTGCGGCAGGTCGATCCAGTTGAACTCGAGGCTCGGCTCGATCGAAATCTGCGGCGTCAGCTCAGCCCGCCCGTTGCCGATCCCCAGAGAGAGCCGATCGCCAGAGAAGTAGCCGCCCCAATCCACGCTGAGGTTGGCCTGATAGGGACGCTGCGAGCCGAGCTGGTAGCTGAGATGATAGTCCTGAAAGTCGTACTCGCCAACCGGAATCACGATGTCCCCGGTGATCTCCTCGTCGATGATCAGGCGCTCGTAGTTATCGCTGAATGAGGCCGTGAAGCTGTCGCCGTTCTCCAGCTCGACCGTGAAGTCACCGCCTCGGTCCCGGCTCTCGAGGAATCCCTGACTGGCATTCTCGAGGTAGTCGAGGCTGCCCTCGAAGAAGAACCGTCGAATCCAGTCGATTGAAGCCGGGCGAGGGCTGAATCGGGCGGACAGGGAGGTCTGTTCGAAGTCCCGCCTCCTCACGAGGCCGATCTCCGGGTTGAAGTCGCCTCCGACGAGCAGGTGCTCTGCGTTCGCGCCGTACGTGTCTCCGTCGTAGGCGAGCCGCGCCCGATAGCTCTGATCGTTCCCGACGAGGTCTCGCGTATGTGTCTTCGCGTAATAGGTCAGGAGGCTCAGCTCCGTGGAGAGGCCGAAGCTGCCGTCCACTCCCCAGGTCTGGTTCGAGCCTTCGTCCAGCGCGACCGCCTTCGACCGGTTGCCGAAAAGCACGCCGACATTGCTTCGCGAGAAGAGGTCGCGTCGCAGGCGGAGGACTGTGAAGTTGGTCGATCTGGCGCCAACCTCGGGCTCGCCATCGGTCTGCATGCTGAGCGCGCCGACGTCGAACGACCCGATCTTGCCCGTGAGCCGGCCTCCCCCCAGCACCTGTACGGGCTCACCGCCCTCGAGGCCGATCCGCCGGCTGTAGAAGAGGGTCGGGGCGCCGCCACCTCCACTTCCACCTCCACCTCCGCCACCCCCTCCCCCGCCGGCGAACCCGCCCGAGCCAAAGCTGTAGATGCCCCTTCCTTCGAGGAAGAACTCCCTCTTCTCAGGGAAAGTGAGGGAGAAGCGGGTGAGGTTGACTTGTTGCTCGTCGACCTCGACCTGAGCGAAGTCGGTGTTGAAGGTGAGGTCGGCCGCGAGGTTGGGTGTGATCGCCCACTTCGCGTCGAACCCGGCATCGATGTGAGCGTCGTTACGGATCGGCGTGGTCGCCGTCAGGTCTGTCTGGATCCCCGAGCTCACGTAGGGCTTCACCTCGAGGTTGCGCCCGGTCGGCGGCGCTTCGATTCCGACGAGTGTGCCGTACATCGAGACCCGAAACACCGCCTGGGAGCCGTTGCCCGCCGCGGCGAACGGCACGTGCGTGAGGTGATTCCACTCGTTCCGGCGGAGGATCGATCGTCGGATCTGGATCCCCCAGACCTGATTCGTGCCGGGACGATATCGGAGCGACTTGAAGGGAATCGCCATCTCGAGTGTCCACCCGCCATCGAAGAACGCTGTGCGGATGTCCGCGATCGGATTCCAGTCGAAGTTCGGATTGCCCTCGTTGGTGATCTGGAAGTCCGCAAAGCCACCGATCGGGGTGACGTAGAAGGCCAGAGCGTTCCGCCGATCGTAGAACGTATCCAGGAACACCCCGAAGTTGTCGTTCTGCCGGAGTTGCTGGGAGTCTCGGCGCATCTCGTTCGAGATCCAGCCGTCGTCGCCATTCGGTTCCCAGATCCGACCGGAGATGTAGACGTACGTGTCGTCGAAGCCGATCCATGCTTCCGTGCGCTCGCTGGGCTCCCCTCGTTCGACCGGCACCGTCTGCATGAACTCGGAGATCGGTGTGACACCCTGGTAGAACGCCTCGTCCAGGCGACCGTCGATGGTCAGGGGGGTAGGTACACGAAACGCCCGGATCGTAGCGTCGCCCTCGTCGTTTCGGCTGATGACCAGCGGAGCAACGGGTGCGGGTGGGCCGTCGATCTCCGGGATCCGTGACTCTTCGGCCGCGGCGCCTTCCGGCTCCTCCGTTCGTATCTGCCCCTGAGCCTCCTGGTCCGGGGCTACGGTCCACAGGGCGAGAGCGACGGCGGACAGGATCCGATATGCACCCGGTTTTCGTCGCGGCGGGGAACTGCGTGGCATATGCCTTTTCCCGAATGGTGTTCGTCCCTCAGGGGTGAGGGCGGTCGCAGCGGGCGGAAGTCAGAATCCGGAAAGATGGTATAGAATGACGCGACCGCAACTCCGGGTGAAACCCGATTCCCCCTCGGGAATCCGAACACACAACCGTCGCTCACCCGGTACACCCGTGTGACCGTCGAGAGACCGACTCACCAAACTCCAGGCCCAAGCTCCCAAGAAAACTCTCCGGTTCCTCCCGCTTTGAGGAGGTCATCATGGCCAAAGGCTGGTGGGTCGTCTGGATACTGGCGCTCGGCGCGTTGTTGTTCGCCGCGAGTCCCACGTTCGGACAGAACGGATCGGTGACGGGCAAGGTTACCGAGTCGAATGGTGGATCGCCGCTCCCCAACGCGACCGTGCAACTCGCCGGCTCGAGACTTCGCGTCCTGACCGACGAGGACGGCGCCTTCATCATGCGGCGTGTCCCCTCGGGCCAGCAGGCGATCGAGATCAGCTTCCTCGGCTACGAGGGGGCGAGGCTCGAGGTGAGCCTAGCTCCGGGCGAGACGGCGAACCTTCAGGTGAGCCTGGCACCCGCCGCCGTCGAGTTGGCCGAGGTCGTCGTGTATGGCGAGGCGACTCGTGGGCAGGCCAAGGCCCTCCAGCGGCAGAAGACCGCTTCCACCATCTCGAGCGTCGTATCGGAAGAATTGTTCGACCGGTTTCCCGATCGGAACGCCGCCGAGACGGTGCGCCGCCTTCCGGGGATCTCCGTCAGTCAAGACCAGGGGGAGGCTGAGTACGTTCAGATCCGAGGCATCGATCAGGAGTACAATTCGCTCACCGTGAACGGGGTACGCATTCCCGCCCCCGATGGGGACGATGGAATCCGCAGCGTGGGTCTGGACCTGATCAACAACAACCTGCTCGGAGAGATCGAAGTCGTGAAGGCGCTGACGCCGGATATGGACGCGGACGCGGTGGGTGGCGTAGTCAACTTCGGTTTGCGTCGAGCCCCGACCGGGGGCGTCGGTCGCGCGAACATCGGCTTCGGCCTCAATGGTCAGAGCTCGGATTTCGAGACCTATGGAAACCAGATCGCCGACGCCTCGATCGTGCTGGGCGAGCGCTTCGCCGATGACCGCTTCGGCCTCCTGGTGGACGGCGCCTACTACCGGACGCTGCGGCATTCGATCCTCAAGGAGCTCGAGTTCGACGATGAAGACGGCGCGATCGATGACATCATCTTCGCACAGCATACCAACGACTACGACGTCAAGCGGCAGCGCTACGGCTTCAGTGCAACCTCCGACTACTTCGCGACTCCGGCCAGCCGCCTCTACCTTACCGGGAGCTACAACGTCTACCTGGACGACGAGGTCCGGCGGATCGCCGAGTACAACGTGTACGATGGGGAGGAATCGCATGGTGGAACGGCCTCGCTCGACGTCGCTACCAGGACCTCATTCCTCGCCGGGTAGTCGATGAGGAGGAGCAGACCATTTTCTACGGCAACCCCGATCTCGAGCCGCGAACCGCGCAAAGCTTCGATCTGATGTACGAACGTTTCACATCGGGCCTGGGTGTGGTCGCCATCGGTGCGTTCTACAAGCGATTCAACGCCTTTCACGCAGATCGGATGTTCCAGGAGAGCATCGACGGCGTCCCCTATGACGCTCGCCAGACGGTGATGGGCGACGGCACGGCGAGCTATCTCGGCCTTGAAGTCTCCTTCAATCAGAGGCTCGACTTCCTCGGCAGCACGGCGAGGGACTTCAGTGTGTTCGGCAACTACAACTACACCTCGTCGGAAGGCGATGTGGAGGGACGCACGCTGCCGCTGACGAACAGCCCAGAGCACACCGCAAACCTGTCGCTACTGTACGACAACGCCCGGAGCGGGCTCTCGTTCGTGATCGCGACGAACTACCGTGCTGCTATGCTCACCAACATCGGGGACGCGGCTCATAGGGACGCCTACGTCGACGACGAGCTGCACCTGGACTTCTCCGTCGCCAAATCACTCACCGAGAGGCTCACGGCGTCGGCGCAGGTCAACGGTCTGACTGCCCGGCGGGAGCGCGAGATTCTCGGCAATCCGCGCGATGCAGGCGCCCGATTGCGGCAGTGGCAGGAATATGGCCCCTATGCGACGCTGAACGTCCAGTATCGGATGCGATGAACCAGAAGCATCTCGGCACGATCACGAGGGCGCCTGGCGAGCGAATTGCCGCCCAACAACGTGTCAGCGGTCAAACGTGGCTGCCGTCGGGGACGGCGCGGAAGAGCCCGGCACATAGATGGCGATCAGCCGTTCCGGCCAGTCTGAAAGGATCCCTTCGACACCAATCTCGACGAACCGCTGCAGGTCCGTGAGCGAAGCCTCACCGGCAGTCACCCACACTGGAACGCCGAGCTCATGGACTCGGTCGATGAGTCCGGAATCTTCATCGATCCACTCCGGCCAGAGCCGGATCGCATCGGCCCCTGCGTCGACGAAATCGTCGATGTCCGAGACTTCGGGGACGAAGCCGAGCAGGCGGAGGTTCGGATCGAGCCTTCGGAAGATGTGCAGATCGCCGACGCTTCGGGCTCCTACCACGACTCGGCCAGAGGCTGCGTGCCTCGCCGTCGCTTTTACGACGGCCTTCCGGTCGAGCTCCGGGCTTTGTTTGATGTCCAGCAGTACTTCCACCTTCGACGCCGCGACCAGCTGCAGCACCTCCTCGTAGGTCGGGACTCGCTCACCCTGTCCCGCGTCCAGACGGCGGACCTCTGCCGCCGTCAACTGGCCGAGCTCGCCAGTCCCGTCCGTGGTCCGATCGACAGTTTCATCATGCAAGACGACGATCTCGCCGTCACGGGTGCCCCGTAGATCGATCTCGATGGCGCCAACACCGAGTTGGATGGAACGGCGGAAGGCGGCCAGCGTGTTCTCGGGGTAGCCCGGGACGATGCCGCCGCGGTGGGCAACCAGCGCCAGGTCGCCACCGACCGTCATGCCGCTGCGCGGCCGGATGCGCTCGACGGACGTCCCGTGGAGGTAGATCGTCTCCCCGACTCGCAGCCGCTCCGCCGTCAGACGATAGGTCACTCCCGTCAGGACCACTTCCGTCACTGCCGGTACGGCCTCGACCCGAACCGAGGACGGCGGCGGCCCTTCGCGAAGGATCTCAGTCAGGACGCGGCCGTCGAATCCTGCCGGAACCTCCGACCCGACCAGGTGCATCGCGGTCGGGGCCAGATCGATGTTCCCGGTCGGCACCTCGGAGTCGACGCCCCGCTTGATCTTCGGGCCCGCAGCGACGAACGCCGCGCGGATGTCCCACGGGCTCGAAGTGCCGTGCCCGGCCACGCCCGGCGCCAGCGCCGTGCCGGCATAGCCCCAGGGGCTCGGGTCGTCGGTCCACCCGCCGCTGGTGAGAATGTCGCCACTTCGGGGGTGCTCCCATCCGATCGCGGCGAAGGAAAGCGTGCCGGGAACCCGGCCCTGATCCGAACCCGGCTCGGTAGCGTGTGTGAACACCGGGCCGATCCAGTCCGTCGACTGGAGGAGGCGAACGATCTCCTCGATCCTTTCGTCGCCGCCTTCCCGGACGTGGATAGCGTCGCCGGCCACGACGACGTCGGTCGAACCGGCTGAAGCCTTGAGGCCAGCGGCGACCAGCAGGCCCTCCAATGACTCGGTTCCGACGCGCTGCGAGAACCCGTGATCGGACGTGACCAAGATGTTGGTCTGCTCCAGCACGCCGCGTTCGGCCAGACCGTCGAGCAGTCGACCCACCTCGGCGTCGACCTGCCGCAGAACTTCGACCGTCTCGGGCGAACCGACCCCGTATTCGTGGGCCGTACCGTCAGGCTCCGTGAGCCAGGCGGCGACGACGTCCGCATCCGCGCGGTCGACGCCGATTCGCAGCAGCGCGTCGACAGCCCTCGCGACGAGAGGAATCCCTGGCGAGCCCTCCGGCATTTCCGGTACGGGGCCGAGCAGTGAAGTGACGGTCGGCTCTAGCGTCGAGGGGAGGGCGAAAGCGTGATGAACCAGACCGGCTCCCGCGCCGCGATGGTTCATCAGCAGGCCCGAACCCTCCGACCCGGAAGACGCCGCGAAAAAGACGAGTTCCTGTTCCTCGAGCAACTCGGCGAGGGAGGGGGCGGTCAGCAGGCGGCCTTCGGAGGCCTGTTCAATCACCCTCAGGTCCTCGAGGTCCGCGGCGCTGAGCGTGCCGTTCGGATCTGCCGCGGGCACGTAGACGGTGTTCCCGAGGAGGCCATGTCCGCTCGGCAGACGGCCGGTGAAGATCGACGGCGAGTTCACCCTCGTGACCGTCGGGAAGACCGCGTGGTGGCGAAGGCCGCGAACGCCGCTCTCGGCGAGGGCATCGAGCCGGGGCATCAGCTCCGGAGTGATGTAGTCCGGCCGGAGACCGTCGATCACCAGGATCAGGGCACGATCCTTCACCGATTGTCCGCTCAGGCCACCTGGGAAGGAGACCGCGAAGCCGGCCAGCAGAAGATGCACATATCGAAGCGTCCGACTGAGCACGGATCACCTCCGCGAGAATGGGAGAGGCACACTCCCTCCACCTTCTCCCGGCCCCGACGTAGTGTCAACGACGCGCCGAGCCCACGGGCGGAGCTGCTACCGAATTGTAACGTACCCGTGACCTGGCCCTGTCCGCTCGCCCGACCAGCACGCACTGAACAGGTTTCGGGCGGAGACGCGAAGATCTCGAAGTTTGATATCTGTTGGCTCCTCGCCGAGGAAGCCTCCTCGATCTCATCGGCGATTCGCATTTTTCCGTGCCTCCGCTGCTCCGCGCCCCCGTGTGAGACCCCGTCACTCCTCCGGCCGCAGCATCAACGTATACGTCGCGCCGCCCTCGACCGCCTCCCGGCTGAACAGGATGGGCAGGTACTCCCCGTTGCCCAGCTGCTCTCGAGTGTTGCCGTAGAAGGGGCTTCCCGGCTGGGTCGATTGACCCGGAGCGTTCGTCCACACTGAGTTGTCGATTTCCGATAGGTCGATGATCCGTCGGAAGTTCGCGCCGTTCGCGTTGACCGCGCCACCCGCGCCACCTCGTTCGACGGGGGGGAGATCGAAGGAACGCACGAACATGTGCGGTAGCTCGCTCTCGTTGATCCTCCCATAGCGCCACTGGGAGGGTTCCGTGCCCTGTTCACGCTCCAGCTGTCCCAGAGCAGCCCCCAGACCGGCCTCCATCAGAGCCTGACGCTCGGCGGGGGCTACGTCCGGTTCCCGGGCCTCGTCTTCCACGGCCTCATCCCAACGTGAGTAGACGGCGGCCGCCGCGCTCTCCTTCTCGAGCACACCGTCCCAGTTCGCGACCATGTCCCGGGCGTGCTCGATTTCGGGGTCGGCGGAAGTCCAGCCGCGGAAGAGCGGAATGTCGTGTCCGGCCTGAAGGATGTAGTTGTCGTGCTGGATCTCCTTGTGATCCTCCAGCGACAGTGGGCCACCCTGTCCGAGGAGCTGATGGAGTCTCGTGATGCGCGCGGTCTCGACGCCGCGGGACGAGTGGTAGAAGACCGGGCGTCCCTCGAAGTCGGGCGGATGGCTGTTGTCGTTGGCCGTGACGATGTAGCCACGCTCCGGGTTCATCTCGCGCGGGAGATCGCTCCGGAAGCCAGTCCACTCGTAGCGCCCATCGCCGGGGACGGGGAGGCGTCCGTTCCAGCCGTCACGGTCGGGGGTGAGCCCGGTGATCTGGAACGCGATGTTCCCGTCCGCGTCGCCGCAAATCAGGTTGTGCGTCGGAACCATCCAGGCCATCGCCCGTTCATGGAAGTCCGCGCAGCTCTCGGCCTGCGCCAACCTGAAGCTTCCCTTGTACGCTGCGGTGCCCGGCTCCTGTACGACCGAACGTACTGCGAACGCTACCCGTCGCTCGAGATCCTCGTAAAAGATCGGACCGTGGCGGCTGAACTTGAGCTCCACGGTGCGCGGCGTCGGCTCGCCTTTGACCTGGATCTCCTCGGTGATGACGGTGAGCTCCTCCCAGTCGTCCTCCCACCGCACCCGGTTCGGTTCGCTCGGGTGGAGCTCCTCGACGTAGAGGTCTACCATGTCCGTCCCCGCAAAAGTGAACCCCCAGGCCATCCGCTCGTTGTTGCCCGCGTCCGTGCCGACGAACGGCGGTTCCCCCCCGCCGAACACGTTCCAATCCGGTGCGTTGAGGTGGACGAAATAGCGTAGAGCCGGCATCTCGATGCGCCGGTGCGGGTCGTTGGCGAGAATCGGGACGCCGGTCGGGCTGCGTTCGCCGCTCATCACCCAGTTGTTGCTCCCGGCATCGGCCGGATCCCAGCCGCTCTGTACCTGGGCTGTCCGCAGTTCGGGGACCAGATCCCGGTACGGTTCGACGATCTCGAGTGCCGGTAGGCCCCCCGCGAATGGGTCGCCGTCGCCGCGCCGCGCCGCCTCGAGCACCTCATCAGTGAAAACGCTCAAGTCGAGGCCCTCCGGGATGACGAGGTCATCCCAGGGGTCGGGCGCCGCACGCTGATTCGCCTCCTCCAGGCCGAGTCGGGCCACGTTCATCGCCAGCTGAATCTCGTTGATGGCGTGGCCGCGCACACTCGAGAGGGCGATCTGCGCCCAGCGCAGGAGCACGGTCTGCGCCGTCCACGGATCCGGTCGGACACCGGTCAGTTGGAACTCGACCGGAAGGTTATTCGCGTTCTGTTCGATGAATGCATTCACCCCGTTGGCGTAGGCCGTGAAAATGCCCTCACCCTCGGGGTGGTAGCTGGTGAACTCCGACTCGTCCCAGGGGCCCCGGAACATCATCAGGCGAGTGCGAAGATCGTAGTCGAACGCCTCGGCACCGAAGACCTCCGCCAGCTTCCCTTCGTGCCACCGCCGCCACATCTCCATCTGCCAGAGCCGATCCTGCGCCATGACGTAGCCCTGGGCGAAGAACAGGTCTTCGGTATTCTGGGCGTAGATGTGGGGGATGCCCCATTGGTCCCGAATCACCTCGACCTGCGCCTGGAGTCCGGGTACGGTCAAATCACCCTCGATCTGCGAGAGCGTGGACTCGGCGAGCTGCTGGACACTCTCGAAGCTCTGCGGGCCCTCCAACGCAACCTCGACGCAACCGGAGGCAACGAGCGCGAGCAGGAGCGGTATCCAGCGAGTCCGGCAGGGGTGGGCGGGCGACATGAAACACCTCCGCATCGATGGGTAGGCACGGGCTGAACATTGAGTACGATAATCGTGGACCAGGCCCCGCGGCAATTGGGAGACCCTGGGGCAAACCGCCAACGGGGTGACGCGCGATCGCCCGGGTTGCCGAGGTGTGTGAATAGGTGCAATATCGTGGGTGATTCGAAAATTTTCCGGCCGGTTGTCGACCTCCCCTTGCGCGCACGGTATGACCCCAGCATCCCACGCCCGCCGGTTCGATCTCTCGCGGGCCGTGAACCGCCTCTCCGAGGCGATTCTGAAGGGCGATAGTACGCCCGGTGCGCTCCAGGACCTCGTCGATATCGTAGGGCCGGCGGTCGACGCCGACCGCGCCCTCATCTACGATGTTCGACTCTCCGAGCATGTCGCGGTGGGCCTCTGCGAGTGGATCCAACCGGACGTCACGCCCACGAACGACACCTATCCGCTCCATCTCTTCAGCTCGGCTGCTCAGGCGATCGTTGAATCCGGTCAGCCGCTCGAGAGCAGCCGTGATTCGGTCCACCCCCTGCTCATTCGGGACGGCGCGGACACCCTCCTCCATGGCGAGATGGCGATCCGCCGTCTCCTCTGGTATCCGTTTCGCCCGCGTCAGGACGGTTCGTACGTTCTCGTCCTCAATCGGGTCCGGAAAGACTGTGGCTGGAGTGCGGTGGAGCTCGAGTTCGTCGAAACTGCGGCAAAACTCGTCGGACTGGCCTTGATGAAGCTGGACCTCTTGCGCGCGGGAGCGGAGACGGAGGCGGAGCTACGCAGGAGTGAGAGCCGATTTCGGCTCTTCTATGATCACACGCCGTCCATGTTCTTTACGGTGGACCGGGCGGGGATCGTCCAGAGCGTAAACCATTTCGCGCTGGAACATCTCGGCTATGCGGAAGCAGACCTGGTGGGCCACAGCGTGCTGAGCGTCGTCCATTCCCAGGACCAGGAGCAGGTCCGCGAGCACCTGGAGGCGTGTTTCGAGGGTCCCGGGGCCGTACGCACGATCTCCTTTCGAAAGGTTTGCAAGGAAGGACGCATGATCTGGGTGAAGGAGACGACGAGAGTGGCCGGGGAGGCCGGGGCCGAAGTGGCCCTGATCGTCTGCGAGGACGTGACCGAGTCTCGTGCGCACCAGGAGGCCGCGAGACGTGCCGAGATCAACTCGCACGACAAGGATGAGTTCATGGCGATGCTGGGCCATGAGCTCCGCAACCCCCTTTCGCCGATCGTCACGGCCCTGGAGGTCCTCCGCGGTAAGGGGTACGATGACCGGGAGCTCGAGCTGATCGATCGGCAGGTCGCGCACCTGCGTCGCCTTGTCGACGACCTGCTCGACATCTCGCGCATCACGCGTGGAAAGGTCGAGTTGAACCTGGAGCGAACCGAGTTCGCGGTGATCGCGGCACGCGCGGCGGAGATCGCTCGACCGCTGTTCCAGCTCAAGCAGCAGATACTCCAAACCGACATCGCGCGACGCGGCCTTTCCGTCCACGCCGACCCCTCACGTCTCGTCCAGGCTTTCGCCAACCTGCTCACGAACGCGGCCAAGTACAGCGAGGCAGGGAAGGAAGTCTACTTCGGGGCCGCGCGGATCGGTGAGAGGATCATCGTGCAGGTTCGGGACGAAGGCGAGGGGATCGAGCCGGAAATGCTCGAACGTGTCTTCGACCTGTTCGTGCAGCGTCCTCAGCCTGTGGATCGTGCGCAGAGCGGTCTCGGTCTCGGGCTGACGATCGTTCGTAACCTCATCACGCTCCACGGCGGCACGGTGCGCGCAGAGAGCGCCGGACCCGGCAAGGGGACGGCCGTGATTACCGAGCTACCGGCCGCGACCGGCAGGTCGTCGGGCCGGATTCGTCACGCCATCATCGATCCCACCGCACACTCGATGGACGCAGACCCGACGAGCAGTATCCTCATCGTCGATGACAATGACGATGCGCGCAAAAGTCTCTGTAGCCTCCTCTCACTCCTCGGCTACCAGGTCGACGGCGCCGGCGACGGCCCGTCGGCCCTCGAGCTCGCCGCCAGGATCGATCCGAGCATCGCACTCATCGATATCGGACTTCCGGGCATGGACGGCTACGAGCTCGCCCGCCGCCTCCGCCGCGCTCGACCGGATGGGATCCGGCTCGTGGCCGTGACCGGCTACGGGCAACCGTCGGACCGCGCCCGCTCCCGAGCTGCGGGCTTCGACGCCCACCTCGTCAAGCCGGTCGACCTCGATACGCTCCGCCCCTACCTCGATCCCTGACCGTCCAGGGGTCTTCCCCGCGAAGCAAAGTAGTGCAGAACCATGCGAGATCCCCTGGGAGCGCGGGCGTCTACAGGGAGGAAAGTCCCCGACCATCACGCCTTCGCGTGAACCTTCCTGTCGTCGGACCTATTCCTCGTTCGGTTTCGATGAGGCCGCCGGGCTCGTGGCAACGGTCGAATCTGGTGCTCCGGTGGCGATCTCCGGCACTTTGACGGTCTTCCGCGACGGCTTGGCGGACGTGCGGTCAGCTGCCTGATCGTCGGTCGCGAACTGCAGGACGCCGTTGGGCAACTGAATGCCGCCGATCTCCTTCATGACTTCCAGGACGGGTGGGAAGACGCCGGCGAGATCCCGGACGAAGCGGGCAGCGCCGCTGTGTTCGACACCGTTGCCGTTGGCGCTTCCACCCTCCCAGACGACCACCTTGTCGAACTTGACGTTCGCGATTGCCTGTGCGGCGGTCTCGGCGAGTTGGTCTAGGTGCTCGATCATCAGGAGGTGGTATGCTTCCTCCGCACCGCCGCAGGCATCGACGATCGCCTTCAAGCCCTCGCCCTTCTTCGCGAGCTTTTCGAATTCGCCTTGAGCTTCGGCGCGGAGGCGAGCGAGCGTCGCTGCCGCCTCGGCCTCGGCTTCGATTCGGCGGCTCTCACCCTCGGCCTCGGCCTCGACCACCCGCTTCGCTTTCTCGGCCCTGGCGGGGGCCTCGAGTTCCGCGCGTTGCTCCGCCTCGACTCGCTCGGCCTCGGCGAGCGCGGCCTTGGCCAGTGCGCGGTTCTGCGCTTCCTCGACGGCCGCCTCGGCGACTCGCTTCCGTGTCTCGCCGTGTTCGTACGCCTCGGCACGCCGCACCTGGAGCTCCGCTTCGGCCGCGGCGACCTTCGCCTGGGCCAGCGCCTCCCCTTCGATCGCTTCTGCATTCGCGCCCGCGACTGCCACGCGCCGCAGCTGCTCCGATTGTGCCTCGCCCTCGATTGCCTGCGCGTTCGCAGCCGCTACGGCGATCCGCTTCTCCCGCTCGGCCGTGGCGATCTCTGCATCCCGTTCGTAGTCGGCCCGCTGCTCGGCGATCGCCGTTTCCTTCTCCAGTTCCGCAACCCGCACCGCCTGGTCGCGCTCCGCCTCCTTCACCCCGATCTCCCGCAACTTGTGCGCGCTCGCGACCTGGATCGTCCGCTCCTGCTCCGCGTTCGCAACCCGAATCTCGCCCAGCTTCTCCTCCTCGGCCACGTCACCGCGGGCCTTCTGCACCGCCTCCGCCGCCGCCTTTCGCCCGATCGCTTCGATGTAGCCGGATTCGTCCCCGAGGTCCTTGATGTTCACGTTCAGAAGGACCAGCCCAATCTTCTTCAGTTCCGGCTCGAGCGCGCTCTGGATATGCGCCTGGAACGCGTCCCGGTCCCGATTGATCTCTTCGATCCGCATCGAGGCGATCACCTGCCGCATCTGCCCGAAGATGATGTCCGCCGCCTGGCTCTTGATGTCGTCCTGTGACAGGCTCAGGAGACGGGTCGCCGCGTTCTGCTGCACCTCCGGCGTCGTTCCGATCGCCACCGTGAAAACCGAGGGTACGCGGACCCGAATGTTCTCGTAGGAGAGCGCATCCGTGAGGTTGACGTCGACGGTCAGCGGCAGGAGCGAGAGGAAGTCGTACTGCTGGATGACGGGCCACACGAAGGCGCCGCCCCCACTCAGACAGCGTGCGGATTGACCCACGCCGACCCGCCCGGAGATCACCAGGACCTGGTTCGCCGGGCACCGCTTGTACCGGCTCACGAAGAGCATCACGATGCTCAGCAAAACCAGGGCGGTCAGCCCGGCCGCCAACAGCGGAAGCATTTCCAATGTGGGACTTACTTGAAGGAGGGCGATTGCGTTGAGGCTGCTCATTCCAGGACCTCTTCAATGAGGGAGGTGGGTATGACCTCGACGGTGTCGGAGTCGATGACCGAGACGACGACCACGGGCGCGCCTGTCGGGATCGGTGAACCATCAGGCGAAACGGCCTGGAGCTCGACCGTACGCCCTTGAAGTGTCAGATGAACCTTGCCGGGACCGTCGTGACCGCCCGGGATCGTGAGATAGACGGTGCCGGCAGCGCCAACCGCGCGCTCGATCCGGATCGTGCCGCTGCTCTCCAACCGAACAAGCTGGCGCATGAGCACGGCCGTACCGGCCAAGGCCGCGACCCCGGGTAGGAGCGCGACGAGCACCGCGATGGGACCCGCCAACCCGATGGCCATCGCCGCCAGCCCGCCCAGTCCGAAGAACGCTACCCCGGCCGCAACCGATCGAACGCTTAGTAGCGATAGTCCCTCATCCAGCCCCGCATCGCCGCCGTGTAGCCCCACGTCGAGAGAAGAGTGGCCGTGATCCAGGCCGACGGCGCTTAGAAGGATCTGGAGAACCAGGACGGATGCACCCAGCCCGGCGCATGCCAGGAACAGAGTGGTCATCATGAAGAGAGGAGCACGAGAAGGTCGGACAAGTTCTGATCCTATCAAAACCTACCGGCCGCCGTTCGTCCCGACAAGGTCGTGGCTGATGCGACGGGTCGGATCCGATTCTGGGCCCCAGATGCGCCCCTCGCCTCCTTCGAGGCGGGTTCAATCGAGTGCTGGTATGCGTACCATATCTCATTGGAACTACATGTCTTAGACGGGCACGACCGATGCATCGGTTATGCCTGGTCACTACTGATCCAGAACTCAAGTGGAGTATGAGAGGGATGAATATTCGATCGAAGATCAAATGGATCTCGCTGCTGGCGTTTACGGCGATTGTGGGGGCTTGTGGGGCCGCACTCGCCGCCGGTGCCGGGGCCGGTGCTGCGATCGCCTACTCCGAGCGCGGCGTGTCCTCGAGTGTCAACGCCAGCCTCGACGAGACCGCCGCCGCCACGCGTGCCGTCTTCGCGGACATGGAAATCGCCGCAGGAGACCAGCAGTGGGACGACGACAGAACGGAGCATGAGATCAAGGGCAGCCGTGGCGACCTCGACGTCACCGTCGACATGGAGCAGAAGGGCAGCGGAATGGTCGGGATCGACGTCGTCGCCAGGGAGGGGACGCTCGATTACGATCGGGAGTACGCCAGGGAGATCCTCTCGAGCATCGTAGCGCAACTCTCGTGAGCGGTGACCAGTTGCCAGTTACCGGTCGAGCGTTGCAATCCGCAACTGGCAACTGGCAACTGGCAACTGGCAACTGAGAGGGAGACTAGCGGATAGCGACCGTGGGACGACGTTGAAATGCCTCGTCGGACTTCTTGTGAGAAGCACTACTGGTTGTTCTCCAGTCGTTCCAAGCCGAGGCTCTCGACCACGGAGGTCACGGAGTCGGACGCGAGGAATGAGATCAGAGTAGCGGCGAGCTCCGCATGGGCGGATGTGGCGACCACGGCGGCCTCGTAGGAAGTTCTGTGCTGCAATTCCTCCGGCAAAGGCGCGACGAAGGAGATGCCCGCAGCAGCGCCTCTACGGTCGATATGTCCGGGCGCAGCTGCCCCTCGGGTACGGCCATTCCAACACCAGTCGAGGCCGAGTTGGCCACTGGCCGCCCGACCGGATGGAGTGCATG
>WHSP01000269.1:2847-3098 GCA_009380025.1 Gemmatimonas sp. | reverse complement strand
CCTCTCCCCGCCGGCTTGGATATGGCCGCTCAAAAGCGCGGAGGAGATTGTCGATTACCGGCGAGTCCATATCTTGCCGGGATGGCCGCTTTTCGTTCGCCCTGTCGACTCGCTGATCCTTGGCCGAGCCACTTCTGACGATCTATCTCGACGCCTGTTGTCTCAACCGTCCCTTCGACGACCAACGGCAAGCCCGCATTCGTCTCGAAGCTGAGGCGGTACTTCTGGTCTTGCAACGGGTCGCGGCAGGC
>WHSP01000269.1:0-2837 GCA_009380025.1 Gemmatimonas sp. | reverse complement strand
AGTGTCTTAAACTTCGAAATCGGTCGAATGGCCGATCAGGAGCGACTTCGCCGGGTACGTGCGATGCTTGTGGATTGTGACCACTCGATCGACCTGGAGGACGTTGACATCGCACGGGCGGAAGAGTTGGAAGCGCTCGGCTTCGCGGACTTCGATGCGCTTCACATCGCGTGTGCCGAACGCGGTGGCGCTGATTTGTTTCTGACCACGGACGACCGCCTGCTCCGTAGCGGCGAACGGCATCGAAGTCAGCTTCGGATCCGCGTGTTGAATCCGATTTACTGGCTCGACGAACTGAGTAAGGAGAAGGCTGAATGATCGACGGAACATCCGCGACCCTCGAGGAGATTCGCCGTCTCGGCGTCGAGGCGCTGCGCCGCGAACTCGGCGTAGTCGGCATGATCCGCTTTCTTCAGCAATTCGAAACGGGACATGGCGACTACACGGCCGAGCGCCAGACCTTCGTGGGGAAGGCCGGAGTCCGAGAGCTCGCCCATGAAATCCGTCGAGATGTCGACGCCGCCGGGTGAACTTGCGACCACAGTAACCCGAGAGAACGAAGCTGTTGGTCTGTTCGCTGGTCGCCATCTCGGAGCGACCTCGGGAAGGATCCTGGAGGGGTCGCTCCCCGGGCGACTCCTGCCACGTGCGAGTGCCGGACCCGCCCCGAGCAGGTGCGTCGCGAAGGAGAGGCCACCACGAGACATCGATTGCCGCTCGCGACGACCAGCGAATCGACCGCTTGCCGGAACCCCAACTCCCGAGTTCGACGCTCTCGTCGCCAGGGGTAATTTGCCTCCCAACGCTGGACTCTCCTGTCCCTCTGCTCACATCGCCTCCGTCAGCTGAGTCGCCAGCGCTTTGCGCGTCGGGACGGCACAGGCGGCGAGGCCGATCAGCACGACCATCGAGCCGTTGATCGCCAACGCAACGGCCTCGAGCGGGGGTTAGTAGCCGGAATCCCAATTGGCCGACCTGTGAGATGGCCGACACCAGCGCCACGCCAGAGTGATGCGGATGATCACGGAACGGCCGTTGGCGGAAAGCACCCGGTGGGGCCGTGCGCCCAGGGCGACCTATCGTGATCTCTCCCTTCGCGCGTATACGTAGGCCCGGAGCACTGCGTTCATGCGGGACTGGTGGCCCGCCCCGCTCTGCTTGAAGAAGTCGATAACGTCGTCGTCTACCCGCATGGTGATCGTGCTCTTGGCATGTCGGGGATCGAGGATGCGCATGTCTAGGGCGACCTTCCGGCCGTCCGTCGTGATCGCGAAGATATTGTCCTCGCGCGGATTGACGCCGCCGTTTTCAGATGCGCTCCGCGCGGCGGACGAGCGCAGCGAAGGCGGCTTCCTGTTCCGGTGAGGGCGGCGCGGCGACCATCTCGATCGCGCCGCCGAGTAGGCGCGGTCGGGGCAGTTGAATCACAGCTTGACTCCGGGTGCAGGGAAGAAATAAGAGTGAGGGGGCCCGATCGGACCTCCTCGCCGAAGACTAGGCGGGGGAAGCGAGCGCTCCCCGCGAACATCACCCGGAACTCTTCTCTGAGTTGTCTACGGGTCGGCGTCGTCTTGACGCCCGCGCTTCATGGTGTAACAATTGCTCGGCATTTGCAATCAAACGCCGAGGTTTTGTGACGACTCCCCGCCCAGAAAAGAAAGCACGCCGGGTACTGCGCAGGATGGGCATTGCGCGCTCCCGAGACCTGGAGCGTGCGGGTATCACACGCACCCAACTACGGCGGCTACGCGAGCGCGGCGTTGTCGAGCGCGTGGAACGCGGGCTGTACGTGCTGCCGGGCGGACCCCAAACGGAGCTGCGGGACCTGGCGGAGGCGGCGCTTCGCGTGCCCGGCGGCGTTGTTAGCCTCCTCTCAGCCCTGCGGTTTCACGGCCTCACCACCCAGAACCCGTTTGAGGTCTGGCTGGCGATCGATCGCAAGGCCTGGCGTCCTCGTCTCGATCATCCACCCATCCACCTCGTCTACCTCTCAGGTGCTTCGCTACAGGAAGGTGTCGAGGAGCACCTGGTAGAAGGGGTTCGTGTGCGCGTGTTCAGTGCGGCGAAGACCGTCGCGGACTGCTTCAAGTTTCGGAACAAGATCGGTATCGACGTCGCGGTCGAAGCCCTGAGGGATTTCCACGCGCAGCATCCCAAGCGTCTCGAGGAAGTCTGGCGCTTCGCGCGAGTAGATCGGGTCTCCCGCGTCATCATGCCCTATCTGGAGAGCCTCGCGTGAGCAAGCGCAAGCCTACAAACGTGCCCGCGTCCGTCCGAGCCCGCCTCGAGAACCTCGCCCGGCAGCGGAAAGCGGAGTTCCAGCTCGTACTCGGCGAGTTCGCCACGGAGCGGTTCCTGTATAGGCTCGGTGTTTCGAGGCACGCGGAGCATTTCGTGTTGAAGGGCGCGATGCTCTTCAGGCTCTGGTCGGCGGACCAGCGGCGCGCTACCTGGACCTCGATCTTCTCGGTCTAGGCGGACGATGTCTCAGATGTCGTCTCCGTCGTGAAGGAGATCTGTGCCATCGACGAGGTGGACGGGATCGTGTTCGACCCCGGCTCCATCCGGGCCGAGCAGATCCGCGGAGGCCACGAGCAGGTGGGTGTGCGCATGCGCGTGGAAGCAGGGCTGGCCGGTGCGCGCATCCCGATGCAGATCGATGTCGGTTTCGGCGATGCGATGATCGTCGACCCGCTGAAAAGCATGTATCCGACGCTGCTCGATCACTCGCCTCCGATGATCCTGGTCTATCCGCGGGAAGCCGTGATCGCGGAGAAGCTCGACGCGATGATGACGCGCGGCGTTACAAACACGCGCATGAAGGATTTCTACGATGT
>WHSP01000268.1 GCA_009380025.1 Gemmatimonas sp. | reverse complement strand
CCTCGTCCTTCGAACCAGTCGTGAAAGCTCCCGTCCAGCTGTACCAGCTCGCCCAAATGCGCCCGCCGCTCCCGTCGCTTCGGCTTCGGCCTCGAGCGCCGGACCCGACTCCACAACCCGGCCTCCATCATCCAGTCCCGCAGCGTCGAAATCGGCACCCTCACCTTCATCCTCCCACAGGTGCTCCGCCACCAGCGTCGGCCCGAAGCGCTGCCCCGGACCTCGCTTCGGCGTGCCTCCATAGTGCTCCCGTACGATCTCCAGCACCCCCTCGCGCTCACCCCCCGGACGCGCGCGATTCGACTCGCATCCCACGCTGCGATGCACCAGCCCCGCCGGCCCCTCCGCCCGATACCGCTTGTACATCCGCCTCGCCTGCCGATACGAAATCTTGAGTAGTTCCGCCGCTTCCTTCAGGGTCAGCTCCCTCCGCTCCACCCGCGCAAAGACCGCCCCTCGATCAAACTCCTTCCGACTCATCGCTGTCCGCTCCATCCCCATCCTCCCGGTCTGTGTGAGACCGGAGAACTTAGGCCAGAGGGGACATTTCTATCCGTCGCTCAAGGGGACATTATCATCCGTGGACAACACTATTTTTTTAGTAGTATGCCTACCCCTATGCCCTGCGGGGCTTCGACCGATGCCTCAGGGAAACCCTGACGGGCGTGTCGGGAAAATCCTTAAGGTGCAGGCTCCCGAAGGCGACGAAGCCCCTCGCTCGATCGCGGAGTTCTCCCGACCCCGTTCGACCGACGGGCCGCTCATCTTAGTATAGAGGTGGTATCGATCGATGGAGGGTTTGGCATCGGCACAAGGAGGAGCGAGATGGGCACGAATGAGCTGGCCACCAGACGCTTCCGAACGCCGCTGACTAGGGCGGACGTTCTTCACATGATCGCGACGGGCAAGAGTCGCGACTTCCGGTACGCCGTTCTCCCCGGGGCCGACCTTTCGGGTCTGGATCTCCGGGGTGCCGACCTGACGGGGGCGAACCTGGAGTATGCGAATCTGAGAGGGGCGCTCCTTACTGGCGCCGATCTGAGCCGCGCACGCCTCGGCGGAGCCGACCTGGAAGGCGCCGAGCTGTCGGAGGCGCTGCTCCGAAACGCCAGGGCCGGGCTGTCCGGATCCTCGAGCGTACCCTCCCTCAGGAATGCGACGCTGCGTCACGCGGATCTGTTTGGCGTCGCGTTGCCGGGGGCGGATTTCCGCGGAGCCGATCTGGAAGACGCGCACCTCGAAGCGGCGAACCTGCACGGGGCTGATCTATCCGAGGCTACCCTGAACGGGGCGAGCCTCGTCGACGCGAACCTCCGTGGCGCGCGGCTCGACCATACGTATCTCCGCGGGGCGCACCTGCGTGGCGCGGACCTGGCACACGCCTCAGCCGTGGGTGCGGATCTCGAATTGGCTGACATGGTCCGCGCAAACTTGACACACGCCGATCTCTCCGGTGCCAGCCTTCGCTCGGCGGCGATGGACGGCGCGATCCTGAAAGGGGCGAACCTGCGCTATGCAGACCTCTCGAGGGCCGGCCCGTCCGATTCAGATCTCGGCGAGGCGTCGTCGGGGAACATCCGGCCTGTCCGTCCGTTCTCCGGTAGCGACCCCCTGGGAACGCGGGCGTCTCGCCCGCACTCACGGGGGTGAGTGGTTGAGCGGAACGCGGGCCAAGGGCTCGCGCTCCCGGAAGCTTCTCAGCAGGATAAAGGACACGCTGCATATGCTCGGGAGCGCTCGAGTCAACCTACTCTCCCGTATTGGCAGGACGCTCGATTCATACTCCCGAAAGATCTGAGAATGCAAAGCTCGGAACGTCCCCTCCCCACCCTACTCCTCGGCGACGTGCTCTGGACGCGGCGGGATCAAGTCGCGTTCGAGCACTACCGCGTAACCGAGCTGCCAGACTTCTTTGCAATCCAGGGGTGCGTGCTCACGACCCTGGAGGATAGACCCTATCGTGTCGACTACGTCGTTCAGTGCGATCCAGACTGGAAGACTCGGGCAGTTCACGTCCAGACGAATCACGGACAGACCGCGCGCCGGCTCGAGCTCGAGCGGGACGATTCGAGCCGGTGGACGCGCGACGGCGAACGAATGCCCGAGTTCGACGGCCTTCTCGACATCGACCTGGCCATCACTCCGTCAACGAACCTTCTTCCTATCCGACGGCTGGACCTGGGGATTGGAGCCGGGGCCGCCGTGGAAGCGGTCTGGATCCAATTCCCTGACTTCGAGGCAGAGCGGTTGCCTCAGAGCTATCGGCGCACTGGCGATGGAACCTACCGGTACGAGAGCGGCGGGGGAGGCTTCGCTGCCGAGCTCGAGGTGGACGATCAGGGTATCGTTACGCGATACGGAGACCTGTGGGACCGAGTGACCCCGTGAGGGAGGATGTCAGTGGCAAGCGGTCGCAGCGAACCACCTGGCGCAGATCCGGAGGACACGGTCGTGGACCGAATCACGTTCCGGGTCGTTGGCACGGACCGTTGGGGAGATCTGGAGCAGCTCTTCGAGAGCCCCGGTGGCCCGAAGAACTGCTGGTGCATGGTCTGGCGCGGTGATCCGGACGAGCGACGAGATAAGAAGAGCAAGAAGGCGGCGCTCGAACCCCGGGTGATGGAGAATGTGCCGGTCGGACTCCTTGGGTATCTCGAGGGTGAACCCGTGGCCTGGGTGTCGATTGCACCACGTGCGAGACGGGTGAGCCAACCTGGGGATCCTGAGGATGTTTGGATCGGCCGGTTGCTTTCATCACCCGTGTCAATGGGCCGAGCAGCATGCCCCGATTGAGCTGCGATTTTCACATCCGCCCCTCGATCCTCCTCGATATGACCCGCATCGACCCCTTAACTGCGAGCATCATGCGGGGACTGCCGAGAGCACGCTCCTCGCCCCGGCCGGATACGAAACGCTGGACCTCACTGATCAATGACCGAGCCGACTCTGGGACACCTATATCCGTGCCCACCGTGTCCATGCGCTGTACGAAACGATGGAGGGACATCCGTTCATCCAGACCACCCTGATCCCATCGGCCCTACGGGAAATCGAGGTCCGCGGTCCGAACGCCAACGTCCTGGCTTTCGGCGGAACCGGATAAGCCGAAATCCGCCGCC
>WHSP01000267.1 GCA_009380025.1 Gemmatimonas sp. | reverse complement strand
CTCCAGCACTGGAGCGCCGCGTTCGTGGCCCGCTCCGGTGATCGGATCGAGCTCGCCAGCGGCCTCGATCTCGGCTTTGCGACCGGCATAGGTGAGGACTACGCGCGCAAGCTCGGCGCGACGAGGCTGTCTGACCCGAAGGCGCGGTGGCGGCGCCAGCCGGCGACCGAGAAGCAGCTCCGGGCGCTGAAGCGCTGGAAGGTGAAGGTTCGCCCGGACCTGACCAAAGGCGAGGCGAGCGACCTGCTCTCCGCGGCCGTGGCGAGGGTCGCATGAACACCAACGCCAACGGAAAGGTGCCCTTCGACCGCGCGGAGGCGTACCGGCAAGCCGGATGGAGTGGTACGCTCGCGCTTCCCGCCCGGAAGAAGAAGCCACCGCCCGAGGGCTTCACCGGCAATGGAGGCGGTTGGCCAGGGCCGGAGGATCTCGCGTCCTGGCGCGCTCAGGGTCTGGAGAACATCGCGCTACGTCCACCGCCGATGGTGATCGGCCTGGACGTCGATTGCTACGACGGGAAGCTCGGCAAGGAGACCTTCCTCGCACTCTGCGAAAGGTGGGGCGCCCCGCAGCGGACGTGGTACAGCACGGCGAGGCGTGACGGCTCCGGGATCCGCTGGTTTCGGGTCCCGCACGAGGTTCGCGACCTGTGGCCGACGGAAGCGGGCCCAGGGATCGAGATCGTCCGGTTCGGCCACCGCTACGGGGTTGCCCCTCCCTCCATCCACGAGGATACGGGGGAGCGCTACCGCTGGGTCCGGCCCGACGGCACCGACGCCAGCGACGGCGAGATCCCGACGTTCGGCGACCTGGCGGAGCTGCCCGCGAGATGGGTGGAGGGCCTGACGGGTGTTCAGGCGAACGGAAAGAGAGATCCGGGCCACGTGCGGCCGGGAAGCCGAGCGGAGCTCCGGGAGAACCGAGAACGGGCCTCGGACTGGTTCGCGGAGCTCGAGGACGGCGAGCCGTGCAGCTGCATCGGGCAGACAGCCGCCGATGCTCTCGCCGCGGCCAGGCGAGAAGACGGCAACGCCTACGACCACACGCGGGACGCCGTCCTGGCGCTCTGAGGGCTGGCGAGCAAGGACACCGAGGCGTCCCTGGGATCGTCGACAAGGTTCGGGCTGAGTACGTCCGGACCGTCGCCAACGACCGAGGCGGTCAGGCGATCGCAGAGGGCGAGTTCAACCGGTTCACGCTGGACGGCGCGACGAAGGTAATGGCGTCACCGTCCGCTGGTGGGAACAGGTGCAGAAAGAAGACCGGTACGCAATCGTCCAAGAAACGCAAGACGATCCCGGAGGGCGTGCAGCTCGAGGACTTCTACGCCTACATGCCGATGCATTCCTACCTCTTCGCCCCCACGGGCGATCTCTGGCCGGCCTCGAGCGTCAACGCGCGCGTTTCGCCCGTCCCGCTCCTGGACAGCAAGGGGCAGCCGAGACTCAGCGACGATGGAAACCCGGAAGCGATCCGCGCGAGCACCTGGCTCGACCAGAACCGCGCCGTCGAGCAGATGACGTGGATTCCGGGAGAACCGATGCTGATCGAGGATCGGCTGATCTCCGGGGGCGGTTGGATCGATCGCGCCGGCGTTAGGACGTTCAACCTCAATCGCGCCCCATCGATCGAACCGGGGGATCCGGCGAAGGCCGGTCCCTGGCTCGAACATATACGCCGGGTCTTCCCCGACTACGCCGAACACTTGGTGCACTGGCTGGCCCATCGGGTCCAGAGGCCGGGAGAGAAGATCAACCACGCGATCGCGCTGATCGGCCCGCAGGGTACCGGGAAGGACACGATCATCCAGGGCGTGATCCCGGCCGTGGGGCCGTGGAATGTGCAGGAGGTCGGGCCGGATGCGCTATTGGGGCGTTTCACCGGGTTCGTGAAGTCCGTGATCCTCCGAGTCTCCGAGGCTCGGGATCTCGGGGACACCGATCGGTACCGACTCTACGAACATCTGAAGGTTTTCACTGCCGCGCCGCCTGACGTACTGCGTGTCGACGAGAAGCACCTGCGCGAGTACGCGGTACCCAACGTCTGCGGAGTGGTGATCACTTCGAACCATACGGACGGGATCTATCTCCCCGCGGATGATCGGCGGCACTACGTCGCGGCTACGGAGCTCACAAAGGAGGACTTCGAAGAATCGTACTGGACCGAACTCTATCGCTGGTACGAGGCCGGAGGCTACCGCCACGTTGCCGCCTATCTCCACTCGCTCGATCTCTCCGGCTTCAATCCCAAGGCGCCGCCACCAAAGACCGCGGCGTTCTGGACCGTTGTCGACGCCGGGAGGGCTCCCGAGGATGCCGAGTTGGCGGACGTGCTCGACAAGCTGATGTGGCCGCAGGCGATCACCGTCGGCGAGCTCGCCGAGCAGGCAGAGACGACCTTTGGCGAGTGGCTGCGCGATCGGCGTAACAGCCGCCAGGTGCCCCACCGAATGGCGAGCGTCGGATACGTCGCGACGCGGAACGATGCGCAGGCCGACGGGCGATGGAAGGTCGGAGGTAAGAACCAGATGATCTACGCCAAGCGAGAGTTATCGATCCGCGATCGCATCGCCGCCGCTCAGACTCTATCGAGGGCATCGCGATGACCGTCAAAGACAAGTGCAGGCGGTGCGGAAACCGGATGACGTGGTCTGATCAAAAGCGGCAGTGGAGCAGACTCCGAAAGCGCGGATTCAGCGCCGGAGAGGCGCAAGTAATTATGCCTCAGTGTCATAAGTGCATTACGGTCCACTTTCGAGAAGGGAGCGGTGGTCCGTGAAGTCCGTGAAGTCCGTGATTCCCACATGCGTCTCACGCGCGCGCCGGCAGGCTTTGCGATATTTATTGACGGAAGGTTGAAATAGGAGGGCGAGGGCGGGAAAAAAGGGTCGCATGTCCAGATCACGGACTTCACGGACTCTTGGACCAAACCCGAGCTCCAGCGGAGGGCAATTCTCCCTACAGGCGGCATTACAACGGGGCGTGAAGCGGCTGGACTCACGCGCCAACGAGAGACACCAGAAAAAAGAGCGGCAAACCGCCAAGCTGCAAACCTGCGAGTGGAGAACTCGTATCCGGGCGGAGGCAAACCTGTTGACCACGGATGATAATGTCCCCTTGAGCGACGGATAGAAATGTCCCCTCC
>WHSP01000266.1 GCA_009380025.1 Gemmatimonas sp. | reverse complement strand
AGTAAGCGGGTCCGGAAGCCCGGGAAAAGGGGGCTGGAGATTCTTGAAGTCTCCGGCCCCCTTTTCTCTTCCCCCCCTGCTCACCCTCCCACACAAAAAATGGCCACCCCAACCCGCTATCCCGGTGAAGTCTGGTTCTTACCTCCCGATGCCCGCGAGGATGGTGACAAGAAAGGCCGAAGGCACGTCTTGCTGACTCCTTGCCCCGAATCTGACGGTTGCGGTGTTTTTGCTTACGCGAGCACACGAGGCAAAGAGGCAGGATTCGGTGGATCCTATATTCTGTTGGATCCCTTCAAAACCGCGTATGGGAGAAGCGGAAAGACCGGGTTTGCTCGAGCAACTTACATCTATCCATGCCGAATGGTGCCCGCAGCCTCCGAAGATTTACAGCGCATGATGGGGCGTATTATTGATGAGCTCGCCCAGCTGCGGGCAGCCGTCCATCGAGGGGTCGGGATTGGGTCAGGCACCTCGCGCGGTGGTGGCGCGGCTGCCGGGAGCATGCGAGGACATGTTGTACGATTGGTGAAGAGCCTCGCAGCTGAGATGGATTGCGACCGAGGCCCGGGCAGATCTGGAGGCTGGGCGCGTCTATGACTGGGACGAGGTTCGGAAAGAACTTGGTTTTGGCGTGAACGGGTGGAAGGATCTGGATGACTTCCTCTATCTCCAGGAAGCCAAGAAAGAGGCGCTAACGAGAATTCGAGGATTCGACTACACCGCGATCGGCAAGCAGGGCCGCCGGGTAGGGCCGCCAAACGGCCCCTGCCCGGCAACACCTGCTCGATCTGGCATTCGATGGTGCCTCCCCCTGGCGACCGCTCATCAGCCGTACCGGCCGGATGCCGCTACGAAAGCCGATTGTAGCGGAAGGTGATGCGATAGTCGCTGTCCTCGTCGTCGCTCCGATACTCGCGGCGTTCGCGATACTGCACACCCTTGCTGACGGGCACGACCTTGACGTCGATTCCGCCCGTCGAGGTGAACTCCTCCTCTGGCGGTGCCGGGAAGTTGGCGTTCGTCAGCGTGGCCAGCTCGAGGACGGACAGGCCGATATGATCCTCGATGATGAGGTCCGCCGGCGCCCACAGGGCCACGAGGGCGATGATCGCAACGGCGATGATGGCGGCGATGACGATCGCGATGATGCCCTTGACGCCGAACTTCTTCACGATGCCGGCGACAGCCCCGCCGACTTCTTCCTTGATCGCATCCCAGACCTGCTTGAGGATATCGACGAAGGCATCCGTAAAGCTGTCGATCTGATTCTCGAAGGCGCTCTCCGAATCGATCTCGAACCCGATGATGGCGATCGAGACACCCGACAATCCGCTCTCCTGAATCAGCACGCTGGCCATGCTGCGGACCTCGCCAGAATCCACGTCGCCGAACCGAACGTCCAGCCGGTTCATCGATCCGAGCGTATTGTTGGCGAGGATGGGGACAGAGAGAATCCGAATGCCGACCTCGTCGGAGCCGAACCAGGCGGGCGAGGTCTCCTTTTCGGCGCGCAGCTCTTCCGTGGCGATCTGGAACTCGGCCGTGACAGGAGGCACGACCCGAATGAAGACTTCAGGTGAACTGAAGATAGGATCGGTGTTTTCGACACCCGTGTCGTTGGGCACGACGACTCGCGCCTCGTAGATGCCAGGTGGGAGCTCATCCGGCACCTGGAACGTCAATCGATCCTGCACGCGGCAATCGTTGATCGGAACTTCGACTCCGTTCTTCTCTTCGGTAGCGGGCGTTTCCTGATCGCCGCAGACGAAGGCATCGACTTCAGCCGTCGCCGTTCCTGGCGCCTTGGCTCGAAGCCCAACCGTCGCATCTATATTGAAGAAGTTGATCCCTTCCAAGACAACGGTCTCGCCGTTTCGCACGTCGGGAACCCGGAGGCAGCCACCACCCTCACCACCCAGCAGGTGCCCGGGACAATCTTCGGTCTGCACTTCGCAGTTGACCTCGACTTCGCCGTCCACTACCTCCGGGGTGCAGACCTGCTCGAACTCCTCCGGTTCATAGTCGCCGGGTCCCAGGCTGGGATTGAAGTAGATCGTCCGCAGCCCGTTCACTCGGCAGATGCTGGGCAGGAAGCCCAGGAAGGCGCCGCCGTTGACGACGGAGAAGACCGGGCGTGGCAGGCCCGGCGCTTCGGTGGTACAGCCATCCTCGCCGAGAGCCGCGTCGGCAGCCCATTCCTCCAGCTCGGCGACGACATTATCCGCGATCACCGTGGTGGAGAGGGCTTCGTCGACACTGAGTATCGCCGAGGAGAAGACGCTGTCGCGCTCGTTCTTGGTCAGCCCGTCGAGCGTTTCGACGGCGCAGGAGAGCGTGTCCTGGAGTTGAGGAGGAAGGCTGGCGAGCACGCCGAAAACCGACGCCTCCAGGTCGTTACCCGGGTCGCGGGCCTGCAAGAATCGGCGGCTCTGCTGCAGGATCGTCGCCGCCAAAACGCTCGGCGCAGAGCTGTTTGCGATCAGCGGCTGTAGCTTCCTGCTCAGACCCGACTTGTGCTTGGCGCCGGGAGCCACCGGGATGCAGGCACCTTCCGCCCGAGGCGGCGGGGGACACTCGCCCTGAGGCTCGGGACTCGGGCCGGACCCGCCCTCGATCACCGGCGGGCAGTTGTAGATGTTGACCGTCCCCGCGCTCTCGAGGTTGATCGTCATCTCGCAGTCGGCATCCCCATTGTGAACCGGCTTCGGTCGCTTCATCTCTGGCTCTTCCCTGGGCTTGCGGGGGCGTCCCGGGTCTGTTTCGCCCCCGGGTTTGCCGGGGCGATCCTTCGGTGGCTTGTTCTTGGGCCCGTAGGGGCGGGGAGAATCGGACTTCCGGTCTGAAGGTTCCATGCTTGTGCTCCTTGCCCAGGAAAGTGTGCGGAGATGAACGCCTTGCACGGTAGTGGGAGACTAGCCGACTCGCACTGTGGAGGATCGGAGTGCGAGATCGAACCAGAGAGGCGCCGCGAGCAATCTAGGGGTTGCGACGAGAACCGCCTGAGACGTTTGACCCCCGGCGACAGCCCGCGCGCCACGCCGATTCCGCAGCGACGGGGAACCGCGGAGGCGCCGAGAACGCGGAGATCCTCCTGAGGGGTCTCTGTGTCCCTGCGCCGCCCTGGTAAAAGGGGGAGGGTCGTTGCGGCGGGTGAGCAT
>WHSP01000265.1 GCA_009380025.1 Gemmatimonas sp. | reverse complement strand
AACCGATACCCGTCGATGTCCTCGCGGGCCTCCCATACCTCGAGGATGGCCTCGACGACGTAATCGATGTGGCTCTGCGTGTAGACTCTGCGAGGGATGGCAAGCCTTACGAGTTCCTGCGGCGCAGCGGTCTCCTTGCCATTCTCCGGATCACGTCGTCCGAACATCACGGTCCCGATCTCGACCGATCGGATGCCTGCCTGCCTGTAGAGCTCGACGACCAATGCCTGGCCGGGCAGTTCGAGCGGCGTGAGGTGTGGAAGGAAGGCTGCCGCATCGATATAGATCGCATGGCCGCCAGGGGGTTGGACGATGGGCACGCCGTGCTCGGCGAGGTGGTCCCCGAGATAGCCGGTCGAAGTGATGCGGTAGCGCAGATAGTCTTCGCGCAAGGCCTCGTGGAGCCCGACCGCGATCGCATCCAGATCGCGCCCGGCGAGGCCGCCGTAGGTGAGGAACCCCTCCGTCAGGATCAGTAGGTTTCGCCCATCCCGGGCGACGTCGTCGTCGTTGGTCGCGAAGAAGCCACCAATATTCGCCATGCCATCCTTCTTCGCCGACATCGTGCAGCCGTCGGCGTATGAGAACATCTCACGGGCGATGTCGAGGGGCGAGCGTTCCGCGAACCCCTCCTCGCGAAGCTTGATGAAGTACGCGTTCTCGGCGAAGCGGCAGGCGTCGATGTAGAGGGGTATCCCGTTCTCCCGGCACACGGCGGCGACCTCTCGAACGTTGGTCATCGACACAGGTTGCCCGCCGCCGGAGTTGTTCGTGATCGTCAGCAGACAGAACGGAATCCGTTCCCGTCCCACCTCGCCCAACAGCCCGACGAGGCGTTCCACGTCGAGGTTTCCTTTGAAGGGATGGCGAGTGGACGGCTCTCGACCTTGCGGGATCACCAGGTCGACGGCCCGGGCGCCTGCCGCTTCCACATTGGCCCGCGTCGTGTCGAAGTGGGTGTTGTTCGGGATGGTATCGCCCTCCTTGCAGAGTACCGAACAAAGAATCCTCTCGGCAGCCCGACCCTGGTGCGTCGGTAGAACGTGTTGAAAGCCGAAGATGCCTGCGACGGCCTGCTCGAAGCGGGAGAACGAGCTACTCCCCGCGTACGCCTCGTCGCCCCGCATCAGGGCCGCCCACTGTTCGGAGCTCATTGCGGCGGTTCCGCTATCGGTGAGCAGATCGATCAGCACGTCCTCGGCGGCCAGCAGAAACACGTTATAGCCGGCTTCACGGAGCTTCTCGTCCCGCTCGGTGCGGGTCGTCAGCCGGATCGGCTCCACCGACTTGATTTTGAAGGGCTCGATAATCGTATGCATGACTGACCGAGGGCCTCGGCTTGACGGGACGGGGAGTCGACCAATGGGTCGAGCGGCAAGAGCAAGAATCGAACAGCCTCCTGGGACCGCGGGCCTCTGGCCCGCATCAACGACACTACGCTCGGTACGGGGCAGGCGGATGCCCGCGTCCCAACGGGACTCCAGGTTGGTCACCAAAGGCGCGACTGGATCCCCGCTCCCTTACTGCTTGCGGGGAGCGGGGACAAACTCGCAGGAACGACGGCGTTGAACCTGACGGCGACACCTGCCTCTCCGGAATGACGAGGCCAGCTGACGGGAATCCGTAGTCGGGCCTCGATCGATAGCTTCTACGCTACGCGTACGGTTCTTCGTGAATCGCCTCACGAGCCGTGGCTTCCGCCTCGTCAGCGACCCTCTCGGCGACGTGCTTTGCTCGATCCACGGCATCGTGAGCCGCTTCGCGGGCAAGATCGATCAGCCGATCGCGGGCCCCGCCCATCAACGTCGCTTCCCGTCGGGTGGCCGGAGCACCGAGGCCGACGGCGAGGCCAACGGCAAGCGCGGCGGCGCCAAGCGCAAGGGGCGAGTCCTCCAGGCGATCGTCGAGTCTGTCCGCTCGTGCGCGGGCATCGCTGGCGATCTGATCCGCACGTGTGCCAAGATCGTCAAACATCTCGTGGGCCTCGTGGCTGATCTGTGAGGCTCGATCCTGAACCCGGTCCGCCAAGCCCTCACCTCGGGCGCGGGCACGGTCCCGGACTTCGCCCATCCGGCTCGCCCCCTCCTCTTCCGGCTGAGCTCCGTCACCAGCCGCGTAGTCGTACCCGGACTCGAGCTCTCGCTCTTCTTCCCGACTTTCCGCAGGCCGAGGCGGAATGGTCCCGTAGTAGCCGGGATTCGTGCGACCCGCGGTTTGCCGGGCCTCGACGTGGTCGTTGTGGTCTCGCTGGCTGTTCAGAAACAGCCAGCCGAGGCCTATTCCCGCCATTGCGGCCGGGATCGGGTTGTCCCGTATGCTGTCCATCAGGTTGTGTCCGGTATCATCAACCCGTTGTCGTGCGGCTCTGGCCATGTGTTCTGCCTTTCCCATCGTGACGTCGTGAAGGTTTCGTTTCAGATCGTCCTTGACCCGCCGCGGCTTCAGTCGCTCGCTCAGTTCGTCTACCGTGTGGCTCATCCGAGCCCGGGTCCGTTCGATCTCTGCTCGGATCGATTCCGGATCCTCCGACTCGACGGCAGTATGCGGCGCCTCTTCCCTTTCGCGAGAACCTGCCGAGTCGCGGATTCTGTCGTGCATCGCTTCCTCCCTACTGCTTGATGGTCACACGTCCACGCGGGTCGCAAGTCGTCGATCGCCCGTCGCCTCTCGCTTCCGACCGCCCGGGAGCGGCGGCAACGGCAAGTGTCCGATCAGCGATAGCTGCCCGTGCCGCCGTCAGACTCGTCGCGATGGTGCAGCGGGCCTCCCATGGGTCTCTCCCGGCCAGGTTCCTCCCCAATCGACCGCTCGACGGGTTCGATTGCGATCGAAGGGTCGACGGCTGTCCCGGCCGACCCTGAGGATCCGGCTACTTTCGCCCGACTGCTCCATTCCTCACGGTAACGCTCCTCGACCGACCCGCCGCGCGAGCTCTTCAGGAAGCGGGCACCAATGACGCCGAGGGCGAACGCTCCGCCGAGAAACGCCGCGGGCTGGCGGCGAGCGAAGGCTTCAACCTCGTCGACCAGATCGTCAATGTCCTGGCGATCCAGGAATCCAGCCAGGTTATCTACGCGATCGGCCGCCCTGACCATGGACAGGCCCATCGAGCTGTCCGACGGGAGTTGCCCGCCCGCGGTGCGGAGCGAGTGTGCGAGGTCACCCAG